>JAEZDJ010000020.1 GCA_023429565.1 Actinomycetes bacterium
GGCTACGCCTACCTTTGCTAGGACGGATTACACCAACATTTGCGGCACTACCGCGGGATGCGTTTCAGCGTGCCGATCTTCTTCTTGTGCTTCAACGGATCCGTGCGAAGCACCAGCAGCTCGTCGACCATGTCGCGGTAATTCAAGTACTCCACCTTCACGAACTGGCGGCACGCCGCATTGGCGAAGGCCGATCCCATAAAGGACTTTCCGCCGCCGGCTGCGGATTGGATGACGATGTTGTGCCCCTTGGAGATGTAATCGCCCGTCGCAAGGCGCGATATCCGCCCAGCATCGAGCTCGCGACCGGAATCTATGCAGAGGTCTTCGAGAAAGGCTTCCGGAACTTCCATATGGGCATTCGATGCGAGCCTATCGATCTTCTCCGTCATCTTCATCGTGTACAGGCTGTCGACGATTATCGCCACGTATTCCCCGTTGGTCAGGCCCTTCGCCTGGCCGCTTCGCTCAAGCGCCTCTGCCGCCTCGGTGATGGCGGTCAGTTTCAACTTCTTCAGCTGTTCTATCGTTTGCTGCGTTAGCATGGTTTGCTGTATCCTTTCGGCTAGTAGCGACGAATGGCCCACGGGTTGCCGCCCGCGGGATTCTCAGGCTCGGTGCCCTTGCTTGCGTTCTTGATTAAGGTGCTCACGGACTTGTAGCTCGGGTTCGGCAGAATCGAGAGCGCTTTCGCGCATGCGCCCTCGACCGTCGCTGGCGAATGGGACGCGCGCTGTTTGAGGAGCTTTTCGCACCAGCCCCATCCCTGCTCCTCGGCGATGCCTTCGCTAAGGAAGCCTTCGATTACCTTCGTCGTGGCAGAGCCCGTCTTGGCGGCTTCGCGGCGATACCAGTCGCTGTCATGGTCGAAGTAATCGGCATGGTGCTTTGCGCGATGCTCGGGAATGGTGATCGGCCCATCTTCGGGCAGGTGCGTGCGCTGGCGCGCATGGATGGCAATGCGCTCGCCATCGCAATAGACTTCTACCGTATGGAAAGTGGTGCGGACCTCGACCTCTTTTCCGACGAAGTGATGGGGCACGGAGTAGAGCACCTTGTCCGATGCGCATAGGACGTGGTAGTTCTTGCCGACCTTTACCTTGGGCGACCAGGTCGCGCGCTCCCAAGGGCGCTCGGGCAGGGGCTGTAAGCACGGCTTCTCGCGCTCGAGGAACACTTCCGCGCGAGACGATGTGCGCTTTTGAAAGGGTTTCGCATTCAGTTCTTCCGTTTTTGCGGCAACGGCTTCGTTAAGCTCTTCGATATCGAAGAAGCGCTGGTTGCGCAGCATCAGGCGGATCTTGTTGGCGAACTTGTCGACTGACGATTCGACGCTGTTCTTGCCGCGCGGCCGACGCGGCGCATGGGGAATCACCGCGACGTTGTAATGCTCTGAGAACTCGCGGAATGTCCGGTTGAGCACGATCTCCTCAGAGGTGTGTTTCGTCACGCCTGCACGAAGATTGTCGATAACGACAATGCGAGGGCATCCACCAAAGAAGACGAAGCTGTCGGATGCCGCTTGAAGCCAGTTCTCCATCGTCATGTCGGGGTATGCGCGGACGAAAACGTATTGAGAGAACGGCAGGCAGGCGACGAATACCGGCACTTCCACGACTTCGCCGGAATCGGGATTGCAGACGGCCAGCTTTTTACCAGCCCAGTCGAATTCTCCGATGTCGGCTGTGATATAGCGCCGTATGACGGCTATGTCGTTGGCATCACACCAAACATGGTATTTCTCGCAAAAGCGGGAATACTGGTAAGGCCGCTTACTCGAATCAACTGTTGCGATGACGTACTCTTCCCACAGGATGGTCAGCTTCATCGTGCGGTCGCGCGTCATCTCCTCGTAGATCTTCTTGTAATCGACGGGCGCATAAAGGTTGATTTGCTCGGGCCTTCCCCTTACCGGTTCGTACGCTTCGGCGTCGGTGAGGTCCTCGACGTCTTTCCATCCGACGTCGCGCTCCTTTGCGCGTCGGACGACATCTTGGACCGTCGATCGAGCGCAGCCGCAAGCGCTTGCCGTTTCTTGCAAGCTCAAGCCGCCGGCTCGATGGCGGAGCACGTCGCGATAGCTTATGCTGCTCATTGGATTCCTCCATCCATCGTTTAACGACGCAGTCGTCTTTGCTGCGTCAACGAAGATTTTGGAGAAAGGCAAGTCTGCCAGTCAACTCCTCAATATGTTGGGGTGTACCGATAGAGCGGAATGCCGTACCGGCAACTGCGTAATAATTGCCGGCGAAGCTTGGAACGATGTACCGATTTACCTGTAATAATCACCTCGACCGCAAATGAGAGGTTTTGGACCAGCGTCATTCTGGGTAAGTAAGCAACGCGCAACGAACGCAATCATCGCGTCTGAGGTTTTGGACCGGCGTCATTCTGGGTAAGTAAGCAACTTTCCGGCTGGTACGAGGACGCGCATCGGGGTTTTGGACCGGCGTCATTCTGGGTAAGTAAGCAACTGTTGCAAGGTCAACAAACACGGTGGCACGTTTTGGACCAGCGTCATTCTGGGTAAGTAAGCAACTTTCGGGTACGACGGTGGGTGGGGATATTCGTTTTGGACCAGCGTCATTCTGGGTAAGTAAAAACATTATGTTCATTGCTATGTTGGGCGGTCGACTAGAAATATGGTACTGCAGCATGACCTCTACGTTACAGCGTAAAACGTACACCTGATAGAAGATATAACACAGCGATGGAGTGAGCATGCATGCACCAGGGGTTTTGAGCACATGTGCCATAGGGGTAGTTGAGAAAAGAAGAGTCGTGAGTAATCACTACAATTTCTGCCATAGGCAAGCCACCCCTGAACCACAAGGTCCAAGGGTGGCTCTGGGAATGAGCTTCCAGCAAATCGCAATCCCTGCCTCAAACGCTTGCCTGCTTCAGGCAGTCCAGAACGGCGTTGCGCAATCCGTTGGAGCTTGCAGTGGCGCCCGACACGGTGTCGACTCCGACGACCTGCTGGTCTATCATTGCGGGAATCAGCGTCTCGTCCATCGCTATCACGCCAATGTAGGAAGTCTCCAGCTCGTTTTCCTGAGTGATGGAGCTCATTTTTCCTCCGGACACCGTCACGGTGGCGGTAATGTCCCCAAACATGCCGGCGGCCGTGCTTGTGTAGGTGCCGTCCTTGAGGTCGGCTGGGGTTTCCCAGGTGTTGGTGGGTGTCGATGCGGAGGTGTCGCCGTCGGATGATACCGTGCCTTGCGCGTTCTGGCCGATGTAGGTCCGTGCGTTGTTGGCTGCCGCCCGCCCTGAGTTGACGTTGTTGGCGTTGGTCCCTCCGGGAACGTTGATGGTGTAGATGTTGGGCCAAAGGTCGGCGGAGTCAACGCCGACGGCATAGAGGCCCGGAATGGGCTCGTTGTCTTCGTTCACGCACTCGAAATGGCGGTTTGTACGTATGCCGCCGAAGGTGACCATGCATGCCTGCGGCATGTAGATGAAGTAGTAGGGCGGGGTTGCGAGCTCCTTGAGATAAGTCGCCGGTTTGCCAAAGATGGCGTCGGTTCCTGCCTTGCACGAGGCGTTGTAGGTTTCTATTGTTGAGAGCAGCGTTTTTTCCTCGATGTCGGGGAAGGCTGCATGGACCTGCTTTGCCAGGTCCTCAAAGGTGTCCGCGGCAAAGGCGTCGCCGTAGGGGTTTTCCTTGATGCGCGCGTCCAGCTCGCTCATGGAATAATCGAAGGAATGGGCGGGAAACGCGATGTTCTTCACGTTCTCTTCGTAAGCGGCTCGGTCGAAAAGGGAATACACGCTCTCGTGCGTGAGGCTCGGGGTCATGAGCGCCATCCAGTTCTCGTTGCCCGCGTTCTCGGCACAGATGCGTTCGCCGGTCTCGTTGACCCAGATGGTGTTGCCGCTGTGCGTTCCCACCACCAGGCCGTCGCCCGATCCGAACGTGCCATACTCCCCGCCGGGCGCGCCGGACACGGTGAGTTGAAACAGTCCGGAGAACCGATCGAGGTTGTCGGCGCCTCCCGCTTCGGTTGCCATGCGCAGGCCGTCGCCGTCGAAGCCTCGAAGAAAGCGGACCACGTTCTCGACGTTGGAGAAGTGTCCTTTCTTAAGGTATTCGTTGTTGTTCGCAAAACCGCCGGTGGCCAAGACGACGGCTTGGGCATTGACCTGGATCTGGTCGCCATTGAACTTTTGTGCGTAAACGCCGTGCACGGTGCCATCCTCAACGATGAGCTGCGTTGCGGGACAGTTGGTGAGGATCTCCGCGCCAAGCTGTCGCGCCTTCTCGGTCATTGGGGGAGCATAGTCCTTCGCAGCGCGATCTTCGCCAAACCAGTGGAATGTCTCGAATTCGCCGCCGTGGTAGTTGTCCACCGTTCCAGTGAAGTGGACGCCATTTTCCTTGAGCCAGGCCACGTTGTCTCCCGATGCATGGATGAGGTCAAGCCAACGCAGGCCGTCCACGCGGTTGTGGTGATAGTTCATCTCGCGAGCCACCACTTCAACGGGTTGGACGTCAATGCCACGCTCTTTCTGCATGTCGCTGCCGACGGCAAAAACACCTTCTGTTCCGCGGCCTCCTCCTCCCGTGCCTCCGCTCTTTTCCAGAACGACGACGGACAGCCCGTTCTGGAGTGCCTGCACGGCGGCTGAAAGCCCCGATATGCCGGCGCCGCAAACGCACAGATCGCAGTCGTAGGTCGCCACGACGTCGACGGTTTTCGTGCCAGAGTCAGAGGATTCGTCTTTCGCTTTGCTGCTTGCGGCGGGAGCACATCCGGCCAGTCCGAGCGTTCCGGCTGCCGCTGCTCCTCCCACCAGTGCCGCGCACTTCAGGAAGCTGCGGCGGTTGCATTCTAGGTGTTCCATGGGGTCCCCTTCCGATACAATGACGGTGCGTCCGCTTGACAGCTCGGATATGCTCTCAAGGCAGGGACGCTGTATCCGCATGGTCGCGTACGAAGATGGGGAAGGGCAATCCTGAGCGGCGGGTGATTGGGCGCAAGCCATCGCCCGTGACGGGTGAATTGTGCGAAGGGGATGCGATGCTGCAAGGTTTTGACAAGATATTTGATGAAATGGGGGCCTCGAGAGCGGCGCTGTTTCTGGTGGGGATTGGGTCGTTCTGGGCCTGGATTCATGCGACGGTGACCGCGCCGGTATTTGCCAGCCCAGATTCGGGGTATGGGATTTTCGCTCTCAGCAATGGATGCATGGTTGCCACTCTCGTTGTCATTGGCCTGATTGGGAGGGAGCGAGCCGTTCGTGGGCGTTTGAGGCCGCTCATGGTGTTTGCGGCAGCTCTCGCTTGTGCGGGCAAGGTTTGCCTGGGGTCGGCGTTTCTCGTTGACGGTCTCATCGATGTTCTTCGCGTCATCGGCACGGTCATGACAGCCGTTGCGACTGCGGGACTGATTGCTCTTTGGGGAGAAGGCTTCGTTCGTTTCGGGGGAACGTCGGCGCTGAAATACTTGGCGCTGGCTGCGTTGGCCGTGAGCTTCTTCCTGTTTCTCTTGGTGAGTGCTTTTCCTGGTTGGGTGTCGCTTGCGGTCGTGTCTTTCCTGCCTGCCGTTTCGGTCCTGTGCTTGAACCGCGCTCTTGCTGATGGTTTTTTGCTTCGTCGAGAGGATGGTTCGCGGGAAAGCCGCCAGATCTCCGCCTTGACGATGGGCGTTCTGGTGAAGCAGAAATCATTTCGACGCATCCTCCTGTATATCTTCGCCTTTTCGGTTCCCCTGAACTTCCTCAATATGCGGATAGCGGAGAACCCTCCAGCAGGCGCGCCGCCGGATTGGATGCTGGTGTTTGCGAGTCTCCTGCTTGTGCTGGCATTTGTGACGGTCGCGGAGGCTTTTGCCAACAGAAGGAATACCTCCATCTTGTCAATCCTCATCGCCGTTCTTGCGACGGGCGCTCTGCTTGCTTACCTTTTTGTCGATCACGTGTCTTCTACGGTGCTCAACACCTGCATGTATGCTGGATACTATTTGTTCCTTGCCTCGTTCTTCTTTTACCTTGGGTCATATGCGCAACAGTTTTCTTATCCCGCCTATCTCGTGTTCGTGCTCGGCAATGCGTCGAACTCCCTCGGGCTCCTTGCCGGTTCGGCAATCGGGCTTGTCGTGAGCCGGTTCCTTGACCCGTTCTCCGCCATCGTGACCATTGCCATCGTCTACGCCGTGTTCCTTGTTGGGTTCCTGGTGTTGCCCGAGGCGCGCATGGTCAATTTCGACATGACTTCTCGCGTTTTGAAGCATGGCCCTGCTGAGCCTGCGGAGCCAGGAGACATGGTGGGCAGCATTAGAACGCAGTCGCACGAAGCCGCACGCGCCTTTGGCCTCTCGTCGCGTGAAGAGGAGGTTCTGTCCTATCTCTTGCGGGGTCGGAGCTTGGCCTCTATCGGGGCCGAATTGTTCATCTCGCTCAACACGGTGAAGACCCACGTGAATCATCTCTACAAGAAGCTCGATGTCCATACGCGCGAGGAACTCATGAAGCGCGTCGAGGATCTGCGGGAGTGAGCGGCGCTGCTTGTCCTCAGCCGTAGAGGCTCGGGCTTGCCATCGTGTGCCGAATCGTCCAGACTGTGGGTGCGCCCCTCGACGCCTGCATCGCCGGCGGGTGCCCGAGCGCCACGGTGGCGTTCCCGGTCACGAGGAAAGGCGGTTCGCATGACGCAAGGTGGCGGCGCGCGCAAAAAACGGCATGTCGGTCGTTGGATCGCCTCGGTTGCGGTCGCCTTGGTTGTGGCTTGCATCGTCGGTTTTGCCGTGTATTTCGCTGACTACTATCATGCTGCTTCGGGAAACGATGCCTATATCGAATCGAGCGAAGCCGTCCCGGTGTTGCAGGAGTCTTCGTTCATCGCATTCGGAGAGGAGTCGTCGAAGACGGGTTTCATCTTCTATCCTGGCGCGAAAGTCGAAAGTGCGGCTTATGCGCCGCTCATGGCCGACATTGCAGATCAGGGCATATTCAGCGTTGCCGTGCAAATGCCATTCAATTTTGCATTCTTTGACACCGACGCCGCAGCGCGCGTGATGGCGGCGTACCCCAGCATCGAGCATTGGTTCATCGGAGGCCATTCTCTCGGAGGCGTGGTGGCCTCGAACTGGGCGGCCAAGCACATGGACCGCGTCGACGGGGTGATTTTTCTCGCTTCGTATCCCTCAGACGACCTCTCGGGCACCGATCTGCGGGCGCTTTCTCTGTATGGGAGCGAAGACCGCGTGCTGAACCTCGAGAGCTATGAGGCGGCTGCCTCGAAGTGGCCGCCTTCGTTCACCGAGGTGGTCATCCAGGGCGCCAATCATGGGCAGTTTGGCAACTACGGGGCGCAGGCGGGGGACGGAACTGCAGCCATCTCCGCCCCTGAACAGTGGGAGGAGACGGCGCGCGCGATCGTTCGCTTCATTGACGAAGGAAGCGCGTAGAGGAAGCCATTCACGTGCGCGTATCCTTGGAGGTGCATGATGGGAACATCGGGGATGCGGCCAGTCCGTGTATCCGTTTCGGTGAAAGCCGGGAGCTTGCGGTCTTTCATGTGGGCTCGTTGCGGCGGCTCGGCTGAATGCTTCGGCATAGGCTCTTGTTCGCCTCGGGAAAACGTCGCGCAAGGATATCATGAAGTGCGTCGAGGATCTGCAGCAGTGACATCCTGCCGTTAGGCCATGCTGCTCGCCCATCAACCGTATGGCATCCATCGCAAAAGAAGTGGCCACAGCCTGTCTTCATTTGATAGTATAGACACGGTTTCACCGGGGCGGATCGAAGGCGGCATGCCGGGCAAGGGGCTTTGCGGATGTCGCTTCATTCGGAAGGTGAAGACTGGTTTTTGGTGGACAAAGCGGATGGTCTCATCCGATACAGACGGGAGGCATATGCCATGAAGGGTTACAGACTCAATCAGGACGCCGATTACGTGGCGGGCATCATCAAGGGCATCTTTAAGAAAGACGGTCACTGCCCCTGTCGCGTGAACGTGGACGACACCACGCTCTGCCCCTGTGACGAATTTGTGGGAGAGGGAATCTGCAAGTGCAATTTGTTCGTCAAGATAGACGGGGAAGCATAGGGAAAAACCTGTCGCAATTTGCTGGTTGAACGCCTTTCGGCCAGCAAATTGCGGAGCAATTGCGAACGCCTTGTGTCCACTCTGAGACCTTTGTGCAGAGGGTGGCTTTTCTTGTCTGTCTGTTGTATGTTCGAAGGGAAAAAGATGCCCAGAAGACACTTAGAGCAACAGGGATGAATATGACACAGGCTGAAAACAACATCAGAAAAAAGACAGGCAGGTTATTCGACGATTTGTCAGTCGCTCAGGTGGCGGCAGGTGCTCTTGCAGCCGTCACTTCCATGCTGCTGGCTTCTCAGATAGGCATTGCCGGATCGGTGATTGGGGTCGCCGTTGGTTCGGTGGTGGCCACGGTTACCTCACAACTTTACAAGAAATTCCTTTCTGTCTCGGCGGAAAAGCTGCAAGACCTGCGTCCGGGAAGCGAATGCTCGGACAATGTCACGGCTGTTTTGGCAGACGCGTCGTCCGACGTGCAGAGTCGGGAGACGGTTGCCTTGCCGCAAGGCGACCTTGCGGCAACGCGCACTCTCAACGCATCTGCATCAAGCCTGTCGGCCTCTCCGCTTTGCTCGCGTACTCCGCGCATCGGAGACGTGAACGCGAATGTGGGCGACAAGGTGATGCTTCGCCGTGCCGCACGCAAGCGTCGAACTGTGGTCCAGCGCCGCGTCGTTGCTATAGCCATGGCTTCTGCCCTCGTGGCTGTCGCCATATCTGCTGCTGTCATCAGCTTGGCGACCACGGGACAGGGGATTGGCGGGAAGGCAGTGTCGTTTGTGCCCGTCGATACCCAGAGCCAGTCCGCAGACGCGTCTTCGTCGAGCGGGTCGGGTTCTGCCAGCAGTTCAGCGCCCTCAACTTCCACTCCTTCTTCTGACGAAAGCTCTTCGCAAGGCTCCTCAAGTGCTTCGTCGAGCGATGCATCGTCCACTTCGAAGGATTCCGCGGCGGCTCAGGATTCGTCCTCTTCGTCGTCGCAGGAAGGCACCGGTGGCGGAACGGGAACGAGCAACGGCTCCTCATCGGGATCTGGCCAGGAAGAAACGGGTTCCTCGGGCTCTAACGCGACAACTCCTGAATCAGGCCAGACGGAAACCGGTGGTTCCGGAGGGTCTTCTGGAACTTCTGACGGGACCTCCGGGGGGACCTCGTCGGGAACCTCTACGGGTTCCGCAGCACAATCTGCCACCGGCTCCAGCACTGTAGCGCGCTCATAGGATTCGCCGGGAAGCGCGGATGCTTTCCGGTTGAGAATGGCGGTGTCGTTGTTTCCCCGGGATATTAGCTGTGATCCTAATCGGGCTGGCCTCGGCTACGGTGGGTCGGATTGGCAGCTGAACCGCCCTATGGGCAATTCTTTCGGGGTGGGTCATTCTTGTAATGCCTTTCATCTGGGATTTTTGATTGACCTCAGGGCTTGGTTTGCCACAGAGCTACCCATATCCTCTGACTTTTGCCAATCCGACTTGATCTGCCTTGTGGCCCGATGTGCAGAAGGGCTTTCTCGGATCCTAGCCGTGCGCGTTGGCCGAGGGGGGGGGTCCTTGCACGTTGCCGTCATCGTCAATGAAAGGTTTCGAGGTCGCCGGTCTATCCTCCCGCTTCGATCAATTGCGCGAAAGTGGCGTGCTGTTTGGCTGGGCCGCAAAAGCCCCGCTGGCTCGGATATGACCTTGGCGAGGCACTGCTATGGCAAGGCCATCCGCGGGCCGGGGAGAAGGCAAGACCTTCTTCCCGACCATGTCAGAGTGCAGTATTTCCGGTCTGGACCTCCTCCACGAAGCTCCTTTGCCTCCTTCTGAGTGCCCAGGCCGTGATGAGCAGCCACAGTCCAACAAGGGCCAACGACGCGGCGTTCGTTCCCACCGAAGATACGAGTACGGAGCTGCAGAATATTGCAAGGGGGGCGGCGACGAGCATGAGGGAGTTTTGCGTCCCCAGCACGGTGCCGCGTTTCTCTTCGGGGACCCGGTCGATGACGAGGAAACCGAGGAGGGCTGAAATCGGTCCGGAAAACGCACCGAGCACAATTGCCCCAAGGAGCAGGAAAACATAGGAAGGGAGCAGACCGAGGACGATGATTCCGCAGGCCATCCCAATAAGGGATAGGGCGTACCAGGTTTCCTTCCTCAAACGACGGGCAAGGGCTGCATATGCCAAGGAGCCGGCAAGCATGCCGAAGGAAAGGGCACTCAGCGTATACCCGAGAAATTCGGGCTGTTGCAGCATGGTGAAGTGGACGGGCAGGATAAGCCCCTGGTAGCTCCCGAGAACCATCACGGTTCCGAGTGAGAGCATGACTGCGGTTCTGACAGTGCCGTCTTCGAAAAGAATCGCAGTGCCTTCTTGGAAGGAGCGGAGCATTGTCTTTGCGGGCGCAGATGGCTTTTTGGCGGCGCTGTCGGCTGTGCTCGTTTCGGTGATTTTTCCGATGCATGAGGGAAGGGTGGCGGTGACCAGCGCAGCAAGGAGAGAAAGCGAGGCCGTTATCCACAGGGCGGATGTCCCGCCAAGAAAGGCGATCAGCAAGGATGCCATCGCGGGCCCGACGATGACTACCAAGGAGTCGATTGCCTGCGATGCTCCCATGAAGCTTTGCAAGTCAGCATCGTCGTGTTTGACAACTGCTGGCAGAAGGGTGTCGCGTGCGGTCATTCCCGGCACGTCCCCGATAGCCCCCAGAACTCCGAGGAGGGCAAACCACCCAAAATTCAGTCCTATCGTCAAGTCGATCAGCGGCAGGAGGGCAACCGATATTGCAGAAATCAGGTCGGACAGGATCGAGATTTTCTTGCGATTGAACCTATCGAGCACTGCTCCTCCTGCGATTCCCGCCAATACCTGAGGGACTGCGCAGATCAGCGCAAGCGTTCCAGCAGCCAAGGCGTCGCCCGTGGTTGCGAGGAGAATCAGGGGGAACACGATGCTCGCTATGGAATTTCCCAGCAACGAGAGGGTTTTCGATAGCATGAAGCGGGTTCGGACGTTCTGTCCAGACATAACATTCCTCTTTCTTTTGATTGCCTGGACAGAGTAAAAACCCGGACCTTACGTCCGGGTCAAGAGCCTGCGGCAGAAAAAGGCCAAGAAGCTATGTTCTTGCATGTGCGTTGGAATGCAGAAGCTCCTCCGTGACGCGTCGTACCAGGTCCTTCTGGGCGGCGTTGAGCTCTTCTTCCTGATATTGGGCAAGGAGGGCTTCTGCCTCGCCCGGTGACGCATCCGCTTCGGACTCTTGCGTGCCAACATCCAGCATGCTGAAGAGTGCTACCAAATCGGAAGCTATGGTGTCGCGGTCTCCTTTGGGAGTGTCATCGTCGAGTTCGTGGCAGCGAACGGCGAGGTTGTGATAGTGTTCCATGAGGTCTTGGTCTGATAGCTTGTGATAGAAGGAGAGAAGGCTTTTTTTATCGGTCTGATCAAGCAAGTTGTCAACCATGAGCAGGGCGTCCCGCTCTTTTCCGTACAAAGGCTTTGGGTAGTTCTGTACAAGCGACTGCACCATGAGATCGGCATAGTCTATCGGAATGTCGGCACCGATCTGCTTCTGCTTGAGCGCCGTGATGGTCTGTCGCTGTCGTTCAAGCTGTTCTATTTGAAGCTCCAGACTATGGTCGAGCTCGTCGAGATAGCTTGGTGCGCTCATGGTGGAGGGATCGTCAAGCTCGTCGAGGATAATCGAAATCCTCTCGAGGGAAAACCCTAGCGATCTCAGGTTCTTTATGCGCAGAAGGCGCAGTAGATGGCTCGTCTTATAGTCGCAATATCCATTCTCTTGACGAGAGGGATCGGGAAGGAGGCCCACGTCGCGGTAGTGCCGGAGGGTCCTTGGCGTCACGCCCGCTTGTTTTGCCAGTTCGCTGCTGCGCATGGCGTTTCTACCCTTTCTCGATGCGATCACCCTTGGCGCAGGCGATCATGTCAGAGGTCCCTGCGCTGATACAAGCCGTTGTCCTCGAATCCAAGCTTGCGGTAGTATCCGCGCGTTCCCACGGAGCTGATGACGTTGATCCGTCGGTAGCCTCGCCCTCGTGCCAGGTCGCACGCCTTTTCCACCAGTTTCCTGCCGAGGCCGAGGTGCTGTGCGCCGGCGCCGCTTTCGTGCAGCTCAGAAGTTCTGCCGTATATATGCACTTCCCTGATCATCGCCTCTTGTAGGCCAACGGGCAGGCTTGCCTTATTTCGGAGGAGATAGTCCTCTTTCGGAAGGGAGAGTCGCAGGAATCCGGCAATCCTGTCTTCTTCTGTCACCCATTGCAGGAAACGCTCGTCGGACACGGTCGTCTCGTAAGAAAGCACGCTGAGCGAGAGGCTGTCGACGTCGACGTCGCCTGTGCTGATCTCTCGATAGCGAATTTCGGAGACGGGCTCGCCCTCGTCTTTCACCTGCCGTTCCACCAGCTGGCGCAGGTTGGTCTTCCTGTTTCCCGCGACGATGTCGTGGGCGGATATGTCCCTGATCATACGGGATATCCTCATATAGGGAGGAGTGACCGTGAGGTCGGTTGTCAGCACGTCGACCAACTCATCTTCGCGGTAAGGCCTCCAGCGCCCATCGGCGTGAAGCTGGCCGAGCGCAGTGCCGGAAACCAACACGCAGGGATAGAGTTTCACCTCATCGGGGAGAAACCGAGGATCTGATACAAGCTGCTCGTAATCCTGCTTGTCGCTTGCGGGAGTGGATCCGGGGAGGTTGACCATCGCATGCACGTGCATCTTGAATCCGAACACCCGTGCAAGATCGAAGGCGTTGCTGATCTGCCCCACGTCAATGCGGCGATTGCTCGTCTTTAGGATGCTGGGATCCAGGCTTTGGATGCCCATTTGCACCTTGGTGCAGCCAAGGCGCCGCAGGAGCATGAGGGTTTCTGCCGTGATGGCGTCGGGCCGCGTTTCCACGACCAGTCCGACGACCCGATGCTGTGTGCCCTCGTTGACATGCTGCTGACTCGCCAGCATGTCAAAGTCGGAGGTCTGCCATTCGGCGACGTCTCTCCAGGGGCTTGCGTTCCCATAGAGAACCTCAACGGCGCGATTGTAGGTGAGATGGCCGGCATCGATGGCGGCTTGGTGCGCGTCCGTGAGCTTCGCCAGGTCTTCAGCTTGAGAGCTGAGGCCGTGAAGTCGGTAGGACGTCCTTCTTTCTCGCGCGTTGCGCTCCGCTTCCTCGCCATCGTTGAGCGCCCTGAACAATTCGCAGACAAACCATGTCTGATACGAAGAGGGATAGTCGCTCCAGGTGCCGCCGAGAATGATCAGCTCGATCTTGTCGGTGGGATGACCCATGTGCGTCAATGCCCGCAAGCGCGACACCACTTGGAGGTAGGGATCGAAATAATTGCGTTCCGCCCGTTGGCACGCAGGCTCGTCGCTCAGGTAGCTTTTGGGCATCCTCACGTCATTGGGGCAGTAGACACACGCGCTTGAACAAGGCCAGGGCTTCGTCAGCACCGTGATGGTCGCGACGCCTGAAGCGGTTCGGCGGGGTTTCATGCGCAAGGTTTCAAGCAGCTTCTTCTCAAGATCGGGATCTATGTTCCACGTGTTCCAGAGATCAGGATCGGATTCCTTGACCTTGAGATAATAGGGAAGGATTCTCTTCTTCGAAAAAGGTCGGCTGCCTGCGGCAAGGCCCTTGTCATGCTGGTGGATGATCTTCGAGAGGGCCTTGTCATCCAGCCGGCCTTCCGCTTTGACTGCGGCGAGTATGTCCATAAGAAGCGTTTCCACAATAGGCCTATTCTATAGGATAGAATGGCCTTGATGCCGCATGAACACTCAGACAGCCAAAATACTCTGCGCGATCAACAGCGCGTTCTATCGGGCCAACGCCCGTTCCTTTTCCGCCACGCGTACCGCTCCCTGGTTGGGATGGTCGACGTGCCTTGAGGCCGTTGACGGGGTGTCTCTCGATGGCCGAGATGCCGTCTCGGTGCTTGATCTGGCGTGCGGCAACCTGAGATTCGAAGGTTTTTTTGGACATGCTTTTCCTGGTGCGAAAGCGGCTTTCCATGCCGTTGACAATTGCGACGAGCTGCTCCCTGCCACTTCTTCGGTACACTACCGGCGTCTCGACGTGATCTCCGCTTTGCTTGACGGCACGCTGTCCGACGGGTTGAGGGAAATTCCTCCGTGTGACCTGTCGGTCTCATTTGGGTTCTTGCACCATGTGCCCGGGGCTCAGCACCGTGAGGACATCTTGTCTCATCTGGTGCGGCAAACTCGCTCGGGTGGGTATGCCATCGTCTCTCTCTGGCAATTCATGCGTGATCCGAATTTGGCGAAAAAGGCCTATGCAACCCATGTGCGAGCAACGGAAGAACTGGGACTTCCGGCCTTGGATGCGGGCGACTACCTGCTGGGGTGGAAAAACCTTCCCGGGGCGTATCGATACTGTCACAGCTTTTCGGAGGACGAGATCGACGCGCTTGCCGAATCAGTTGCAAAGGAAGCTGTTCTCGTGCGCCGCTTTACATCCGATGGCCGGACCGGCACTTTGAACGCCTATCTTGTCTTTCGGGTGCGGTGACCGTGCTTCGTATCCTCCGATTTTCCTTTTTCTTCGCCTTCTTTTTCCTCGCTGGCCTCTCCTTCTTCCTTTCCCTCTGAAGTCGTGTCGTCCGAGGATGTGCCCTTATGGTACTGACGGAGTGTCGCGTTGACGAGGGTGCCGGCCATCAGGAGGGTGGTGGAAAAGTTGAGCCAGATCATCAGGACGAAGAAAATGCTGATGGCTCCATAGATTGCCAGGGAGTTCGCCGCGAAGTGCACATAGATCGCAAAGCCGTCCGACAGGAGGACGAGACCTATCGTCGCGCACGCTGCTCCCGGCCATACCTCCCTTATCTTGAGGGTGCCATGGGGAAGTACCAGGTACAGAATGCAGAGGAGGGCGAAAAGGAACAGGATGGCGATAAACCCACGGGCGTCCCAGAGGGCCGTGGTCACAGGGGACAACCACGGCGCCGCTGAAGAGACCGCGCTCATGAGCATTTCGCCGAAGACGAACAGCAACACGAAGGCCAAAAGAGATGCCAGGATTGCGAGGATGGACAGTATGGTGATGACCTTGCTGGCCCAGAACCCCCGATGCTTCGTGATGCCGTAGGTTTTGATCAATCCGTTGTAGAGCTGCTGCACGGCTTTTGCAGCCGCTCCTATGAAAGCGGTGAGGCTCGCGAGGAACAGCCCCGGATTGGGAGTCGTCAGAAGCTTCTCTATGGTTGGTCCCACCATGCTCCAGACTGGATCCGGAAAGGCATAGCGCAGGTAGTTGAGCACGGTCGTGGCGCTGACCGCCACATAGGGGAGGAGATTTCCCAGCAGGATTACGAGGGGGAACAGCGCAAGCAGAAGATAATAGGAAACCAGGGTGGACGTGTTCGAGAAATCGGACTTGATCAGCCGTGCCCGAGCGATGCCGAACAGATGCTTGCCCGTCACGGCGAGGCCATGGGTGATGACTCCGGTGATCACGGAAGCCATTGCTGCAACCATTCCGCGAGCACGACCACATGGTTGACGTGCGGGTCTTTCGCCGCATAGAGAAGGGTGATTGCCGGGGGGTTCATGCGGAGCATCGCCTGGACGAAGCGGGCGGCTTCGGGATTGGCGTCGAGCTCGGCCAGATAGCGCACCTTGAAGGCCGGGAAATTCTCTGCCTTATGTCCAAACTCCTTGCGCGCTTCGGTCGACGGCGCAAGGAACTGAGCCCAGAGATCGTAGGAGAGGGATTCTTTCCTCATCCCTCGTGGCCACAGCCTGTCAACGAGAACTCGGTATCCGTCGGAATCCTCAGGCGGATCATAGACCCGCCTCGTCTGTATCCGCATCGCCTCTCCTTCGCAATTGCCTTGTCGGGCGCGAGTTGATTTCGCCCGACAAGGCCCTTTGAATCGGATCGCCAGCCGTCTCCGCTTGAGCGCTAAACCGCCAGCGTCGTGAAATTGAACGTCGTGCAGTCCACGAGCCCGCGGTTCGTCAGGCGCAGTTCGGGCAGGCAAGCCAGGGGGATCAGCGCCATGGTCATGAACGGGGAGGGCATGGTGCAGCCGATTTCGGCCCACGTGCGTTCAAGGGCATGCACCTTTGTGCTCATCTCCTCGGCATCCAGCGTGTTCATCAGCCCCGCGACGGGCAGCTCGACCAATCCCAGCAGGTTTCCGTCGGCGGCAACGGCCATGCCTCCGCCACAGTTCGCAAGGGCGTTTGCGGCCAGCGCCATGTCCTCGTCGTTCGTTCCGACAACCAGGAGATTGTGCGCGTCGTGCGCCACGGTGGACGCCATTGCGCCATGCTTGATGCCGAATCCTTTCACGAACCCATAGCCGAACTTTCCCGTTTCGTGGTGGCGCTCGAACACAAACGTCTTCAGCACGTCTTGGCCGATGTCGGACTCGAGCTTCCCGCCTTCGATGGGCAGATCGACATGCGTCTCCTTTGTTCCCACCTTGCCGGGGACCACCTCGATGGCGCGGATACGGGCTGTGGGGCCGTTGGCGCCTTCGGGCGCCGAGACGGCAAACGACTCGGGGACGATGTCGAAGCCGAGATGCATGGAGTGGGTGACCCAGTCCGGGAAGGAAAACGGCTCCAATTCGAAGGTGGCCTTGCCGTTTTCGGCGACAACTTCTCCGTCAATGAGAACGCGGGTGACGCGCAGGTCCTCCAAGTTGTTCAGGAACACGATGTCGGCGCACTTTCCGGGGGCGATGGACCCGAGGTCGTGGTCCATCTGGAAGCATTGGGCACAGTTTATGGTGACCATCTGGATGGCCGTGATCGGGTCGATGCCGAGCTCAACTGCCGTGCGCACAATATGATCGATGTGGCCGTCTGCGACGAGCGTATGGGGATGCGTGTCGTCTGACACCAGCATCGCATAACGCGTGTCTATGTCGTTCGCGACGATCGCCTCTGCCAACACCGGCAGGTCCTTCCATGCGGATCCGTACCGCAGCTGCGCATACATGCCGAGGCGCATTTTTGCCAAGACGTCTTCCACGCGGGTTGACTCGTGGCAACAGCGTATGCCGGTGGAAACGTAGGCGTTCAGTCCTCGATCTGTTTCGGGCATGGAATAGTGGCCGGTCACGATTTTGCCGGCCCGTAGGGTTTCTCCCACTTCGCGATGGGTGTGCTCGGTGCCAGCCAAGATGCCGGGAAAGTTCATCATTTCTCCCAGACCCACCACGTTCGGCCACTCCATGGTTTCGGCAATGTCATCGGGTCCTATGAACGATCCCGTGTCCTCGAAGCCGGGCACTGCCGGCACGCAGGAAGGTGTGGTGATCATGGTTTTGAGCGGTGTGCGTTGGGCATCTTCACCCATCACCTTCACGCCCTCGAGGCCGAGGACGTTGCAGATTTCATGAGGGTCCATGTAGATGCCCGTGGTTCCATGGGGAACGACGGCCCGGGCGTATTCACCTACGCCCATCATCGATGATTCCACATGGATGTGGCCATCGAGGAAACCGGGGGTGACATAGCACCCTTCCGCTTCAATGACATGGGTGTCTTCGCCGATGCAATGATCGGCTTCGCCAAGGTAGGCAATGCGGCCTTCGGCGATGGCTATGTCTATGTTTTCCTGTATTTCAGCTGTGCAGACATTGACGAGATGTGCGTTCTTGATCACGGTATCAGCCGGTTTCTGGCCTTGTGCCACCGCAACGAGCGTCTGCGAGCATTCCCAGAGTGGTTTCTTGCAGAAGTTGTTGATCATGCGGTGCTCCTTCGCTTGGCTTTCGCCGTGGTCGCGGTGTGTGGAATGGTGCCAACATTATCCGTCGCCTGGGATGCGTTGTCGAGGATCGAGACGAAAGCCCATATTCCACCATGAAACGGTTAGCTGTCGGTCAAGGTTTGCGTGACGGATGGCACTGCACCTATGCCCGGGCAAGCGCTTCCAACAGATCGCGCATTTCGGCTGTGTTCTTGAGGGCGTACCTTGCCGCCGTCGGACCCGATCCTATCTTGATGGTCCACGCGGTGTCGGGGGCGGCCTCAAACACGTCCTCATCCGTGCGGTCATCTCCTGCTGCGAGGAGAAAGTCATTATCGGGGTTGCGGAACCAGCGATGGGCGGCGTGCCCCTTGTCGATGTTGCGTGGCTTGACCTCGATGACCTTGTTGCCGTCGAGAATGGAGAGTCCCGCATTGCCCAAACCATCGGCGAGCGCGTTCTTGATCTCGATGACCCGCCGTTCGGCAAGCTCCTGGCTGCACATGCGATAGTGCCAGGCAAGGGAATAGTCCTTCTCTTCCAGCAACGCTCCTGGCGTTCGATCGACGAAATCATCCAAGAGAGGTCGCACGTGGTCTTTCCATTCGTCGCTCATCAGCTCCTGCAGGGTCCAAGTGCGATCCTTCTTATCGCAAAACCATACGCCGTGTTCGGCCACCAGGTCTATGGGCAGGTCGCCGAGCCAGGCGGAGAGCGTCGCACGGTCGCGTCCCGACACGACAACCACCTCGTTGTCGGTGTGCGACCCCAGCCGGTTCAGCAGATTGATCAGCTGTTCGTCGGGAGCGACCAGGGCGGGGTCGCCGGAGAAGGGCATGAGCGTCCCGTCGTAGTCGAAGAGCAGCACGCGATGTCGTCCGGCGCGATAAGCATCGATAAGGCGCCCTGCCGACGTCGGCCCCAGCAGGTGGGCGCTCATTCCATCCTGGCGACGCTTCACCTCGGCGAGCGCGTCCAGGAACTCGTGGGACCATTTCTCCGAAGTGTAGCGTGCGAGGCGCTTTTGCATGGGGCCGTTACGTCTGCGCTGCTCGTCTTCGGGCATGGTCAAAGCGCGCTCAATTGCAGAAACCATGCCTTCCTCGTCAAATGGGTTCACGCACAGAGCCTCATGCAGCTCGTAGGCGGCGCCAGCCATTTCGGACAGCACCAACACGCCTCCGCGCCCATCGTGGCAAGCAAGGTATTCCTTGCATACCAAATTCATTCCGTCGCGCAAAGGGGTCACCAGCATGACGTCGCTTGCCGCATACATGCTCACCAATTGCTCGAAGGGAAGCGATCGATAATAGTAGTCGATGGGGGCCCAGCCAATGGTGGCGTATTTGCCGTTGATGAGGCCCACCAAGCCGTCGATCTGCTGCTTGAGCTCTTGGTAAGACTCGACATTTTCTCGAGAGGGAACCGTGACCAGAACCAGGACGACGCGTCCTTTCCAATCAGGGTGGCGGTCGAGGAATGCGTCAAATGCTTGGAGACGGTTTGGGATGCCCTTCGAGTAGTCCAGACGCTCCACCGACAACATGACCTTCCGGTGTTCCTGGCCCTTCTCATTGGCGAACCAGCCGGTCTTTCGCCGTGCATTGAGCTTGGCGGCAGTTTGGCGATACTTCTCGTAATCGATTCCCATGGGAAAGGCATCGACTTGCGTGATGCGGTCCTCGTCAAGGATGGTTCCCGTACGGTTCTCCAAGCCGGCGATTCTCCGACAACTCGACAGAAAATGCCTGACGTAGTCATAGGTATGGAAGCCGATGAGGTCTGCCCCCATGATTCCGTGGATGATTTCCGACCTCCAAGGCAGCATGCGGAACGACTCGTATCCCGGAAAGGGTATGTGGAGGAAAAAGCCGATTGAGGCATCGGGCAGAGCGGCGCGCAGCAGCGAGGGCAGCAACATGAGATGATAGTCCTGCACCCAGATGATATCCCCGGGCATGGCGACATCCAGGACGGCGTCGCGGAACCGCTTATTGACGCTCTCGTACGCTTCCCAGGTGTTTTCTTCGAAGCATGCAAACTGGGAAAACCCGTGAAACAGCGGCCAGACGGTGGAATTGGAGAATCCTTCGTAGTATCCCTCCGCTTCCTCCTCGCTCAAAAACACCGGGACGCATCTCCGGTTTGTCAGCTCTTCGCACAGTTTCCCCTGCGCCTCCTCATCGAGGCCAATGGGCGGGTCCGCCCAGCCCACCCACAGATTGCCTGGGTGGTCGTGCAGCGGGGACAGGCCGGCCACCAGCCCTCCCACACTGCGGGTGAAGTTCATTGTTTGGTCATCGCCGAGTTCTATATGGTAGGGGAGACGGTTGGAGACAATGATGAGACGATTTTCCATGCGAGCCACCTTCTGCGCGTTCAATCTTCTTCATTATAGTAGAATGAACGATTCTTCGCTCAGAAACGGTTGCGTGGCCGTTGCGTCATCGTGGCGTTTCCGCGAAGTCCCTGTCTGCCGATTCGTGTGATAAGGCGTGGGCTCGGGGAATGCGGTATGATCCGTTGAGCAAAGATTCACACGAAGGAGGAAGCCGAACATGCAGGTCTACATCGCCCACTATCAGTCGCCTGTGGCGGCAGATGTGCGTGGCATGGGGCTGTTCGAGTTCGAGAGCTCTGCGCGTGCGGGAACGAAGGCCAATCTTCGCGACGCTCGCCTGAAGATGCTTGAGCTGTATGGTCAGGATGCCCTTCCGTGGAACATCGAGCGCGTCGAGCGCAAGAAGGCTGTTGCTGCGTCTTGCGACGAACAGCTTGAATTGGATTTTCGTGCACCGAAGCCTCAGCGCAAACGCGCCAAGAAGAAGGAGTGGTGGTAACCCTTCTCGGTCGAAATGGCCCAACTGCCTGTCTGGCTCCCTTCTTCGCCGCACGCTGCGCCTCGTTGTCGGGGCGGCATGAGCGCTTCTCTGCATAACGGGTATAATGTGGCGGAACAAAGAAGGCGTCCGCAGTGCGGACGCGTCACCTCACGACGAATGAGCGGGGGAGCACTATGAAGAAAAAGAATGTGAAATTTCTCAAAAGCATGCTTGAGACACCTTCTGCCACCGGCACCGAAGAGGCTGTGGCAGATCTTGTGCGGATGCGCCTGTCCGGTGTTGCCGATGAAATCGAGACCGACGTCATGGGATCCGTCCATGCGCTGCTCAAGGGCAGGGGCTCGGGTCCTTCCCTCATGCTTTCGGCCCATATGGACGAGATTGGCCTCATGGTCACCTATATCAGCGACGAAGGGTTTCTGAGCGTCTCGGCCGTCGGCGGCGTCGATGCTGCCATCCTTCCCGGTCTCCGCGTGGACGTGCACACGTCCGAAGGCGACGTGCGCGGCGTTGTGGGACGCAAGCCCATCCATCTGATTGAGTCGGATGAGCGCAAGAAGGTCACGCCCATCGATCAGCTGGTCATAGATCTGGGTCTTCCCGCCAAGCGGGTGAAGAAGCTCGTGCGCATAGGCGACACCCTCACGTTCGGCGTCGGTTTTGAGCGCTTTGGCGACGGCATGGCCGTCTCTCGCGCTTTCGATGACAAGGCCGGGGTGTACGTAGCCGTGCGCGTGCTCGAGCGCCTGGCACAGGAAGGGCGTGCCTTGGGCGACTTTGTTGCTGCGGGCACCGTGCAGGAGGAGATTGGCGTACGCGGCGCTACGACCAGCGCCTATGGTGTTGACCCCGATGTGGCTCTCGCGTTCGACGTGACCCATGCGACGGATTACCCGGGTATCGAGAAGACGAAACACGGGAAGATCGTGTGTGGCCAAGGTCCGGTCATCGCGCGTGGACCGAACATCAACCCGGCCGTTTTCAACCGGCTTGTCGCCGCGGCCGAGGCGGAGGGCATCCCTTACCAGATTGAGGCGGAGCCAGGCGTCACCGGCACCGACGCTCGTGCCATCCAGGTCACGCGGGGTGGTATTCCCACGGGTCTCGTGTCCGTTCCCTTGCGCTATATGCACACTCCGACCGAGGTCATCTGTCTTTCTGATCTTGAGGACACCGTGAAGCTCATCACGCGCTTTGCCCTTGACCTCAATGAGGATGCCTGCTTCGTTCCTGGCATGGGAGATTGCCCTCTCGAGGATTCGACGGACGGGGAGCGAGCCGGCGACGTCGAAGGCGCGAACGCGGAGACGGTGGAATAAGGACTGCCATGAGGCACGAAGAAAAAATCATCGCCAAGAACCGCAAGGCGTTCCATGAATATGAGGTCATGGAACGCTATGAAGCCGGCATCGAGCTCACGGGCACCGAGGTCCGGTCCTTGCGAGAGAACAACTGCCAGCTGACGGATTGCTTCGCGCTTGTCCGCGGCGGGGAGGTGTGGCTCCACAACGTACATATCCCTCCTTTCGCC
>JAEZDJ010000042.1 GCA_023429565.1 Actinomycetes bacterium
GGTCGGGTCGGGTCGGGTCGGGCAGGAGAAGAAAATCCTGTCGGATCGGCAAAAGTCGGGTGCTATGTGTAGATTTTTCAGAAGCCGATCCACAGAGCCACCGAAAACCCCAGTTCGCGATACACGAAAAGTTTTCTCTCCTAAGAGAACTGCCCATAACTCCCGACTTTTGCCGATCCGACAGGGCCCGGTGTCGCGCGGCAGGAACCCATCGCGCGCCAGAAGCCCATCGCTCGCCAAATCAGAAACGCGACTCGTCGGAAGCAAGGCCGTACTTTGCCCTGATGCGCTCGAGCTTCCTGCGCCAGGGAATGAAGATGAACAGCAGAAACACCACCGTTGCGACCCCATGGATGCAATCGAGCGGAAAGCCTGCAGCATAGGTGACAACAGCAGACGGCCAGGTGATGGGGTGGACGAATCCGACAAGATACCAAGAATTGAGCAGAAAGCCGTAAAGCAAGGCCGACAAAAACCCATACACGTAGATGACGGGCTTGCGATCGAAGGCGCCTTGATCCGCAAGCACGCCCGCCAGGTAGCCGACCAGTCCCCACGCATACATCTGCCAAGGAGTCCAGGGACCCTGGCCAAAAAAGAAGTTGGACACGAGCGCCGCCAGGGCACCGACCA
Source organism: Actinomycetes bacterium (assembly GCA_023429565.1). Lineage (GTDB taxonomy): Bacteria > Actinomycetota > Coriobacteriia > Coriobacteriales > Eggerthellaceae > JAEWQO01. Next base: position 634 of record JAEZDJ010000042.1, read on the forward strand.
TGAAGCCGCTCCGTCGTCCAAACACGACCCCGGCGACAATGCAGATGGCCGAAACCGGCTTGAAGTCGGGAATGGGAGCGAACAGGATGCGGCCCGCGGCCGCAAGGGCGCCCATCACCACCGTGGGCATGATCTGTCGCAATGATGGGCGAGACGCCTCGTAGCTGGCAAAGAACACGCCGATCGCCGCCACGGCGACGACCAGGGTAAGCAAAGCCGTCTGGTCGAATTGGAGATACGCGCACAGTCCCAACACCAGGGGCACCGCCACGAGAAAGGGCACTTCGAGCTTTCTCAGCACCGTGGCTAGCATGACACCCCCTCCTCGGACTCTCCGCCGTCTCGAGCAGCGGCGTTGGCTGTTCGGGGATTTGACGAGATCCGATGATCTGCCGAATCCGAGGAGTCGCCCGGAGTTTGGGAGCCGCCTGAGGGACGGACGTCTCCCGACGGCCGAAAATCCTCGGAATCGGAAGCGTCGAGAGCCCTCCTCAATGAGAGGAATCGCAGGAAGCCGTCGAAGGGCGGACGATAGAACAGGTTGCCTCCAAAGAAGGCATCGGTCGGCTCGGTGCAGGTGGCTTCGCCGTCGAACAGCATGGTCACCGTGTCGGCGACCTGCGAGGCGAAGGCAAGGTCATGCGTGGACAACAGGATGGTCTTTCCCTCATGGGCAAGGGCGAGCAGTTTCTTGGCAACATCGTACTTCGAAGGAGCGTCCAGACCCTTTGTCGGCTCATCGAGCAGGAGCAGATCGGGCTTCGTGAGCAGAATCTTGACGAGCGCGAGCTTCTGCTGCTGTCCCCCGGATAGGTCGTAGGGATGACGATCCGGCAGCCCATCAAGGCCGAATTCGCGCAATGCCCTCCACACCGTCTCGTCGTCGTAGCCACAACGCGCCTGCCATTCAACCGCCTCCTCCCAAACCGTGTCACACACGAACAGCGCCTTGGGATCCTGCGGCAGGAGCGCCTGAGTTCGCGCAAACGCGTTGCGCACGCGACCACGCTCTGGCTTGAGCACACAGGCGGCTAGGCGCAGCAGCGTCGATTTACCGCTGCCGTTGCCGCCGACGACGGCGTGCAGGCTGCCGGCGCGCACGGAAAGGTCACACCCTCGCAGCACCCACTCGGCGTCTTTCGCATACCGGAAGAACGCCGCATGCACTTCAACCGCGGAATCGGCAGCATTGCCACGGGAAGGGGTGGAGGCAGGGTCGGGAGCGACCGCCGCCCTCGAGCGAGGCGGCGGGCATGCCGACGTGCGCAGGCTCGCCCAATTCTCCACGTCATCAGGTCCAAAACGGTCGAGAGAAACCTCCTTCATTCCGTTCGCATTGATCTCGCAGCATCCGGTCGCGTAGTCGACCATGGATTCAGGGGCGTGCGTGGCTACCACCACCGTGATGTCCAGCTCCCGGTTGATGCGAAACAGGGCATGGAGAAAGTTTTTCTCGCCCACCGGATCCAGTTGCGCAGTCGGCTCATCAAGGAGCAGCACCTGAGGCTGCATGACCAGGACTGCAGCCAAGTTCACCATCTGCTTCTGGCCACCCGAGAGCTCAGCGGTCGATGCGCGTATCCAGGGCTCGATGCCGAAGAAATGCGCCACCTCCGCCACGCGGCGGCGCATGGCATCGGGCGGCGTCCCAAGGTTCTCCAGCCCGAATGCCAATTCATGCCAGACGGTGTCGCACACGATCTGGTTCTCGGGACTCTGCGCCACGTATCCGATGCCCGCAGCCGATGCAGGCTCGCCCCAATCGTCGACGGGCTTCCCCAGCACCTGGACAGCTCCCTGTCGATCACCCACAGGTGCGATCTCGGGTTTGAGATTGCGGAGAAGCGTGGTCTTTCCGCTTCCCGTGGCGCCGACGAGCAGCATGAAGGCCCCTTGGGGCACCTGCCAGTCGAGCGCTTCGAACACGGAACCTTCATCGGGATAGGAGAACGAGAACTGGACCACGTCAATGGCCGACGGAACGAGCTGCTTGCGCGCAGTGTTGCGTTGCGTCTGATCCCTGCCCGCGACGATTCCTATCGCATCCATCTGATCTCCTCTGCAAGCTGCAAGCCCAGCGGCACCAACAGGAGGGCCGCATAGGGTGCATAGCCCCACCATACCGCAAGCGTGCTCAGTTTGGGATAAAACGTGAACTGCGAGCAGGCTATTCCCACGAGAAATGCGCTCACTGCGACGAGGACGGCCACCACTGCCAACGCGATGCCGTCCGCAGCGCGGAAGCGGTAGCGGCCATAGACGGTTCTCCTGCGCGACGATCCCCAGCCTCGGGCCCGCATGGCATCGGCCGTCTCAAGCGAATCCTCCATGCTCCATCCCATGAGCACAGAGGAGAGCCTGATGCGCGAAGCAGTTCGCTCCCGCACGCCCCGCGGGCGGACCCCCGAGCACGCACGTTGCACCGTTTCGATCTCGGTGCCGCGCTGCACGAATTGGGGAACGAGACGCGCGGCCATCGAAAGCATGAGGGCAATGACGGGGGCAGCATTTCCAAAAAGCGCCATGACTTTATCGGTGGTGAGCACGCGCGAGGCGCTGGAGAACCACAGGATGACCGAGACCAGCAAAGCGCCCATGCACATGCCGTAGACCAGGCTCTCAAGATAGACGGCACGCACGCCGATGCGGAAAAGCTCGGTCGACCCCGATGCCGAGAACAACGGATTCACCACCATGATGACAAGCATGAGCGGCACCTGCCACAGCATGCTCCGAGCGCTCGCCCGCCAGCCACGGAGAAACACGCTGTAGGCGAACCCCGTGGACAGCGAAATCAGGATGCAGACCGGCTGGAAGGCAACCATTGACAGCACGAGAACGGCTGCGAAGTAACAGCCTTGCACGGCGGGGTGGAATATGTCGAATGCTGTTTGCTTCATAGAGAGAACCCATCCAATGATACTCCAGCATCAACTATCCTGCGTGAGAACATAGCGCCAAGCGATGACGTCGCCATCCTGAAGAACGTAGGATCCCGCAGAATAACTTGGATCGACGCCATTGACGGAATACTTCCAACCACTCTGGCCACCATGCTCCCCTGCCGCCAGACCCCCAACCGAGGTAATATAGACACCCAAAGGTGTATCTTGAGCATTCACCAACAAGCCGCACGCCATAAGGGCATCATACGCAGTCGCTCCTTGATCGAACGTGGGGTTTGAGCTTCCCGACACCGGTCCGCCAACCACCGAACTCGACACCGAAACCGATACCGTGACCGTTGCGGACTGCTGCTGGCCCGAACCGTTTGATGCACTCGCCGATGATCCTGAGCCTTCTTGTGCGCCGGATGAGTTCGAGGAAGCATCTGACGGCTCCCCACTCGACTGAGCGGTCTGCTCTTCGTCCCGATCGCTCGCGTTGCCCTCCGCATCATTTCCCCGGGCATCTCCCTGCACCGCCTCGTCACCAGCAGACGGCTCAACCGTTGTCTGCAACGCGCCATCGGTCAAATCACCCGGCAGAACGAGAAACCATGCCGAAAGGCCGATGAGCGCGACCGACAGCGCGGCGACAACGGCGACCAAGGCCCTCTGTCCCCCCGACAACCGACGCGTCGATCGAGGCCCTGATTGCCCCACGGGAGAACGATCTTCCCCCGGTCCGCCCGAAATGGTCACCTGACGCGCCGCTTCATCGATGCGGACGTCGTCCTGACCGGCAACATTCTTCGACATCACGAGACCTCCCCGCCACGACGGCGTGAACGAATGACATAGGCCGTCGCGACCGCCAAGCCGACGACGCCAAGACCGATGCCGCCGACGGCCCAAGGATTCACCATTCCCTGCCCGACCGCCGCTTCAGACATCCCAGTGCCCTGCACATCAGAGGCTCCGCCCTGAACATCCCTCGACAAGAGGGCGTCTTTCGAATCCTTCAAGACAGCCTCGCTCGACGCAGACGAACCGACAATCTGGCCGATCGGCGCATGTGCCGCAGGCACCGTCCCCAGCAAGCTTCCCGAAGCGACAGAGTCCTCCCCTCCCTTGCCAGGCACCTCACGTTCAACCCATTTCGCATAGAGCGTCAAAGAGGCACTGACTGGTGCATCGAAATCCCACGGTTGGGTGCATGCCTCGTCCGAATACCAACCGCTGAAGGAATACCCGGCCCGCGTCGGATCCGCAGGTCGGGAGACCGTCGCGCCAAGTGCGACGAAGCGCGACGCGACGGAGGTCCCGCCATTGGATTCGAAGGTCACCCTGGAACCCTGCTGGCCAGCGAGGGCGAATAGCATACCCGAGTCATTGGTGTAGTACAGATTTCCGGTCTTGTCGCTCACCACGGAAGCCGTGCAATACTGCTGATATGCAGCATCGGGCACATAGAGAGCATACGCGGCATCATCGCCAAGGCGGTAGCCATACACGCCGCCGGGATACCCATTGCACGTGAAGTACGCATAGGTACCGCTTTGCTGGACAGACACAAGCGGAGCGCTTTGGGCCTTTCCTTTATCGCCCCGCACAGTATGCTCAACAGACAGGGTGGACAGGTCTATGACCGAAAGCGTCCCATAGTCCTCGGCGTCGACGCCGCAAACGAAGGCCATGCCGTCAGCCACCGCAGGAGTTGAGCTCGACTCATTCGCGAATCCGACTGACCCTCCGGAGAACAACGCATCACCCTCACGAACTATCTTGTGAAGCGTTCCGTCAACGGTGACTACGAGGTAGGCGTCCTCCAATCCCGACACGCCGGCCGGCACGGCAACGACGGTCGAACGGCACGCCGCGCCCAGAGACACACGTGCCTTGACTTCACCGGTCATGCCGTCGATGAGCCTCATTTCTCCAGACTCATCCCCAATCAGAATGTCGGCGCCCGAGACGGCAGCGCCCGCCCAATAGTAACCCGCTGACGAATCTGCCTGCGCAGAACCGTCCGTCCTCTGCCACAGGACGGAACCATCCGCGATGCTCACGCATACGAGCGTACCCACCTTGCCAACGCCGCCCGCGCCGATCACGGTAAAGCCCGCATACACGCAGCCATTCCCCACAGTCAAGGACGAGAGCGCCTGATAGTCGAGCGCGGTTCCCGCATCCGTTAGCGCAGCCGTCTTCCACACGCAGGTTAGCGCATCGGCGGTGAAAGCGGCCAGACTCCCGTCATCGGTCGGAACGATAATTACGCCGCCATCGTAGACGGGGCGACAAAAATACCCGATGTTCGTCCTTATGGTTGCGGTTGCCTCAACCTTGCCAGTTTCGGAATCGATCTTGCGCAACGTGCTTCCCGCAACCACATAGAGGTCGCCGTTGACGATGAGCGGATCGGACACTCCGGAGGTTGCAGAGCCGCCTTCGCGATAATCGTAGGTCCACGAAAGGCTGGCAGACTGCTTGGGAGTCGGCGCGACCACCACCGCCCCTCCAGCCCCACCGCTCGCATAGCCTGGCCACGAGGAGTCATAGCTCGGTCGAGGAGCGTCGGGATCGACCACGACCTCGTCCGGATCAGGGAGGCTTTCTCCATAGGCAGAATAGCACCAGACGACGCTGTCGCCCGTCTGCAACGTGTAGCCCGAGGCACCGACCGTTGCGGCCTCGCCGTTGACGAATAGCTGCCAGTACCGCCCCGTCGCCTCATCCCAACCGAGCGTCAGGCCGGCATCATAAGGAGACGTGATGGTGTTGAGGAACCAGCCATACACTCCCCTGCCATAATCAGCAATGACACCCTTCCGAGCAAACAGCTGCTCGGAGAGGTCGGCGGCAGTGGAGCCCGCAACCATCGTGTAGCTATCCGAGGAAGTCCACAGTTGGGTGTTCCCCTGACTGTCCTGGCCAATGATTTGGCATGTTGCCGCCACCCGCCCCGGCAAACTCTCTCCATAGGCAGAATAGCACCAGACCACGCTGTCGCCCGCCTGCAGCGTGTAGCTGCCAGCCCCGACCGTCGCGGCCTCGCCGTTGATGAACAGCTGCCAGTACGTGCCCGTCGAAGCATCGTAGCCAAGCGTTTGCCCAGCATCGTAGGGAGAAGTGATGGTGTCGAGGAACCAGCCATACGAGCCATTGTCAGCCTCATGAGCGAGACCCGTCCGGTCGAACATCGCCTCAGACAGATCGGCCGCCGTGGAGCCCTCGTCCATCTCATAGCTTCCCGCAGACGCCCACGTTTGAGAAAGGCCCGACGCGTCAGAGCCGATGACTTCGCACGTCACTGCAAGCTGGTCGGTGGGAGCAGGATCTCCGTAGCTTGAGTAGTACCAGATGACGCTGTCGCCCGCCTGCAACGTGTAGCCCGAGGCACCGACCGTTGAGGCCACCCCGTTGATGAAAAGCTGCCAGTACCGCCCCGTCGCCTCGTCCCAACCGAGCGTCAGGCCCGCGTCATAGGGGGAGGTGATGGTATTCAGCGCCCAACCGTAGGTTCCGTTCGGGTCGAAGTTGGCTGCAAGGCCAGCCTGCGAGAAAGCCGATTCGGAGAGGTCTGCCGCCGTCGCTCCGCTGTCGAGCGTATAGGGGGACGCCGCCGCCCATGTCTCCTGATTTCCACTCTTGTCGACGCCAATCACCGAACACGTGGCCGTGACGTGAGGGTCAACCTGCCCCGAGGTGCCCGCAACGGTGAACGCGGCGGTAACGTTCTGGGCCGACAGCTGGGAGAACGTTGCTCCCCAGGTGGGAT
>JAEZDJ010000079.1 GCA_023429565.1 Actinomycetes bacterium
CTTCCGGGCCACCCGCCGCCCCACGTCAGATGGCCTTTGCTGCTTCGTCATATATCTCGTCTGACCAAGTCTATGAGTTCCTGTTTGCTTGCAATTCCCATTTTTCTGTAGATGTTGCGCGTGTGCGTCTTGACGGTGCTCTGTGAGAGAGTCAGCTCTTCCTGGATGAAGGGGCCGCTCCGTCCTCTGGCAAGCATCAAGAAGACCTCCGTCTCGCGAAGGGAAAGCCCATACTGTTCCGCCAGAACCTGGCAGTGCTCCACAAGTTCGCCCTCACCCGACGGCAAGAGCCGGGCTTCAGCCAACTTGATGGCATCAGCATGGCCGAACGAAAAGGTACGCATTATCACGAAGACGCACAAACAGGCGAAGAGGGCAACGGGATACTCAATCCCTAGCCCACCGCCTCCATAGCCGCGTGACGCGCAGCCAAGAAAAAAGCCGAGGGCAAGTCCAGCCCATTCAATCGCGCACGAACGGGCCAGCACAACGGCGGAGGGCTTCTGTGCGCGAAACACAATATCGGGATTGATGAGCCATAAGAACTGATCTGCTAAAACATAGGCGGACATCACAAGCGCTCCCCACAGAAAAGTCGACCAAGCAGGCAGCAGCCCCCCTGAAGACATCAAAAGCCCGGCAAGTCCGACAACAAAGAGGGCAGACACCGGCTTGTCGATAAGCTTGAGCATTCCGGCGGGCTTCTTTCTCAATGCGGCGGCAAGGGTAAAAACCGAAGCCACCAAGGTTCCCGCCATGATTTCACCCGAGCCTCCTGCCATCGAGGCGACATCGGCAGAAACAACAGCCGCAAGCATGCAGCCCGTCGATGCGGCGAATGCAAGCACATAGGCCAGCAAACGCCTATCCGCCCGCGGTGCCGGCCCCTCGTATTTTCTATACGCCCCCGTGCGTTGCTTGCCACCCCTTGTCCAAGCAAGTATCACGTCGCCAATTAAAGGCAAGGCCGCTATCACCGGCAGAGCGACCTCGAGGGGAGCGAGCAGCAATGCATAAAACAGCACCACGGCGAGCACCGTGGAGACCGTCAGCTGCAACATTCCATACTCCGGCCGGTTGTTCGCCCATAGGCGGTTTCCGGCAGTCATCGAAACCGCATTTGAAAACCCAATGCAAAGCGCTGCGATCACCCACACGATCCAAGAGGAAAACCCGGAAGCAGGAACAAGCAGCAAAAGGGTTCCCACCACACCCGTCGCTCCCGCAGCAATCACTATCGGCTTCTTAAACATGAATTGCGAAGTAAACCTTTGGGCAAGGACAAGCGATGCGAACATAATCGCTATGCCCATGAATACGAGAAGTCTCAGGGCCACAATCAGATCGACGGACTCAAAGCGCGCATACATCGTCGTGCCGAACGCAAGGGACAGGAGCCAGGCATAATGGCACCCGAATCCAAGCAGCTCCCAAGGACGCGTCGTCAACACCGCGCGCTTTCCTCCATCGGGATCATCGACAAACACACCGTGCGACGGCATCGGGTCTCCCTCCCCTTTTGATTACCGACATTGTAACGTCGAGGATTCGAAAACTTTGAGGAAAGGGAAACAAATTGCCCGAAAGGAACAGGGCGGGCCGGCGGACGCCTCGTCTGAGGTTTATCGCATCGTTGACCGGCATCGACCTTTTTGGTCGATTGGGGCAAAAGTCAGAGATTGAAGCCTTTGGACGATAGCCCACCCCTCCGTTTCAAAGCATAGTCGAGGCGCTTGCCTGTGGGGAAAGGGGCAGAGCAACAGAGATCACAACCAAATAGGAGGGTGTCATGGAAAAGAACTTCAGTCGCCGCAGCTTTCTGGGATTGGCGGGAATGGCAGGCGCGAGCGCTGCAGGCATGGGCATGCTGACAGGTTGCAGCCAGCCTCAAGCAACTGGATCTTCCGGCAAATCGGCGTCGTCGAACGGGAGCGCCTCCAAATCCAAGGCCGACTACGGCAACAGCGACGCTCAAGACTCATACGATTTCAAAGAGACGAAACAGGCCGATGTCGTGGTGGTCGGCGGAGGCAGCGCGGGTTGCGCGGCGGCGACACGTGCTGGCGAACTTGGCATGAGCGTCATCTTGGTCGAACAGGCCGACAAGACGGGCGGCACGTCCATCATGACCGAAGGACTGTTTGCCATCAACTCGCACTGGCAAAAAGAGCTGGGCGTTAATCCGCCTGACCTGGGATATGACCTGTTCACCAAAGCCATGGACTATCACCACTGGCTCGCAAACGGACACCTGCTTCGCACCCTCATGAGCGCCTCATCCAACAACATTGACTGGATGGAAAGCGTCGGCATCACCTTCAAGGGCACCGGCACCATGTGTGGCAACGAGTACAATACCTGGCATGTGTACGAAACACGTGAAGGAGAAATATCGGGGTCGGTTTACGTGGAGCAATGGCGTGCCGCCGCAGAAAAGGCGGGCACCGAGATCATAACCAACACGAAGGCCGTTGACACGCTTCTGGAGAACGATGCCGTCAGCGCCGTGGTCTGCAAGCAAAGCGGCGGATATCTCAAGATCGAAACGAAAGCCGTTGTATTCGCCTGCGGAGGATACGGCGACAACTCTCACATGGTCGAAGAATTGACTGGCATGAAGCAAGACCAGTACATCTCCATGGGCATGGGCGGCCGCACAGGACTGGGCATCGCCATGGGTCAAGCTGCAGGAGGAGCGCTGGCCGACGCGCCTGGGACATGCATGTTCTACGGAGGCAATCTGCCAGGCATCCAATACGGGACCGAGCTGTACTGCGCAACCGCATTTCAACCTTTGTTATGGGTAAACCAAAACGCTCAGCGGTTCATCAACGAATGGTATTCTGAACGCAATTTCAACTTCAGCGGAAACGGGCAGTCAAAGCAGGATCGGGTGTTCTCCATCCTGACGAAAG
>JAEZDJ010000101.1 GCA_023429565.1 Actinomycetes bacterium
ATTAATTCGGCACGCCGTCCAGCTAGCTGGCCCGTTTCCCGCCGGATCAGGCTCAGAAATCCTCGGCGTGCCGCCAGCACGCCTGCGGTTTCTTCGCCCGCCCAGCAAGAAGCGGGCTCGCCCGGCCGACGGCCTCGCTTTAATCAGCGCTTCCCTATCTCTCACGCTATAATGGACGGCGTGCCATAGTCGGCGCGCCGCGCGAGCGGGAGGCCGCCCCCAAGGGCGGGCGCGGATGCGCTTCTCACGGAAGGGGAACCGATGAAGGAAATGATCTCGCTGGAAGAAGCTCGGGAGCTTGTGCTGTCGCGCGTCGAGCCGTTGCCGGTGGAGTCCGTGCCGCTGCTTGATGCCGTTGGCCGTGTGTCTGCCTGCGACCTGCACAGTGACATCGATATCGCGCCGTTCGCGCATTCTGCCATGGATGGGTTTGCGGTCCATGCGAGCGATCTGGCCGCTGCGACCGAGGCCTCGCCTGTCGAGATGGACGTCATTGCCGAGATTGCTGCGGGCGATGTCTACGAAGGGCCCATCGCCAACGGGCAGTGCGTGCGCATCATGACGGGCGCTCCGTTACCCGACGAGGCTGACGCTGTGGTCAAGTATGAGATAGTCGGTGTGATTTCGGGCGATGGCAAGCCCGGAAGCCGCGTGTCGTTCGCCGCTCCCGCTGCGGTGCGCTCAAACGTGCGCGAGGCGGGCGAGGAAGCAAAGGCTGGCGAGGTGGTTGTCGAGGCCGGCGAGGTCATCGGGTCTGCCGGGGTTGGGTTTCTTGCGGGATGCGGCGTGATCGAGGTTCCGACGCACCGACGCCCCCGCGTGGCCATCATCTCCATCGGCTCCGAGCTGGTCGACCCAACCGAGGTTCCCGCTCCCGGCAAAATTCGCAACTCGAACAGCTACGCCCTCGCGGCCTGCGCCCAGGCGGCAGGTGCATCTCCCTCCATCTTGCCCATCGTCGAGGACACGCAGGAGGCTCTGGCGGCTGCCGTGTCGTCTGCGGCCGACAGCTACGACTTCGTCGTCACGAGCGGGGGAGCTTCCAACGGTGATTTCGACTTCATCAAGCCCGTCGTTGACGAGTTGGGAGAACTGCTGGTGACCACGGTGAACATCCGTCCTGGCAAAGCCCAGACGTTCGGCGTGGTGCACGGCACCCCGGTGTTTGGCTTGCCGGGCAACCCGGCTGCCGCCTACGTCGGATTCGAGCTTATCGTTCGGCCCGCCCTGCGCAAAATGCAGGGATATACCCACTACGAGCGTCCCCATGTCATCGCAAAGCTTTCGCGTGACTACCGAAAGAAGGATCCGCGCCGCATCTTCCTGCGTTCGACGCTGTATCGAAACGACGCGGGCGACTATGTGGTCGCACCGGCCAAGAACCAGAGTTCGGGCCTGTTTGGTGTCATCCAGCGGAGCAACTGCATGGCCATCATGCCCGAAGGTCTGGAGTCGCGCGTGGCCGGAGCCCCCATCGAGTGCATTCTCCTTGACGTGTCCGAAGAAGTGAGCCTGTAGGAGGAACCATGTCACATTCTGGAGAGAGTCGTCCCATCAGCTTTGCCATCGTCACGTGTTCCGACACGCGCGGCATGCGAGAAGACACCGCGGGTGCTGCCCTTGAGGATCTGATCAACGAAAACGGCTGGGAATGCCGGAGCCATGTGGTCGTGAAGGACGAGCGTGCCGACATCTCTGCGGCCATCGTCCACGCATGCGATACGCTCGATGCCGACGTTGTCCTCACGTGTGGGGGCAGCGGCCTGTCGCTGCGCGACGTGACTCCCGAGGCGACGGCTGACGTCTGCGAGCGGAACGTTCCCGGCATCGCCGAGGCCATGCGCGCCCATTCCCTGTCCATCACCCCGTTCGCCATGCTTTCGCGTGCGCTGTGCATGCAGCGTGGGCGTCATGTCGTCATAAACCTTCCTGGGAGCGAAAAGGCTGCACGCGAGAACTGGGAAGGCGTTGTGGCAGCGCTGCCACATGCGGTCAAGATGATGGCGGGAGGCGGGCACTGAGTTCTGTCCGGGAATTGCCCGCCGCTTTGGCGCGAGTGCTATACTGATGCCCGAACGAGTGAAGGCGAGGCAGGGCGGTATGACGGCGCAAGACATTCCCAACGGGTTCACCGGATTTGCTCATCGCAAGCCAGGCTTCGTCCCGGCAAGCGCGAGCATGAGCAAGCCCACGACAGGCGGCGCGGCCGACGGCGCGACACGTGCGGAGCAAAGCCGTTTCGGCAGCGCTCCGGTTGCCGACGTTCCGCCCTCCTACGGTCCTGGGGCGCAGGGCGCGCTTCATTATGCACGCGATGGCGTGCAGTCCAGTTCGGGGGCGGCGGAGTTCGATCCCGACAAGCTCCGTCTGATCCCCGCCACTGACCGCCGTTGGGCGTGGGTGGAAGTCGACCTCAACGCCGTTCGGCATAACACGACCGAATTCAAGCGGCATATTGGGCGCGGCGTGAGGCTCATGGCCGTCGTCAAAGCGGACGCCTATGGGCATGGCGCCGTGAAGTGCGCCAAGACAGCCCTCAACTCCGGTGCGGAATACTTGGGAGTCGCCACAGTCGACGAGGCGATACAGTTGCGCGAAGGCTTGGTGAACGCTCCGATACTCATCCTTTCGCAGCCTCCCATCACGGCCATTCCCCTGCTGCTTGCCTATAAGGTCATGCCAAGCGTGTACACGTCGGAATTTGCCATCCAATACGGGGAGGCGGCCGATGCGTTCGGCCTTCGCGCTCCCTACCACCTTGCCGTCAACACGGGCATGAACCGCATTGGCGTGCGCTATGACGAAGTGGTCGAATTCATGACGCAGGTGAGCTTTCACCGGGCGCTTGATTTGGTGGGGACATTCACGCATTTCGCGACGGCAGACAGCTCCGAGACGCTCGACTTCCAGATTCAGGCAAAGCGTTTCATCGAGGCGGTGTCGGCCTTGCAGGCGGCCGGCGTCAATCCCGGCATCATCCATGCGGCCAACTCCGCAGCGGGCGTCCGCTATCCGGACGTTCGTTTTGACATGGTCCGTCTGGGCGTTTCTCTGTACGGCTTGCATCCTTGCCAGCAGACCCGCACGATGGTTGACCTCAAGCCAGCCATGAGCGTTCACGCACGCATCACCGATGTGCGCACGGTGCCCATGAGCGAGGGCGTGAGCTATGGCCTGAAGTATCGCAGCCCTGGTAGCGTGAAGATATGCACCGTGCCCCTTGGGTACGCCGACGGCCTCCGGCGCGAGCTTTCGGGCCGCACGGACGTCATCTTGGAGGGAAAGCGGTGTCGGCAGGTCGGCAACATCTGCATGGATCAGTGCATGTTCGAGGTCGATCTGCGCACCTACGGAACGCGTCGGCGGCTCGATCCCCAGATCGGCGACGAGGTGTTGCTCGTGGGTCGCCAGGGTGATTCGGTGATCACGTTGGATGATCTGGCAAACACGCTCGGCACGATCCATTACGAGCTTGCCGTCGGCTTTTCCCAGCGCATGCCGCGCCGGTATTTGTAGGGGAGGCAAGATGCCCAAGCAGCATATTCCGTTGGATGAGATCCGCGATCAGGTGGAGACGTGCCATAAATGCCCCTTGGCTGACGGACGCACACAGACGGTGTTTGGCGTTGGCAATCCCGCCGCGCGCGTGCTCATCGTGGGGGAGGCCCCCGGCAAGAATGAGGATCTGCAGGGTGAGCCGTTTGTCGGGGCTGCCGGCAAATATCTCAATGAGCTCCTGTCCATTGCCGGCTTGGGACGTGACGAGGTGTTCATAGCAAACGTGCTGAAATGCCGTCCTCCCGGCAACCGCAATCCGCGGCCCGAGGAGATCGAGCTGTGCACGCCCTATCTGCGCGAGCAGACGCGAACCATCGATCCTGAGTTCATCGTGACGTTGGGCAACTTCTCCACGAAGTTTATCCTGAAGACGGAAATCGGCATCACCCGCCTTCACGGCACGTTGCAGCAAGCGGGCAAGTTCAAGGTGTTCCCCATCTTCCACCCTGCCGCTGCCATCTATGACGGCTCGAAGCGTGAGGCCTTGGAAAACGACTTCGCCACGCTTGGAGAGCTGTTGCGCGCGAGCGATGCCGAAGCCTTGCGGGCACAGGATCGGGCCGCTTCTCCCGAGGCGGAGCCAAGCCTTGAGGCATCCATGCCGGAACCGGCGCAGCAGTCGCTCCTGGGCTGATCTTTGGAGTGCGTCAGAGCCATTTCTTGCGCTTGAAGAATCTCAGTTCCATGATGACGATGATGGCGCAGATTCCTATGATGACGAAGTAGGACCAGGGCATCTCGAGCTCGGGCATGAATTTGAAATTCATGCCATACCAACTGGTGATGAGGGTGAGCGGAACGAAGATGGTCGTGATGACGGTGAACCACTGTATGGTGTCGTTTTGCTTTATGTCGATCTGAGTCTGGTAGAGCTCGCGAAGCTGAAAGCTGTATTCCTTCAACGTCTGAGAGCGTTTGAGCAGGCGGTCCGCTTGCCGCGAGAAGAGCGTGAACAGGCGCGTTTCCTCATGGGACAGCAGGTGGTTCTCGTTGGCGGCGATGGTCGATGACATGTCGACCAGCTGTTGGTAGTAGGTGTCTATGCGAAGGAGCTTGCGGCGGAATCCCAACATCTTGCGATTGGCCTCTTTTGCCCCCCGGTCGAGGATCTGTTCCTCGACGTCCTCCATGTGATCTTCGATTTTTGAGAGAAATTCCAAGTCATCTTTGACAAGCATCTGCATGAACTCAAACAGGCATCGCGCGACGCTCGGCTGTTTCGCCGATTTCTGTTTGACAAGGCGCTCGAGCTTTTCTCCGTATGATCCGTCCTCGTCGATGAATACGAGCCGTGTTTTCTCCAGATAGAATGCGAGCAGGAGGGGATCGCTCAGAAGATCGTTCTTGTTGGGGACGGCGAAGGATCCGATGAGGCACTGCGGATACACGTCGAGATAGGTGTTCTCTGCGGTGACGAGGTCATGCAGGGCGGCTTTGACGTCGGCGTCTCCGAGATTGAGAGTGGAGAATTCTTCGGAAGACACGATGTCGACAGAGGGTTTGTCTGGATCGACCGTCGCATCGAATGGGACTTCTTCGAACTGCCCTTCGATCAGGTATCGCTTTGCCATGCCTCTCCCTTTCCCTCAAATGCGTTTCCGTGTGCGTGTGGAATGATCGAGCGGCGCGGTTGATGGTGCATCGTCCGCGCGAGCGGCTTGCGTGGGCAGGGGGGATGCACGGACGTTTGCCCTTGTTCTCTGATGTGCTCGATTATAGATTTCTCCGTACGCGTACGGTTTTCGTGCCCTTAACCGTCAGAAAACAGTTTAAAACAAAGCCTTCCTGGCTGCCTTGCTATAATGACACCCATATCTCCATATGAACGTGGCACCGTGCGCTGTTGGCCGGTGCTGCTTTTGTCTCTGAGGCGAGAAGGGCAGGGAGCCGTGTATCCCATCGAACGAGTAGAGGCGCTCAATGCGGAAGTCACGCGCATGACGGTGAGGGCGCCTGAAGTTGCCAAGAAAATCAGGCCGGGCCAGTTCATCATGTTGCGCATTGATGAGCTGGGCGAGCGCATTCCGTTGACCATGAACGATCATGATCCGGCAGCCGGAACGGTCACCATCGTCTTCCAGGCGGTCGGTGCGACGACGATGCGCCTTTCGCGCATGCGCGCTGGTGAGACGCTTCTTGATTTTGCCGGGCCCCTGGGCAATCCAACCGACCTTTCAAGCGCGCGGCGTGCGTGCGTCATCGGTGGGGGCTTGGGGACAGCCATCGCCTACCCTCAGGCGAAATGGCTGCACGAACAGGGTGCCGAGGTGGATGTCATCACCGGCTTCAGGACGGAGAGCCTCATCCTTCTGCAGGACGAGATCGAAGCATGCTCCGCCCGTCAGATAGTCATGACCGACGACGGGTCGAACGGCAACAAGGGCCTCGTGACCCAAGCGCTTCAACGGCGCATCGACGAAGGCGCAGACTACGACCTGGTTTTGGCCGTCGGTCCGGTCATCATGATGAAGTTTGTGGCTGCCACCACGAAGCCCTACGGCATCAAGACGCTCGTTTCCATGAACCCCCTCATGATTGACGGCACGGGCATGTGCGGTGGCTGTCGCGTGAAGGTGGGTGACGAGTATCTGCACGCCTGTGTGGATGGCCCTGATTTTGACGGCCATCTGGTCGATTACGATGACGCCCTGCGCCGTGGCGTCATGTATCGCGGTTTTGAAGGCTCGGCCCGTGACGCGGTTTCCGTCGAATCGACACGTGAAGGACGCGATTGTCTCAGTGGGTTGCCGATCGTTTCAGTCGTCGATGAGCGGAGGGGAGCCTAACGTGGCGAAATTTCAAGTGAACAAGCAAAAGGAGAAGACGCCGATGCCCGAACTGGATGCGTGCGAGCGCATCCACACGTTCGACGAGGTTTCCTTGGGCTATGCTGCCGAGGATGCGATCAGCGAAGCGCATCGCTGCATTCAATGCCCCAAGGCCTTTTGCTCGGAGGGCTGTCCCGTCGGCGTGCCCATTCCCCCGTTTGTCGAGCAGGTGGCATTAGGCGATTTTGCTGCGGCTTATGCAATTGTGAAGAGTGCAAATGCTCTCCCTGCCATCTGCGGGCGCGTGTGCCCGCAGGAAAGGCAGTGCGAGGGCGTGTGCGCGCGCGGACGCAACGGCGAACCGGTGGGCATCGGGCGTTTGGAGCGCTTCGTCGCGGATTGGGCCTTCGCCCATCCCGAGGAGGCGGCTTCGGCGATGGCGTCCCTGTCGGAACAAGACTCATCTGATGCCGCCTCGGAGGAGGGGACATCAGAGGGGTGCGGTCCTGTGGGACCGGGAGCGACGGGCGCTGAGCTGGCTGGCAGGCGGGTGGCCGTGGTGGGGTCGGGTCCGGCTTCCCTCACCTGTGCGGGAGAGTTGGCGAAACGTGGCTGCGAAGTCAAGGTGTTTGAAGCCTTGCACCGCGTCGGCGGTGTGCTCACCTATGGCATTCCCGAGTTCCGCCTCCCGAAGGACCTGGTTGCCCAAGAGGTGTCGGCGCTTGGGGAGATCGGCGTCACCTTTGAAACGAACGTGCTTGTGGGTCGGCTGTACGACGTCGTCGAACTCATGGAGGAGCGTGGCTTCGAGGCTGTGTTCGTAGGCACCGGCGCCGGTCTGCCCCGGTATCTGGGAATAGAGGGAGAAGGGCTCAACGGCGTCATGGCTGCGAGCGAGCTTCTCACCAGAGTCAACCTGATGAAGGCATATCGGTTTCCCGAATACGAGACGCCGGTGTACGCGGGGAAGCGCTGTGTGGTGGTCGGTGGCGGGAACGTGGCCATGGACGCGGCCCGCACGGCAAGGCGGCTGGGAGCTGACGTGACCGTCGTGTATCGCCGCGGCCGCGATGAAATGCCTGCCCGTGCAGAGGAGATCCATCATGCAGAGCAGGAGGGCATCGGTTTCCAGATGCTCACGAACCCTCTGCGGGTGTTGGGCGACGATCGGGGCTGGGCTGTTGGGCTCGAGTGCGAGCGCATGGAGCTTGGCGAGCCCGATGCCAGCGGACGCCGAAGCCCGGTGCCCGTCGAGGGCAGCGAATTCGTCATAGACATCGACATGCTTGTCATAGCCATCGGGTCGAAAAGCAATCCCCTCATCGCTCAGACCACGCCGGACCTTGAGGTCTCGACGCGCAACCTCATCGTCGCAGACGAGCGGACCGGTGCAACTTCGCGGCCCGGCGTCTTTGCGGGAGGTGACGCCGTCCTCGGCGCAGCCACGGTCATTCGGGCCATGGGCACCGGCAAGCGTGCCGCCGCCGGCATAGCGGAGTATCTGACGGGAGGCGAGAGCGCGTCTTCTGGCTGTTGAGGCCCGATGAAAGGCAAGGTGGGCAAAGCGCCATCTTCGAGCTATGCGGGTGACGTTGGGAGTTTTTTGCTCAGAAAAGCCAAGTCGAAAATTGAGAAGAAGGGTTTTCGGCCGATTTGACGACTTTGCCGAGAAATGTGCGTCAAGACGAAAGCTTGCCCATCTTTGTCCATTGACGATAGATTTAGGTTGCTTCGGGAGTGGAGGCCATGGCGTTCGATCCAATTGCATACATCAATGAACCCCGTTGGCAGGAGTCGCGTTTGGGGCTTGACCGCATACGCGAGCTGCTTGACCGTTTGGGGCGTCCACAGGACCAGTTGAAGTTCGTGCACGTTGCCGGCACGAACGGCAAGGGATCGACCTGTGCATACCTGGCTTCAATCCTGCAGGCTGCCGGATATCGCACAGGGCTGTTCACGAGCCCGTTCATCGAAACGTTCGAAGAGCGCATTCGCGTCGATGGGAAAAACATCACCTCTGTCGAGCTGGGTGAGGTGACCCTTGCCGTACGTGACAAGGCTGAAGCAATGGCTGCCGAGACCGGTGACCACCCGACGGAATTCGAGCTGATGACCGCCGTCGCCCTCGTGCATTTCGTGCGAAGCGGTTGCCAGATCGTGGTTCTTGAGGTGGGACTTGGGGGCCGGCTGGACTCCACGAACGTCATCGAGGATCCCGAGGTCGTCGTCATCGCACGGATCGGACTCGATCACACGAAGCTTCTGGGAAATACGCTGGCCGCCATCGCTCACGAAAAGGTGGGCATTGTCAAACGTGGTGCTCCGGTGGTGTCATGGCCTCAGGAACCCGAGGCCATGGCGGTGGTGCAGGAGGCTGCACTTAAGCATGACGCGAGGCTGACTATTCCTGATTTCACGCAGTTGGAGCTTGGTGAGGTTTCTTGGAATGGCATGGAGCCTTCTGACGGTTCTGTCGACGATCTCTCTGCGCCCCTTTCCGGAAAGGGGAAGCTGCCGATTGATATGCTTGAGTTGCAGGATGTTCCCGTTCGCGCCTTCTCCTACAAGCATTTGCTTCATGTGCAGACGCGCCTGTTGGGAAAATATCAGCCCCAGAATGCCGCGTTGGCCCTTGAGGCTGTGGAGGCGTTGCGGGAACGCGGATGGGCAATCGACGACGATGCGTTGAGACGCGGTCTTGAGCGGACGGTGTGGCCCGGACGATTCGAGCTGGTCGATGCCGGCATTGACAGCCCGGCCGTGGTCGTTGACGGCGGGCATAATCCCCAAGGGGCACGCGCACTTGCCGATTCGCTTGCCGACGTGTTCCCAGAAAAGAAGCCGGTCTTCATAATTGGCGTTTTGGAAGACAAGGATTACCCCGCCATGCTTGAGGCGATTCTGCCTCTGGGCAGTGGATTCGTCACGATCACGCCGGACAGCCCGCGCGCGCTTTCGGCCGAAAAGCTGGCGCGCGCCATTCGGTGGGCCGGGCAAGATTTGCTGGGATGTTCGGCATGCACCGCACCCTATGTCGCGCGTGGCATGTCGGACGCGTTGGAGCATGCGTTTCGTGCGGCGGGTGCGGGAGGCGTGGTCTGCGCCTTTGGGAGCCTCTATTCCATCGGCGCATTCAAAGCCGCCCTCTCCCAAAGGCAATTGAGAGAGGGCGGAACGAACGCGGGCCGAACGAATGAGGAATGACCTACAGCGAGTCGATATAGGCTACCAGGTCTCCGACGGTCTCTAAATTCTCCGGCTCGCCGAAATCGACTCCGCATGCCTCCTCGAGGTCGCAGATGAGCTCGACCATGTCCAGCGAGTCGATGCCCAGGGAATCGAATGTCGATTCGTCAGACACCGCTTCCGGCTCGATGTCCAAGTTTTCCTGCAAGATGCTCTTGACGGTTCCGATGGTGGACATAGACGTCCTTTCCTTGTGTGAAGTGGCGGTGGCGGAGCAGATGGCGTGCGCTAGTCTTCCTTTTGCTTGAGCAGGCCGTAGCCGCCATCGTTGCGGCGGTACAGCACGTGCACCCTGCCGCTGTCGCGGTCGGTGTAGGCGAAGAAGTCGTGCGCCAGCAAGTCAATTTTGACGAGCGCCTCCTCTTCGGTCAAGGGCTCGAACTCCATCTCCTTCACGCGGAGGACTTCCTCGTCGGCAGAAAGCTCTTTCATGAGTTGATCGAGGTCGGTGGCAGGAGCTTCGGCCCGAACCGCTTCGCCAATTTTCTCGCTGCTGCGCAGCTTGCGGTCGACGACGCGGGTCTTGTACTTGCGCAACTGGCGAAGGACTTTGGCGGCCGCGACGTCGATGGCGGCGTACATGTCCTCTTCGCTTTCCTCGACGCGGATGATGTGGCCCTTGGTCCGCAGCGTGACTTCGCAGACGGCGGGACGGGGATTCGCGGGGTTCTTCTCGACGAGCAAGACGATCTCGGCTATGAGAGGATCTATGTCCATGACCTTCATGGAATTGCCGATCTTGTCCTCGGCATATTGACGCAGCGCATCAGTTACAGGCATTTTGCGTCCGGTGACAGTGATGTTCATGGCGATCGCCCCTTACCTCGTGGCTGACAAAAACAGCTTGACTGCAGTCATCGACCGAGGTCGAGCAAGCGGATACAAACCGCAAGCGTCATCCCAAACCGATTTCGTGCGTCCAAGCTGACAAGCACAGCATAGCGCATATTCCCGATGTTTCGGCAGCGGTTTCTCAACGCCCTTGTGAATTCGATTTAAAAACCGGGGACGGGTACACGCAAGGCAAGGGGAAATGGGTGATAATACCATGGTGGGTTACGAAAAGAGCGTGTGCGGGCTTGCTCGCACGCAGATGGGATCGAGATGTCAAAAGAGCAGAGGGACGCACGAGACGATGCCGGACAGCGCATTTTCATTGAAGAGGTTCAAGGCCGTCAGGCGCGCTACCGCAAGCTCATCCAGTTCACGCACTCTTCAACCAAGGCAGCGGGGGTTATGCTGCTTGCTGCCGTCATTGCCCTGATCGTTGCCAATTCGGGTCTCAGCGAATCGTTCCTGCAATTTTGGCATACCGAGGTCGGCGTTTATTTTGGCGAGGCGTTTGCCGGCATGTCTCTTGTCCATGTGGTGAACGATATCCTCATGGCCGTCTTCTTTCTCCTGATAGGACTTGATGTCAAGTACGAGCTCACGGTTGGCGAGCTGACAAACATCCGTCGCGCCATCCTCCCCATCGCCGCCGCTTTCGGCGGCGTCCTCGTTCCCATTGTGGTCTATTCGATCTTCAATGTCGGAAATCTTGAAACGGAGCATGGCTGGGGCGTCCCGACGGCCACGGACATCGCATTCGCCTTGGGCATCTTGGCGCTTTTGGGGGACCGCGTGCCGAACGGCGTGCGTGTGTTCCTGAGCACGCTCGCTGTGGCCGACGACATCATTGCCATCCTCATCATAGCTGTCTTCTACGGGAATGCTCCGTCGATGCTGTGGCTGGGACTGGCGGCGCTCGTCATGGCGGTCCTCGTGCTGATGAATCGCAGCCATGTCTACTCCCTCGTTCCCTATCTGCTGATAGGCGTGGTGCTGTGGTACTGCGTGTTCATGTCGGGCGTGCATTCCACCATCGCCGGCGTGCTGCTGGCGTTTGCCATTCCCTCAGGCTCGCGGGTGAACCTGAAGAGTTTCGTCACGTGGTCGGGGGGCAAGGTCCGTGAGGCGGGCGATGCCTTCGAGCCCGAAACCCCCCTGATTGCTCAGGGAGCCTACCATGAGACCTGTCTCATAAACACATCTCCGA
>JAEZDJ010000070.1 GCA_023429565.1 Actinomycetes bacterium
AGGCTCAAGCCGGAGGTTCGAGGCTCGCCGGTTCGCAAGGCGGCCGCAGTCCCGCGCGCCCCAAAGCCGTTCCACGACGGCCGAGACAATCACAAGGCCTACTTGACAAAACTATAGGAACACCCCCAACCTGCAGCGTGCGTGCGGCTGGGGGGCACCGCCGTCTGGGGGACGGGGCGCGCCTACGCCAATTTCCAGCTGACCGCTTCCTTGCGTGCGTTCAGGAAGTCGGTGTAGAGGCCGGGTCTGCCGACGAGTTGGGCATGGGTTCCGCACTGCACGATGCGGCCCTTTTCGAGCACGACGATCTGATCGGCATGCTGCACGGTTTTCAGGCGATGCGCAATCATCATGATGGTCTTGTCGTGGGTCAGCGCCTCGATGGCAGCTTGCAGTTCGGCCTCGTTTTCGGGGTCGACGTTGGCGGTGGCCTCATCGAGGATGACGATGGGCGCATCCTTCAGCAGGGCGCGCGCGATGGAAATGCGCTGCTTCTCCCCGCCTGAAAGCGACCCGCCGCCTTCTCCCACCACCGTGGCATATCCGTTGGGGAGCGCGGTGATGAAATCGTGGCAACAGGCTGCACGTGCGGCGGCCACCACCTCGTCATGTGTTGCGTCGGGCTTGCCGAAGCGGATGTTGTTCTCTACGGTGTCCTGGAAGAGGTACACGTCCTGGAACACCATGGACACGCTGCGCATGAGGCTGTCGAGTGTGTAGTCGCGCACATCCCGGCCACCCACCTTCACGCCGCCCTCGCTTGCGTCCCAGAAACGTGCTGCAAGGGAAGCGAGCGTGGTTTTTCCGGAACCGGAGGGGCCGACGATGGCGCAGGTGGTCTTCTCGGGGATGGAGAACGTCACGTGATCGAGGACCGGCCCTCTTCCGTAGGAGAAGCTCACGTCCTCGAAGGAGAGGGAGGCGTCGGCGGCCGACAGGACCTGTCCGTCCGTGTCCATGAGGGGCGTGTCGTCGAGGGCATTCGCCGTGTCCAGAGAGGCGCCAAGCATCTGCAGCATCGACGACATGTTTCCAGCGTTCTCGAGGTCCTGGAACACCATGAACGCCGCTATGGTCATGACGAGGCGGTTCGCAAGGGTCATTTCTCCGGCGCCGTACAGCACGAGCGTGCAGACGGCCATGGCGACGCTCGCGATGCGCACGACGAGCGACTGCAGGCCCATCCAGGGAACCGCCGAACGCTCCACGCGCAAGTTTTTGTCGCAGCTTTCTTCGATGGCGCGCGCAGCCTGTGCGTATGCTCCGCTGGACAACCCGAATGATTTCACCACGCCCATGCCTTGCACGTATTCGAGCACGGCCTCGACCAAGCTTTCCTGGGCCGACTGCCGCGCCGGTCCTGTCGTGCGTGTATGGCGTTGCGAGAGGTCGGTGACCGCCAGGTAGACCACGATGCCGGCGAGGCCGATGAGCCCGATCCTCACATCGAAGACGCACAGCGCCAAGACGAATGCGCATGAGGTGAGCAATCCTCCCAGAATGGTGGCGCAGCAGCGGGCGGCCATGTTCTCCACATCGCTCAGGGTGGTGGTCACGACGGCCGTGATGCGTCCGACGTTGTTGTCGTCGAAGTATCCCAAGGGGATGGAGCGCAGGCGGTCGCCGATGTGCACGCGCTTTTCCGCCACCATGCAGTAGCCCGTCTCGGTATACGCCATCATATAACGATAGGTGAGGAAAGACTTGCCCGCAACGGAGAGGGCCATGATGAGTGCGGAAAGCCACAGGGCATTTCCCAACTCGCCTGAGACCAGGGCGTTGACGGCCACGAATAGGGCAGCGAACTGAAGGGCGGCGAACAGTGCGCCGATGAACGTGTACAGAACGGAACGTCCGAGCAGTCCTCGCCTGCTGCCGGCAAAGCCAAATATCTTTCGGAATACGGTGAGCATGCTATCTGCCTTCCTGTGCGGGCGTGCCTGATGAGGGAGACGCTGCGTCTTGGTTCGGAGTGTCGGATGCGGTGTCGCGCGCGCCGAGATGCGCCGCCCACATGGCAGCGTAGAGCGGGCAGGCGTCGAGCAGGTGGTCATGACGTCCCTGCGCTTCTATGCGGCCATCCTGCACGACGACGAGATTGTCGGCGTCGGCGACGGTGGACAGGCGGTGGGCGATCACGATGAGGGTCTTGTTGCGCGTCAGGGTGGAGATGGCTTTCTGGATGAGGGCCTCGTTCTCGGGATCGATGGATGCGGTCGCCTCGTCGAGTATGACGATGGGGGCATCTTTCAGCAGGGCGCGCGCGATGGCAATGCGTTGGCGCTCTCCTCCTGATATCTGGCTCCCAGCGGCGCCGACACGCGTGTCATAGCCTTGGCTGAGCGCGCGGATGAACGTGTCGCAGCCCGCCGCCTTTGCGCAGGCCTCCACTTCGGCGTCGGTCGCGCCCGTGCGGCCCATGCGGATGTTCTCGCGCACGGTTTCATCGAACAGGTAATTGTCTTGGGACACGTACGCAATCATGCTGGACAGCTGATCGAGCGGGATGCTTCTGGTGTCGACGCCGCCGAGGAGGATGGTCCCCGAATCGATGTCCCAAAATCCTGCTATCAGGCGTGCAATGGTCGATTTTCCTGAGCCGGACGGCCCCACAAGCGCCGTGACGGTGTCGGGCTCGATGGAGAGGCTGACACCGTGCAATATCTCGGTGGGAGGCTCTCCGGCTTGGCCTGTCCCATGGCGATAGGAGAAGCGCACGTCGTCGAGCACGATGCGCGAGCCGTCGAGCCGCGCGGAATCATCGGGACGCTCGAGTTCTGCCGCGTCGAGAATGCCGGCGATCTCGCCGACATTCGTGCCCAGCACGGTGATGTCGTCGGTGAACGTGAACGCAGCCATGATGGGACCGGTGAGCCCGAGGGAAAGCACCACCACGGTGAGGAAGGTGGCTGGTTCAAGCGTTCCCTGTGACCAGAGCAGCAGCCCGAGCGGCAGGACGAACAGGAGGGTTGCGGGAATGATCGCCTGATACACGCACATGGTCCGCATGTTCTCGCGCATCCATCCAACGTAGTAGTCGGCGTTGTGATTCACCGCGTCAGCGTACTTTGCGTACGACCCGGCTGAGCGGGCGAACGTTTTCACCACCTTGATGCCGCCGATGTATTCCACGATGGCCGCCGCCATGTTCCTGCCTGCCTCGACTGCTCCTGCCCATTTTTCAGGGTAGTTGCGCATGCCCAGAGCCATGACCGCAAGCCCGACGATGGTGGTGAGCACCGACGCGAGGGCCATGCGCCAGTCGAGCGAGAACAGGAAGGCCAGCAGCGCGACCGGCACGAGCACGTTGGACGTCATCTCCGGCACGAGGTGCGCGAAGGTGGGTTCCATGCCCTCCACGCGATCGACGATGGTCGTCTTGTAGTGGGCGGACGGCGTGTCGATGACGGTTCCCATGGGAAGGTTCGCCAGCTTCTTCGTCAGCGCGCTGCGCAGGTCGCGCAACGTGTGGTAGGTGGCAGTGTGCGACACCGAGGTCGACAAGCTGCCCAGCACCACCTTTCCCGCATAGCCGCCAAGCGCGATGGCGCAGAGGGGCAAGAGCGCTGCGGGATCCGTCGTGCCGGACAAAAGCGCGGTCAGAATTGCAGCAATGCAAAAGTAAGGAATCATGCTGCATGCCACGCCTCCCACTGCGAGCGCAATGGAGCCGTAAAACGCTCCGTGGTACGGTCTGGCCCAGTGCCAGAGCCTCGCCAGTGGTGAGGGCTCATGCGTTTGTTCCATGCCATCATCTCCTTTGCGACACGGTTTCGCCGCCATCGCCTCGTTGTGTAAGTTATCTATGGCTAACCTGTATCCAAAGCGATTCTCTGGACGCAGCTCGGTCGTTTCCCGCTTGGCGCGAAGCCGCTTGGCTTGCTTGGCGCGCTGTGTCAGACGGTTATCCTATGGGCAGATTGAGCAGCCGTTCCCATCCCGCTGCATAAAACTCTTCCAGCCGTTCCATGTATCGCTCGGCCTTGTTGCGGGGCATATCGTGCATCACCGTTTCGAAAATGCCGGTGAACAGCATGTTCGAAACGATGTGCACCAATTCGGCGTCAAGGGGCTGCGTGTGTTTTCCGCAGGCGTCAAGCGAGGCCAGAAAAGGCATGGTTGCCTGTTCCTCGATGTTGGCAAGCCTGTCAGGGTATCCTTCCCAACGCGTCCCCGCTGAACTGCAGGCTATGAGTTTGAAGGCGTCGAAGTGGTCGTAGATGAATCCAATCATCCATCCCGCCCCCACGTTCCGTTCCGGTCCCAGCTTCTTGATCTGCTCGGCGGGCGGAAACGCCTGAAACGAGGCATGCTGCTCACGATAGCGCTCAAGCAGCGTTTCTGCCGGTTCCGAGACGATCGCGTCGAACAGGGCCTCCTTGTCGGCGTAATAGCGATAGATGGCGCCGGTGGTGGCCCCGACCGTCGTTGCGATGGCGCGCATCGATGCGCCTTGAAAACCATGGGAGAGGAACTCCCTTTTGCCTGCTTCGAGGATTGCCGTCGCCAGCTTTTCGTTCGTCGGACGCATGTGGTCCCTTTTCTCCGCTCTTGTCTTTCGCGCCATTGATCTTGGAACCGATGTCCTGACGCATCCCGGACCGTTCGGGCAGGGCGTGGTGCGGTGCGAGCGCCATGCCAGTCCGTTGGCGGTGATTAAATAACATCGTTATCTTAAAACGGGCAGAAGGGGGATGCAACCCCTTTTTTTGCGAAACAGGCGAAAACTGCCATGGTGGGTCTTCGGGGAAAGCGACTGGGCGGAGTCTCTCGCCGGTATCTGGGCGACGTGCGGGCAAACTGCGGTTATGATGTCAAGGTGAAACACGCGGCCCATTCCCATTCGCTGTTCGATCAGGAGGAAGAAACCATGTATCTCGCTTGCTTGGATCTGGAAGGCGTGCTCGTTCCTGAGATATGGATTGCCTTTGCTCAGGAGGCTGGCATTCCGGAACTGAAGCGCACGACGCGCGACGAGCCCGACTACGACAAGCTCATGGCCTATCGGTTGGGGATTCTCGAAGAGCATGGCCTGGGACTTCGTGAAGTCCAGGAAACCATTGCAGGCATCGACCCCCTGCCGGGCGCACGAGAGTTTCTTGACGAGCTCCGCACCCGCGTGCAGGTCATCATCATCAGTGACACGTTCACGCAGTTTGCCCATCCCCTGATGAAAAAGCTTGGCTGGCCGACGATCTTCTGCAATGAGCTTGAGGTGGCGGAGGATGGGAGCATCACCGGATTCAGGATGCGTTGCGAACAGTCGAAGCTCACCACGGTCCGGGCATTGCAGTCATGCGGCTTCGAGACGGTCGCCGCAGGCGACAGCTTCAACGATCTTGGGATGATCAGAGCGAGTGCGGCAGGGTTTCTCTTCAAGAGCACGGACGCCATAAAGGCGGACAACCCTGACCTTGCGGCTTACGAGGACTATGACGAGCTGCTCTCTGCGATTCTGGGCATAGTGGAGGACCGGTCGTAGCACGAGGCTCGGTAGATGCTCGGCGTCATGCCGAGCCCTGCTGAGAATGCGGCCGCGAACTTGCTGGGGTTGCGGTATCCCACCTGCACGGCTATGTGCGCGATGCTCTCGTTTGATTCGGCGAGGAGCCGGGCTCCCTCCTCCAGGCGGCATTGTCGCCGGTAGGCCATGGGGGAGAGGCCATAGGCGCGTTGGAATCGGCTTTTGAATTGGGAAAGTCCCATGCCGGCGCTCCTGGCCGCATCCTCGAGCCTCATCGTCGATGCCAGCTCGCATCCCAGCAGATCGAGCGCATGCTCCAGGGCCGCGGCCTGTCCTCGGGGATGATAGGCGAAGGTGCGCCACTGGGGTTGTTTGGTGGCCGCCAAGAGCCAGGCGGTCTCGAGTGCCTTGCATCGCAGGCGTTCGGACCGAGCCCTCTCGTCGACGGCATAGAACGAATCGAGCAGGGCGGCCATCGTTTCGTCCGGGGTGAACACGCGGCATCCCTCTTTCCCCGCATATCGTGCACGGAAGGCCTCGAAGTCGAGTTCTTGGGCGAGAGGGTTCGCCGAAAAGGCATTGCCGTCTGCGTTGTAGACCATGGTGAGGGTGATGCCTTCATAGGAGGGCATCGGATAGCGCATGAGCCGCTTGGTTATGTGGCGATCATGCACGGCACATACCCCTTCGTGAACGAAATAGGTCTTGCCGTTCGTGCAGGCGATTTCACAGCGTCCCCGTCGGCACCATTCGAGCTGGAGTGATCGCGGCTCGTCGTCCTCCCAGGAAACCGAGCCCTGGGGTATGCGGTTGAAAGCGAGGTAGATGCCATCAAACAGCTCGTGTGACTCGACGGTCCCCTGCATTCCGTTGTCGAGATGCAGGAGGAACCGCGTGAGGGAGCCCTCTTTTTCCACGATTTCGAATCGGCTGGCGTTGCGTTGCGCCAAATATTCGGAGGGGTTCATCGTCCTCCTCCTTTCCGTTGTCGCATCGCTTCCTCATTGTCCAGAAATGTCGTGATCGGTCAAGTTGGAGGTGAAAAACCTTTCAAGGCGCCGAGCCCCTGCATCGTCCTTGCCGTCGAGCGCATAGGATTCCGTGATGCGGCCTGCTTCCAGGCGGATGACTTCCGTGCAGCATGCCAAGATGAGCTCTGGATCGTGGGTGACGATCACCTGGGCTGCCCCGCGCTGGCGCACCTCTTGCACGAGATGAGCCACCTGTCTCATATGGGCTCGGTCCAGTCCGCTTGTCGGCTCGTCGTAGACGACGAGGTCCCTCCCGCTAGCCAAGGCGGAGGCAATGCACACGCGCTGGCGTTGTCCGCCCGAAAGGGCGAGGGGATGGTCTGATGCGTATTCGGCAAGGTCAAGCTCGTCGAGGAGCCGCATCGCCTCAACCTCGTCCGGGTTGGTCATGCTCAGCAAGATCTCATCGAGCACGCTTTCTGCGAACAACTGGTGATTCACGTCCTGCATGACCATGAAGCACGACGCGTTGCGGCTGTGTCGTCCGAGGATTCGCTCATCCATCGCAAGCCTTCCCTTGCAGCGGTTGAGGCCGACCAGAGCTTGGGCCAATGTGGATTTGCCCGCACCGTTATTCCCGATCACGGCAGTGATTCCTCGCCGCGGAAACGCGGCCTGCCCGATGTCGAGCGCATGGTGGATGCGAACCCCGCGTTTGTAGGCAAAGCTGAAGCCCTCAAGGGTTATCCGCGCGGGTGTTTCAGCATGTGTGGTCCTTGCGGGGCCGGGTGAGCCTTGCGCTTGGTCGAGAGCTTGATGAAACACGTTGTGAAAACGCACGGGCCGTAGGCCAAGCCCGGCGATCTCGGACTGGGAAAGGGTGCGCAGGACTTGACCGGTCATGATGCGCTCGACGGTGCCATCGTTCAAGTAGTAGGCACGATCCACCAAATCGGCCAGGTAGTGCAGCCGATGCTCCGAAACGAGAATCGCCTTTCCTTCCGATTTCCATCGCTCGATGGCATGGCGGAGCTGTGTGATCGAGGGGAAGTCGAGGTTTGAAGAGGGTTCGTCAAGGACGATGAGCCGCGGGCCTGCCGCTGTCGCGCTCGCACAGGCGACGCGCTGTTTCTGACCTCCCGAGAGATCAAACAGGCTGTGTTCTGTGAGCTCGTCGAGCTCGAACGACCGTGTGACATGCTCGACCCTTGCCGCGATCTCGCTGCGCTCCATGCCTTGATTCTCACAGCCGAACGCGATCTCGCTTCGCACGTCGACGTTGAAAAACTGCGTTTTCGGATTCTGGAAGACCGACCCTACTGCGCGGGCAGTGCGATGAAGCGGCGCTGACGAGACGTCGAGGCCTTCAACCGTGACGGCTCCCCTGACGGTTCCTTCATGATACTGAGGGGCGAGCCCGTTTGCCAAACGGGTCACCGTCGTCTTCCCGCATCCCGAAGGACCGCAGAGCAAGACCACCTCGCCTGCGTCGACGTGCAGTTCGACGTCGCGAACGCCAGCGTTTTCCCGTCCGTTTGCATAGGTGAACGAAACCCCGGCCATCTGCAACACGGGCGTTTTGCCCGCTTCGGACACGGGGGAGACGGATGCGTGCTCGGCGTGAATCGTGTCACGGGCCTCATTCAAGTCCTCGATTTTTACGGTCATCATCCCTCCACCAGTCCGATCGTGGCTGCAATCAGGAGTCCGACCGAGGCGAGACATGCTCCCATGACGAGGATGTCCAGCCACCTGAAGCCGACGTCGCAGAGGCTCGTCCGCCTTTCGGGCGATCCGAAGCCCCTCGTGAGCGAGGCGGCTGAAAGATCCTCGCCGATCTGCACCGCGCATGACATGAGCGGCACGAGCCGATACTCCACCATTGCCAACAGGCCGGATGATCTCACGTTCACATTTCGCATGCGCATGGCCCCGTTGATCGCGCGTGCTTCCTCGCCCAGGGTGGGGAAGAACCGAAACAGCACTGCCAGAGGAAGCGTGAGGAACTGTGGAGCGTGCATGCGGTCCATTGCCGCCATGAACTCCGATACCGTGGTGGTTGCGAACACGAAATACGCGGTGGCGATAGTGGGAATGAAGCGCGAGGCTATCATGCATGACGCGACTATGAGGAAGTTCAGGGGTCCCTCGACGTTGGGCACGACGAAGGACGTGAGTGCAAGGGATGCTGCATAGGCGCCAAGCAGTCCTGCCGCCGTGCCAAAACGTCCCGAAACGGCCAGCAGAACGAACGGTGCCAACAGCATGACCGTTCGCACCGTCGTCATGAGGGGCCCGTTTCCGCTTGTCAAAAGAACGGTCGATACGGAGACGAGCAATACGAGCTTGGTGCGTGGATCAAGGACCACCGTGCGCTCGACGGCGCCAGTATGCAGAAGTTTCATGCTGATCAGGCAATTCCTGATCGAGCGAAGTGCTTTTTAAGCACCTTGAGCCCTATCCATCCGCCAATGAGCCCCGTTGCGAACGCGGCGACAAGCATGAGCGGGTACGCCCATGGCTGCAAAAAGCCCATGAGCTCGTTCACGTATGCGTCCCCATACTGCACGCGCATGAGGGCGTAATAGCTGTCCGACGTGATGAGCATGGGAAGGAAATTGCCAATGAGCCAGCAGCTGAACACGCCGTGGGAGAGCACGCTCTTCCGTGCGCTGGCATAGTTGCCGCTCCTCGCGACAAGGTCCGCCAGAAACCCGAAGAGGAGTCCCGTCGCTATGCTGAAGTATCCCATTCCCGTGACGAACATGATAATGCCGATCAGCAGGCCCATGATGGTTATCATGCCGAACTTCTTCACGCGGGTGAGGAAGAGCATGTAGGGGATGCCGGCAATGAGGGGAATAATAGCGCAGATCAGCACCATCAAGATGGGGATGAATCCCAAGCATGCGACCACGAACACCACCACGAAGTACAGGGCGGTGAAAATGCCGATGTTGATAAAGTCCTTGCCGGAGAGCCGCGATGGGGCGGCCTGATTCCCGACAGGTTCAGAAGCGGTTTTCATGCAAACAGCCTTTCCAGACGAAGCTTGCCCGACGGCACGGTGCCGAGGGGATGTCGAATCCTCCCGCATCACGCGGGTAGAATGTTCCAACGTGCGCTGTGACGGGGTCTCCGGAGTAAAGTTAGCCAAAGCGAACGTCAGCTATCATAGAGCATTGGGGTAAAACGACCAACTCAAAAAAGCCGAGATGAGCCCAAATGGCCATATAAAGCGAGAACATCGAATGAAGACGGCTGGCTGCTCCAACACGTGGGGCAAGCTGATTTCATGAAGAGGGGTGCTGGAACGATTCAAATTCCGACGGCGCGTCGGAGGGAGACGGGGCCTTGACCCTGGCTTCCTCCGGCACGCCGCGTTCCGGTTGCTGCAATTTGTTCTGAGAACTTTGCGCCTTGGTTTAGGCGGCTTCCTTGCCGAGGGAGGAAGAAGGCGTCATCAGGGATCCGTCGCGCGGTTCATGACCTGGTGCGGAGTCGTTTGAGAGGCCGATCTTCTTGCTGGACATCTTCCATCTGAGCAAGGTGGCGGAGTTGACGATGACCACGACCGAACCGACATTGTGCACGAGCGCGCCAACCACCGGATCGAGAATTCCGGTCATGGCGAGCGCAATGGCGACGAAATTGAGCATCAACGAAAACGTCATGTTCAATTTGATGGTGGTCATCATGCGCTTAGACAACGCAAGAAGGTGGGGAAGGGAGGAGATGTCGTCTCGGATGAGGGCGATATCGGCGGCATCGACCGCGATGTCGCTTCCCGTGCCTCCCATGGCGATGCCGACGGTTGCCCGCTTGAGCGCCGGCGCGTCGTTGATTCCATCCCCGACCATGCATACGGGACAGCTGTCTTGCTCGGATTCCACGATGGCGGCCATCTTGTTCTCCGGCAGGCAGTTTGCCTCAACTGTTTCGATACCCACTTGCTGTGCGATGTGGCGAGCGGCCTGGGGGTGGTCTCCGGTGAGAAGGACTGGCTCGATCCCGAGACGTCTGATGCCTGCGATCGTTTGCCTCGCCGTTGGACGCACGGTGTCCGCCAGGGCGACGAATCCGGCCGGACGGCCGTCGACGGCCGCAAACACCATGGTGCAGCCCTGTTCGGCAAAGGGCCGCGCTGCGGTTTCCAAGGCTTCGGTGCCGGAAACTCCTTCCTCCAGAAGAAGCTTTGCATTGCCTGCGACGACTTCGCGTCCTTCGATGACGGCGCGGACTCCCCGTCCGGGAATCATGTCGAAGGATGAAGGGTCTTGGAGGTGGGGAGCCGACGGCACGGGCGGCGTTGGGGCATTGGGGTCCGGCTGTGCCGCCAGTTGCTTTCTCCAGCCGTTGACCACGGCCTTGCCGATGGGGTGCTCGCTCATGCTTTCGGCGGAGGCAACCAGCGTATAGAGGGTTTCATCGTTCAGGAACCCGTTATCGGATGCCTGAACGGTAATTACCTCGGGACGGCCGTGCGTGAGCGTGCCCGTCTTGTCGAAAGCCGTTTTGCGCACGGATGCCAGACGCTCGAGCGCATCACCTTCGCGAACGAGAATGCCATACTTCGTCACGTTTCCGATTGCTGCCATGATGGCGGTGGGGGTTGCCAGCACAAGCGCGCAGGGGCAAAACACGACAAGAATGGTCACGGCGCGTATGATCTCTCCCGTGACCAGCCATGTCCCAGCTGCTGCCGTGAGCGCGATCACGACGATCCAGGTGGCCCATCGGTCGGCGAGCCTCACGATTTTGGCCTTGCCGGCATCGGCAGATTGGACGAGGCTGATCATGCGGGCCAGCGAGCTGTCCTCGCCAACGCGTTCGGCACGCATCTCGAATGCGCCGAACTGGTTGACGGTCCCGCTTTTCACCTCGTCGCCCGTCGTCTTGTCGACAGGCAGGGACTCTCCGGTCATGACGGATTCGTCGATGGAGGTGCGGCCGTTTATGATGGTCCCGTCCACGGCTATCGTCTCGCCGGGAAGTACGCGAAGGATGTCTCCCACCTTCACTTCTTCGGCGGGGACGATATGATCGACTTGGTTTTCGACGATTCTCGCGGTGCGGGGCGTGAGGTGCACGAGGTGCTCGATTCCCGCACGCGCCTTGGCCACCGTCAGCTCTTCGAGAAGGGCCCCGAGTTGCATGATGAGGGCGACCTCTCCTGCGGCAAAGTTCTCTCCGATGGCCACCGCAGCAATAAGCGCGATGGACACAAGCACGTCTGCCTTGATGTCGAACTCGGTGACGAGCCCGATTATTGCTCCGAGCACTATGGGCAGTCCGCAGAGGATGATGGCAATCCAGGCGGGGTCGAAGGGGAGAATGTCCGGTGCAAAAAAGCTTGCGAGCAACGAGATGGCTGAGATGACCAGGAAGGCGATGTTTTTTCGTGTGCCTCCCCAGTCGAGGGCTTCTTCCAGTTTTTCCAATCCCGGCACCTGCATGCCATCATCTCCTTGAATAGATACCTATGGGGGTATTGGTATAATACGATGACAAGAAAAAATTATCCAGAGGTAACATTCAAAAAAATCAGGAATTTTGGCTGTTGGGCAAAGTTGCCTCTGCGTCCAAGCGAGCGGAAGAAGGAAAAGAAGGAGATAAAGCTTTCTTGAAGAGATGACGGCGAGGGAGAGAGCCCGAAGAGCCCGAAGAGCCCGAAG
>JAEZDJ010000071.1 GCA_023429565.1 Actinomycetes bacterium
ATAGCGGTGGCAATGGAATCAGTCGGACAGAAAAGGAGGGCTGCATAGAACTGCTATGATGTATGCGTAATGATTCTGGGACGATGACCCTTTACACCAACATTCGCGACACTACCCGATGAGAACGCTGGATGAAGGTTTCATGAGGGATGTGAATAACTACCCCGGACGATGAGCCCACCAATCGAACACAGCCAGAAGAGTGGGCGGGTCCTTTCCTGAAGACCGTAGGGCATCATGAGCTGGTTCGATGTAAATGCAAGCCAAACGTATGTTCTAAAAATGTAGAATTCGCATCGCAAAACGACGAGATTGACTCCGATGGCAAGACCAACGGCAGGGCTGCCGGCAAGACTTGGGTTCCACGGCGTCTACTGCTGTTCGTCTTTCTGCGGCAGGGACGAAATGTCAGAATATCCCGCAGGATTTTAAGAGGATCACGATGCCGACGACAACTGCTATGAGGAAAGCCCAACTGACGGCATAACACCCTTTATTCTTCTTTCGCCCCTGTTCGATGACCTTTTCTGACATCTTGCGCCGGCTCTTCATAATGACGGTGCCCGTTCTTTTTTCGGGCAAGGGCTCGCGTTTTTTCGGTATCCAGGATCCTTCGCTTTCAATGGTTTGAGATATTCCGCTCTCGCTCAGATCAACATTGGGCCTAATGCCTTCTTCCAGCTTGCTGCCGATGCCTTTGAGAAAACGAGAGAAAACGGCGTCAAAAGAGGGATCGAAGCAGATAAGAGCCATTTCTCCCCAGTAATGACCCGGTTCGGGGGTGTCAGTGTAGGCAATGAAGGACAGCGTCGCCTTCAGGGTCCATCCACGTGCGTTCAGTATGCTGAGCTGCCTTGAGACGGTGGCATCAAAGAAACCGACAGCGCGATCGAATTTGTTTTTCGCCCAAGCCACAACCTGCCCGTTTTCTGTCATGAAAACAATCTCGAAAACATCTCCGACCAGGTTGTCGGCTCCAACAAGCGTTGAGGCTTCTTTTTTGGAAACAGTGTCGAATCGTGCGTAGGTTCCGTAGTAGATGTCCATGATGCTCCTTGTTGCTTTAACGATGGCATTCGCCTTCGGTTATCCGCATGAAATCGCCGTTTCCAGTTTGTATGATCACATGATAGATGATAGGCTGAGGCTATGGAAAATCAAAGCACGCATGTACACGATACTTTGCAAAGTTTCATAAGCGACGGAACCCCCGAGGCTATAAAGGCACGGTATGA
Source organism: Actinomycetes bacterium (assembly GCA_023429565.1). GTDB lineage: Bacteria > Actinomycetota > Coriobacteriia > Coriobacteriales > Eggerthellaceae > JAEWQO01. The sequence goes on from JAEZDJ010000071.1 coordinate 1,236, forward strand.
GTCGCTTTCTTGTGCCGCCGAGCATGCGGACTATGGTGCGTTGGACCGAAACATCGTTGTGATTGACACGGAAACGACGGGACTGTCGTTCAATCATGATGAATTGACGCAGATAGCAGCCGCCCGGATGGAGAAGGGCGAAATTGTTGACTGGTACATCACCTTCGTCAACCCTGGAAAACCCATTCCTGAGGAAATCGCCTATCTGACCAATATCCATGATAGCGATGTCGCCGATGCGCCCAGTCCTTCAGAAGCACTTGCTGAACTGGTAAAATTCGTTGGAGATGCGAACATTGTCGCGCACAATGCCGAATTCGACCGCACCTTCACCACGAAGCATCCCAGCGGCTATCCCTTGCTTGAGAGAACCTGGATGGATTCCCTCGATCTTGCCCGCATCGCGCTGCCTCGGCTGAAATCTCATCGGCTGATTGATCTCGTACGTGCTTTCGGAGCGCCCCTTTCCACCCATCGTGCAGATGATGACGTTGCCTCCACCTGTGCGATCTTTCGTATATTGCTGGCAGCCGTCGATGCCATGCCTGTTGCCTTGGTGCGCGAAATTGCTGGCATGACAACGGCTGACCAGTGGCCCACCCAGGTGGTCTTCGAACACTTTTCGTCCCGAAAAGAAAGCGAAGGCATAGAAGGTCGCAAGGAAGGCGATGGCTGTACGTACGACGGAGCCAGTTCTTCTCCTGCCGCCACATGTGCTGCATCCACCCAGGGAGCCCGTGGTGGGCAGAACGGGGAGGGTGCGCCTGAGGCCGGCCTCGACGGGCGCGAGGAGTCTCACCGTCGATCGAGGAGGTTTTCCCTGCGGGACCTGAGGAGGGCCCGCCTGGGAACTATCGAGCTGCGTCCGAAGGTCGACGCGGACGACATCGCCGCTGATCCTCTTCGCGAACTGGTGTTTCCTTTTGAAGAGGACATAGAGGAGGCGTTTTCTCCCTCGGGGCTCGTTGGGAGTCTGTACCCGGATTTTGAGACCCGCCAGGAGCAGGTTGACATGGCGGAGGCGGTTCGCGCCGCCTTTTCCCATTCAGAGAATCTTGTAGTGGAGGCTGGCACGGGGGTTGGGAAGTCGATGGCTTACCTGGTTCCCGCCGCGCTCACGGCGCGGGCGAACGGCATAGCCGTCGGTGTTGCTACGAAGACGAACGCGTTGCTTGACCAACTTGTCTACCATGAGCTCCCCGCCCTCGCCGCCGCTCTTGGTCCTGTTCGGCAGGCTGAACCGTCGTCGGAGGGCCAAAAAGCTTCCTCAACGGCGGAAGCGCCCGAATCGCCGAAAGGCTCAGCGTCGCCCGACGTTTCAGCATCATCCTCGCCTGCTGCCTCGTCCCTGCCTTCCTCGGCCGCTCCTGCGCCGTCTCCTCTGACGTTTGCCCCGCTCAAGGGATTTTCCCATTACCCTTGCTTGCGAAGGATCGACCGGGTCGTTTCGGAGGGACCTCAGATGAAAAACGTGGCGGGCAAGGAGCGCTCGCAGGCGCCTGCGCTTGCGGCGCTGCTGTCCTTCATCGAACAGACGGGGTATGACGACATCGACAGCTTGAAGTTGGACTATCGCACGCTTCCCCGCTACGCCATCACCACGAAGAGCGCCGACTGCCTGCGGCGCAAGTGTCCCTACTTTGGCGTTTCGTGCTTTGTGCACGGTTCTCGACGTCGCGCGGAAGCGGCTGACATCGTGGTCACGAACCACAGCCTTCTGTTCTGCGATCTTGTCGCAGACGGTGGGTTGTTGCCTCCTATCCGTTATTGGGTAGTTGACGAGGCCCATGGGGCCGAGGCCGAGGCTCGCCGCGCGTTTTCCCTCTCTCTCTCGGCTGAAGACATCGTGCGCCTTGCGGGGCGTGTCGATTCCGACGAGGCATCGCGCAACGTGTTCGTGCGGGCTGAGCGTCGGGTGACGATTCCGGGTGGGGAAGAGGGGTCGACCCTGTTCTATGCGCTCACGGGCACTGCCCGCGCTGCTGGCAAGACGTACGCGACGTATGCGCAGTCGTTTGCCTCCCACATGAAAGACCTGTTGTTCTTTGACACGAACAGGCGCGGCCGTGGCTATGAGACGATCGAGCTTTGGCTGAACGCCGACATTCGCTCAAGCGAGACCTTCGCCGGCATGGCCTCATACGGACGCTTGATGACGGCTGCGGCGGAAAAGCTTGTCACAGCCTGTCAGGAGCTTGTTGGCTATCTCGAAGGCGTTGACGGTGTCGCCGAGATACAGCGCGAGATAGCATCGGTGGCGATTGAGCTCAAAGAGCAGATGCATGCTGCCGAGATCATTCTGGACAAAGCTCCCGATTCTTATGCTTATGCAGCGACCCTCTCGCGCAAAAACGATCGAGTCGCCGAAAAGCTGGAAGCGCTGTTGGTCAATGTCGGAGGCATGATGAATGAGACGCTGTTCGCGCGAACTCATTCAGTGGTGTTCGCCTCCGCGACGCTTTCCGTTGACGGCGGCTTCAAGGCATTCGAAACGGCCCTCGGCCTCAATTCTTCAGAGCTTTCAACCTGTCGCGAATGTCGCTTGGATTCAAGCTATGATTTCGACGGACAGATGACCATTTACGTGGTTGCCGACATGCCTGAACCAAATGATGCATCCTACCTGGCCCAACTTCAGCAATTACTCGTTGAGACCCATCGCGCACAGCAGGGGTCCATGCTTACCCTCTTCACGAATCGACGGGAAATGGAGAAGTGCTTCGACACGGTTCAACCTGCTCTGAAGGAGGACGACCTTCGGCTGGTGTGCCAGAAATGGGGGGTGTCCGTCAAGGGGTTGCGAGATGAGTTCGTTGCTGACGAGCATCTGTCTCTTTTTGCCCTCAGAAGCTTTTGGGAGGGTTTCGATGCTCCGGGTGCGACGCTCAAAGGAGTGGTCATCCCGAAGCTTCCATTCTCCAAGCCGACCGATCCTCTGTCGTGCGAGCGTGCTGCCCGTGACGACCAGGCGTGGCGACGTTATGTCCTCCCTCAAGCCGTGCTTGAGGTCAAGCAGGCCGCCGGACGTCTTATCAGGAAGGCTGATGATGAGGGCGTGCTGATCCTGGCGGACCGCCGGCTTATATCCAAGGGCTACGGCAAGGCTTTCCTCAATTCGCTGCCGAGCAAGACGATCAAGGTGCTTCCCCTTGCCGAGATTGTCGCGGAGCTTTCCCGCACGCGGTAGCGTTCGGGATACCGCTCAGCGAACGGAGCGTCTGGCGAAATGGGCAAGCGCAAACGTGAAAACAAGCTGATGGGAGCCGCGCATATCAAGCGGCATACGGTCGGCACCTCGAATGAGATATCCTTCAGCGTGCTCGATGCGGCCACGAATCAGCTCAGCGTCTCGTCTGGCGAAAAGCGCACGGGCCTTTTGCGGTTTGGCCACGTGTCCCTGTTCACCTTGCCGCTCAGGGGCAAGAAGCCCGCCCCGACGCCCGCGAAGGAGCAGGGCCTTCCGCTTTCCAGCGGCGACTTTGTCTCTGTCCAGAATGCTGTGGCCGAGACGAGCGTCGGGCTGATCGACCGGGGTTCCCTGGGCTCGCCGATCTCATCGGATGGCTTCGCGCGGCCGTCGGGGTCTGTTGGTTTTGCCACGGGCCATGCAACGACGCCTGCGCAAGGGGTTTCTTCCCCCGCGCCGTTCTCGCGATCCTCCAGCCTCTCGTTTGCCGAAACGTCACGCTCGGCTGAAGAAAAGATCGCTTCCCGCAAGCGCCGCCGCCGACGTCATCGACGACTTGCCGTCGCGTTTGTCGCCGTGGCCACAACGGCCGCCCTTGCTGCGGGCGGGACATATCTTTACCAGGACAATCAACGGCATCTTTCGCAGGTGGGACGGCTTGATGACGCCCTTTCCCTCGTCGCGTCCACCGACAGCCTGTTCGCGACCTTGGATGAGGCCGTCAACAGCCCGTTTGAGGCTGATGCCGACGCGACCTATCAGGACGTGTCGTCGCAGATGCCTGAATTGTCCGACAATCTTGACGCGGCAACCTCTTTGCTGCAGTCGTTCTCAAACGACATGCGTGAATCCATGGACAAGGAGGCGGCTCGCCAGGCGCTCGCTGCCGTCTCGGCGCGCCAGACCTTGCTGAACGAGGGGACGCAGATGCTTGACCAGGCGTCTGTTGCCCGCAAGGCTGCCGTGCGGCTGGAAGAGGCCTGGCAGCAAGTGATTGCGGCCGACTCTCTTGCGCGCGAGGCGGCCCAGCTTGTCACCGACACGACGGACGAGCACGTGAACGCCTCGAAGGCGAAAACTGAGGAGGCCTTGACCGCCTTTGGGAAGGCACGGGACGAGCTTGAGGGCATCAGCGCCCTGTATCCACCGGCTGATCTGGAGGTGCTCGTTTCCTATGTCGACAAGCGCGTGGAATCGCTGGGGTATGCATTGGCCTCGGACGAGGCGTTCCTCGCGAAAGACAAGGATGTCGCTGCAGCCCAAAACGATGCCTACAACACAGCCGACGCCGCCGCTGCGACCCTGGCGAAAAAGATTCCTGCGGATCCGGCGGAGCTTGTTCACGAGGCGTACGGCCAGGCTGTTTCCGAAAGCGCACAGGCCTATTCAACAGCCCGTTTACAAGCTGGAACAGCAGACGCTTTTATTCGTGATTATTTGGGTGCAGGTTTCAAATAGCGTATACTTGTAAAAATATGTGCCTTGTAGAATACCAAGGATCGAAAGGCAGAGCTTATGCCGGAACTAGTAGAGCACGTTGCATATTTATCCCAAGAGATTGGCCCGCGACCGGCCGGAACGGAAGAAGAGCAGCAAGCGGCCCTGTACATAACCGAACAGCTGCAGAAGGAAGCCGGCCTTTCGGCGGTCATCGAGGATTTCAACAGCGCTTCGGGAAACGATGAGCCTCGCGTCCTCTGCTGCGTCGTTACCTTGGCCGCCACGGTCCTTTCGCTCTTTGTCCCTGCATTTTCCTTGCCGGCGGTCGCCCTCACGCTCCTGGCCGCGGTGCTCTATGCTGCCGAGGCGTTTGGCAGGCCGGTGCTTTCGAGGTTGTTTGCACGCGGCGTGAGCCAAAATGTCGTCGCCAAGTACGAGCCGGGCTATACCGCCGAGACCGGTGGGACGCGCCGCCGCAAGGTGGTTTTGGTTTCGCGGTACGACAGCGGAAGGGTCCGTCCTGAATTGAATGGGGTTGTTCTGTCTGCCATGCCCGGCCTCATCTGGGCAAACCTTGGCGCGATGATCTTCATTCCGGTTTTGTTGCTGGTTCGGGGCACGCTGTTTCAACATGCAGTGGGCGTTGCTGAGATCCTGTTCAACGTCTTGACGGTCGTCGCCCTCGTCTTGGCGGTGCTTCCCTTGGTTCTTTTGGTGACGCAGCGACTGTCGTCCTATAACGAAGGCGCGAACTGCAACGCTTCCGGCACCGCTGTGCTACTGGAGGTCGCCCGCCGCGTCGGACGCGGACGGGTGAGCGAGGCGGAGCTCGCCGCGAGGACCGAGGCGTCTCTCCATGGGGAGGAGGCGGTGCGCGCTTCTGGCCTGGTTCCGGAAGGGGCACAGCTGGTCTATGAGGCCACGCAGGTAAAAGCACCCAACATGGCTCCACAGAGTCCGGAGTCGCGCCTTGCTTCGGCAAAGGCGGCTGTGGCTGCCTTGTCGGGCAAGCCGGTGAGCGGCGTGTCTGCTTCCGACATAGCGCAGAACCTCGTCCAGATCAAAGAGCCGCCGTTGCCCAGCCCGAGCGACGAGGCGTATCGTGAGCTGCGAGATGAGACGCGCGAAGCCTTTGCGCCCGTTTCTCCCGAAACCGTGCAGGCCGCGTTTGCCGCTTCCGCCACGCCTCAGGATGTTCGGATCGTCGGGTCGGATGGACTTGAATTCTCAGAGGCTGGCCAGCAGGTGTCCGATGCCGCAGCAATGGCTGGCTCGGGCGTGGCATCCACGGGTGTGGAGGCCGCTTCTGCTTCGATGGGGATCGCGGGAGGGATCGGCGCTGCTGCCCCGTTCTCATCAGCCTTTGATTCCCAGCCATCTGACGGGGACGTTCCCGACTGGTTCAAGAATGCGCAAGAGAGGGCGAAAAAGCCCGTCCAGGCGGCGAAGCCTGCGCAGCGATCGCGCTATGCATCGGCTCTCGATGCTGCCGTCGCTGAAAGCTCGGGCTACTTTGCCGAGGCGAATGACGCAGTCACCCAAGAGGCGGAAGAGCGGCTGGACGCCCGCCGCGACGAGATACATGAGGTGAAGGCGCCTCAGTGGGCCAAACCGTCTCCTTCGGATTATGCTGAAGCGGACGCAGGAACTGCTGTCGGCGTGTCCGTGCCCGCAGCAACGGATTCGTATCCTGTCCCGGGCGAAGGAGCTGCCGTGCCGGGTCGGCTTCCGTTTGCGGCATCTTCACGTGAAATTCCCTCGGAACCACTGCCTGGCGCTTCGTCGTCAAACGATGTTCCTGGTCGCCGCGCCGCCACCACTCAGGCCTCGGAAGACCCCTTTGCCACGACGGCGTTGCCGCCGATCGATGTGGCCGACTTGCGGCTTGACGGAGTCCCGCCGATCAGCGACGTTCCCATGCCTTCGTTCCTTGATCCCCGCACCGCCCAGCGCGAGGCGCAGAGCGCGCTGAGCGAGCAGCCTCCCCGCACCGCTAACCGCGTGGATGTGACGGGTGCCAGGATCGCCGACAGTGGCCGCATCGAGGACGTTCCGGTCGATGATTCTCTGTCCGACACCCCCGCAGACGCATCGGATGCGACATCTCATTCGGCGGGTCGCCGTCCCATCGTGCTCCCAGATGTGGGCGTATCGTCCCCCTCCCATGTCCCCTTGAGCGAGCTGTCGAAGCAGCGCGCACCTCTTGCCGAGGCGGAAACTTCGGGCGGAAAGACGGTGGCGAAGAGCCTTCTGAACATGCTGCCGGCTATCGACTTGGCTGATCCTGCCTCAGCGGACAATCACTGCGAAACGCCGGGGATCCATCCGTCGGGGCCGTCGAACGCGTCATTGCGCTCGTCTCTTCCGTCGCTTTCGGGAGCGATTTCCGGGAAGGGAACTGTTCCAGAGGCCTCGTCCTCAAGCGTCAGCCTCACCGGTTCGTTTCTGCCGGCAGGTGCGACCGGGACGTTTGCCCCCGTGGGGGATGAGCTTATCGAAAACGTGGACCCTGATGACATCTATATAGACGATGCCGACGACTCTGCGTATGGAGACAACTTCACTGAGACGGGCGCGTTCGCAGGGCCCGGCTATGTTGAGATGCCGAAGTCTCGCGTCCAACGCTTCTTTGACCGCTTCCGTCGCAAGGGCAAGGACGAAGAGGCTTCTCCTCAGGAATGGCTTGAAGTGGACGAGTCGTTCGATGCTCGCACGGCCGGTGCCGAGCGCGGCGGTTGGGAAAGCTTCCGCGAGGATGGAGAGGACTACGCGTCGGAGGATCGGTCAGCGCGATCGATCTCTCCCGACGGCGTTGACACTGCCTATGAGGGATTCGAGGAAGACTCCTTCACGGGGTACGCCGATCAGGAAGAGCAGCCCTACTACGATGAGGATTTCGATCCTGATGACGTGTCGGATGAGGACGGCTTCTCCTCCGGCGGCCGAGGCGGCTGGCAGGGAGGCGCGTTCTCCCGCATGCGTGTGGGGCGCGTTGACACCAGGTCCAGCGCAGAGGAAGAGGACGACGACGGCCTTGACGCGGCATCTCTCTCAGAACCAGAGGCTCCCCAAGAGATGAAGCAGATATACCAGTTCCGCAACCCCGACATCAACACGGAGGTCTGGTTTGTGGCGCTCGGCTCAGAGCTTGCTGACCACAGCGGAATTCGCGCATTCCTGGATGAGCATCAGCAGGATCTGCGCGGGTCGATCATCGTTGATCTTGACGCTTTGGGAGCTGGCTCCCTGAGCATGGTGGAGCGCGAGGGGGCGTATCGCAAGGCGAAGACCTCGTCGCGCATGAAGCGGTACATCAAGAAGGCCTCCCAGGCAACGGGCATCTCTGTCGATTCTGCCCAGATCGGCTGGCAGGACAGCGCGGCATCGTATGCCATCAAGCGTGGGTTCCAGGCCATGCATCTGGTGGGAATGGAAGGCGCGAAGCCGGCACTGTTCGCTCAAGGCGATGACGTGCTTGAGAACATCGACGAGGAGACGTTGGGAGGCAGCGCGGACTTCGTTATGGAGTTGTTGAAGAATATCTAGCCACTCGTCTGGTGTTTGGGCAGGTTAAGGCTTCGTGAAGTATAATGGCACCCATCCGATTCACGAGTACCGTTAAAGGTGCCGTATCGAATGCGGGCTTCGTGTCCGATCAGGCAAAAGAACAGAGAGGTGTTTTACAGCTATGGCAATTGAAGCATACTGCGTGAAGTGCAAGGCCAAGAAGATCATGCAGAACCCCGTCGAGAGCACGACGAAGAACGGCAAGCCCATCACCAAGGGCACGTGCCCCGACTGCGGTACCACCATCTGCCGCATCGGTGCCGCCAAGAAATAACCTCCAGAACGTTCTTTCTGCCTTTTCCCTGAGGGGATACGTGACCGAGAGGTCGCTGGCAGGACTGAAGGGGGCTGTATCAAAAGCCCCCAATTGAACGAGGGGTCGCCTATCTCGTCAAGAGGTATGCGGCTCCTTTTCGTTTTGTGTCGCAGCGCAAGCGCTGCTCTTCGATACGCTATAGCGC
>JAEZDJ010000093.1 GCA_023429565.1 Actinomycetes bacterium
CCATGGAACAGGTCATCGACGTCCTTGTAGCCGGTTGGCACGCCGGCCATGTGGTTCTTCTGCTCGGCAAGCTTGGTGATCTCCTCAAACGCCTCAGTGAGCAGGGCGTCCATTTTGGAGAACGTCGAGGACACGCGTTTCTCCGTAACCCCGAACAGGGTCTTTTCAGCCTCTTCGACGACCTCGTCCAAATTGTCGGGGGCGTCATAAGCAAGAGCAGTGATGGAAGCCGATGCGTAGATCAATTCACGGAGGATGGACGTCCTTTTCACGATTTCGGCATGGTTCTGCCAATTCGTCAAGGCGAACGTGTTGTCGGCGAGCTCGATGAGATACGACTTTCCACCCACAGCCTCAAGCTGTCCCGTGGCGTTCAGTGTGTCGGCCAGCGATATCTGGTCAATGGGTATGCGCCTGATGTTGAGGTCGCAGATGGCCTCGAAGATGATGCGATGAGCGGGGCGATAGAAATTCTCCGGACGGAGCTTGAGCATAAGCTCCTCGACGGCCTCTTGATTGAGGATGCAGGCAGCCAAGACAGACTTCTCAGCCTCAATGTTCTGAGGCTGCTGTTTCGTCCTCGGGGAAGACTGTTCCCTTGAGGACGAAGAGAAATCTTTCGAGTTATAGGCTGGTTGACTCGCTGTTGGCATGCTCTGGGAACCCTTCCTCGCATTCTTCGTAGAAACCCATAGTAGCGTACTTATAACCGCAGATCACGTGTTTATTTTGAGCGTTTCTCCACTCCCCTCGTTCTCCACTTTAACAAAAAAATCCCTCCGCCCACCATCTGGGCGAAGGGATTTTTCCCCACTTTCCACAATAAGGTGCTGTGGAAAATTCTCACGGTGCCGGTAACGCTATTCGGCGGCTGCCTCGGCGTTCTCCAGCAGTTCCTCGGCCTCAACGGCCAGAACTTCAGCCGCGGCTTCGGACGCTGCCTCGTCAGAGACGGCAGCCGAAACCTCTTCGACAGCCTCCTCGACCGGCACGTCGCCGACGACCAACTTGACCGAGGTGCGGATCCCGCGATACAGCGAGATGCCCACTTCGTGGATGCCTGCCGTCTTGATGGCATGCCCAAGCTCGATGCTGCGCTTGTCGACATCGGTGTCGATGGCGGCCTTGATGGCTTCGGCGATCATCGCAGACGTGATAGACCCGAACAACTGGCCCTCTTCGCCAACCTTGGCGTCCACCTTGACGATGGTTCCCTCAAGCGTTTCCTTCAGCTTGTTCGCATCGGCAAGACGAGTCTCCTCGCGCTTGGCGATGTTGTGCTTGCGCTGCTCAAGCTGCTTGAGATTGCCTTCCGTCGCGAGGACGGCGATGTTGCGGGGAAGCAGATAATTGTTGGCAAAGCCACGGGCGACGTCAATGACATCGCCTTCTCCGCCTTTGCCCTTCACTTCTTGGAGCAGGATGACTTTCATGGTACCTCCTTTGCGCCTAACGGCTGCGGCGATCGCCGCGACCGCTCACAGCAGGAACCGCGTAAGGCATCAAAGCCATCTCACGGGCGCGCTTGATAGCGTTGGCGACGTCGCGCTGGTGCTGGGTGCAGGCACCCGTCACCCGGCGCGGCTTGATCTTACCGCGATCGGTAACGTATTTACGCAGCATTTGCGTGTCTTTGTAGTCGATGTACTGCGTGTCTTCCTTGCAGAACTGGCAGTACTTGCGACGCGGCTGCTTCGCGTAATCGGACATTTTATAAACCTCTTTCGTTTCGCTTAAAACGGGATGTCTTCGTCATAGACCGATGAAGAGGCATCAACCACCGGCGCTGCCGCAGGGGCTTGGCGCGGAGCGGAATAGCCGCCCGTATGACCGCCATGAGATGACGAATCGTTGCGGCTCGACATGAACTCCAGCTCGTCCACGATCACTTCGATCTTGCTGCGCTTCTGGCCGTCGCGCTCCCACTGGCTCCAGCGGAGTTTGCCTTCGATGGACACCTTCGTGCCCTTCGCCAGGTAGCGGGAAAGGCTCTCGGCACGGGTTCCGAACATCGTGCAATCGATGAAGTTCGGGTAATCTTCCCATTCGCCAGTCTGCTGGTTCTTGCGACGGTCATTGACCGCCACGCCGAAGCCGAGCACAGGCAAGCCGCCCGCGGTCGAGCGCAACTCGGGGTCTCGTGTCAGGTTTCCGCTGATGATAACTCGGTTAATGCTCATGTCTTCTACCTCTTTCCATGCTGGGCGCCACTTTTCCGCGCCCCCGGGTGCGTGACGCCTAGTCGCGATCCGTGCGCTTGACAATCATGTGACGCTCCACAGCGTCGGTAATGCGCAGAACACGATCAAGCTCGGCAACGTTCGCAGGATCCGCATGAAAATCGATGAGAATGTAGTCACCGTCGGTCAGACCGTTGATTTCGTAAGCGAGTTTGCGTTTGCCCCATTCGTCGATATTGTCCACCGTGCCCTTGCCATCGGCAATGACGGTATCAATACGCTTCATAACAGCGGCGCGTGCGTCGCCATCGATCGTCGGGGAAACAAAAAACAGCAATTCATAAGCCTTCATCAGCTCACCTCCTTTGGACTTTACGGCCCCGGGGCTGGTGAAGGCGTATAACCCGGGACAGGAAAATAACCGGATTATCTTATCAAAACACTTTGTCGAAAACAAGATGGCATTACTGGCTCGACAAGGTGCCCACGGTTTCGCCACACTCGCCCGTTTCCATGCAGCCTGCTCTCATCCTTGCTTGCCAAGCGGCCTGTACCCGCATCATACCATGGCGTTTCAGCAAAACGACAACCGAAACAAGGCAGATGCCCCTCCTGATTCAATGCACTTCTAGCGCCGATCCAGCAGGATTCGCTCACGTTTCTTGCACCGATCCAGCAAGATTGCAGCAGGATTCCAGCGCGTGCGAGGGAGGTTTTTGAAGCGTCCACGTCCCAGGCGGTTTCGCGGAAAAGTCTCTGGCGGAACAAGACGTCCCTAGGACGGCCAAGCACGGGAAGAAACCCGTTACGCCGCGAGTGGCGCAAGCAAGGGGCAAGGGGCAAGGGGCAAGGG
>JAEZDJ010000107.1 GCA_023429565.1 Actinomycetes bacterium
TTGCAGCGGCCTACGATATTGAGCTTCCCGCCAGCGTCGAGGATCTTGAGGATCTGCTGAGCGAGGCCGAACTGGACATCGTCGAAACGACCGAGGATGCCGCTGGTCTGATTGGCATTGAAATGGATCCCGCTATCACGTCTGCTGGCATCGTCCGGGAGGCAGAGGGGCATCGTTTGCATCGTGAAGACATCGATGAGGTATCAGGATGGCAAAAAAGACAGGAATAACGTGATTTGCAATCTTTTTCTCTTTGAATTAGTGTAAAGTGTGCATGTGCCCTCGAGGTGAGGGCGAGTGTTGCCGCCATGCAGCACGCAGTGTTACCTCCTTGAAGAGATCAGGGAGAGGAAAGAGGATTCAAAATGGCGGAAGGTACTGTTAAGTGGTTTAATCCCGAAAAAGGCTATGGGTTCATCTCTCAGAATGATGGCGAAGATCTGTTCGTCCATTTCTCTGAAATCAAGATGGACGGGTTCAAGACCCTTGACGAAGGTTCTGCAGTGCAGTTCGACGTCACCACTGGCCAGAATGGCAAACTCCAGGCAAGCAACGTTACGAAGGCATAAACACAGGTTTTACTTAGCATAAAACCGGGATGGCCTCGCACTGCGAGGCCGTTTTTTTGTCTTTGTTCGATTGAATATTGAAGACGGCTTTTGATCTTCAAGACCACATTGTCAAGGCACGGCATTTGCGTCCGTGCCTGATTTCCCCAACGGCGGGCCTTCGTTGCTCGTTTCTGATGCACGATATCGGGCCTCCGGTTTCGGCTTCTGGCGTCGATTTCTCCCAGGCCGACGCGACGTCACTGCCCGTTGTTGCCGGTTTTCTGGCACGGCCTTTTCTGCACTGGATGTTCGGCCTCGGATGGATGCCGAGTCTTAGACGGGTTCCAAGTCTGTATGCCCGGATCTGAATCCTTTATGCGTGAGGTGCGATCTGTCTTGATGCGCCAGATGCGACCTTCCCTCGAAGACTTCCTTCTGAACTTTTTCGAGCTTCTGTTCCTCCGTCTTCCTGTCCCTTCCCTGCCAGCCCTCTGCTTCCTGAAGAGTGGCCGTTTTTTTCGACTTGGAGGGCTTATGCCTCTGAGGTCGAAGCAAAAATGTTTTCATCGGGGACCCCTTGGAGAGAGGACGTAGCAAACATGCAGGTCACAATCATGGGGAGAGCCGAGGGGCCGATCGTCCGCCGGCTCTCTTCGCCGAGATTCCGTAAAATGAGCCGATGGGACTCGAAAAGTCGAAAAAACCGGCCATCTTTGAAGTTTCCTTTGAGGCTTCAGATGATGAGCATGGCATCGCCGAAGGAAAGGAACCGGTATCGTTCGTTCACGGCATGCTGATAGGCGGCCATGATATGATCGCGCGTTGAGAAGGCGCTCACCAGCATCATGAGCGTTGAACGCGGCACGTGAAAGTTCGTGATCAACCCATCGATGACGTGGAATGGGGACCCGGGCAGCAGGAATAGCGACGTTGCTGCACGGTCGCGTGCGACGATCGCTCCGGCCTCGTCGTTCCAAGCGCTCTCCATGCTGCGCACGCTTGTGGTGCCCACGGCGATGACGCGGCCGCCGCGTTCCTTCGTTTCGCGGATGGCGTCGACGACGCGCTGAGGCACGGTGTAGCGTTCCGTATGCATATGGTGGCTCTCCGCATCCTCTTCGGAGACGATGCGGAATGTGTCCAGACCGACTTCAAGCTCGACGGTTTCCCAACGTATGCCGGAATCCTTCAGTTGGGCGATGAGCTCTGGCGTGAAATGAAGACCTGCGGTGGGTGCGGCGGCCGAGCTCTCCCGATGTGAATATACGGTCTGATACAGCTCTTCGTCGCCGGCGTAGCCTTTGATGTAGGGAGGCAGGGGCGTGTGGCCGACGACGTGCAGGGCTTCGTCGAGGGAGGGAAGGTTCGTTGACAGGCGTGCGATGCGCTGTCCCTTGTTGGCATCTTCGACCCAGTCGACAATCTCGGCGGAAAGGGCCACGGCACCGTTCTTGTCCGTGAAATCCACCGTTGCGCCTGTTCCAGGCTTGAGACGTTTGCCAGGACGCACGAGCACCTCCCAAAGAGCACTCGTGTCCGTTTTTTCTTCGCGGCCGAAGAGTTCGCGCAAAAGTAGCAGTTCCGCCTGTCCGCCCGTTCCTCGTTTCGTGCCCAACAACCGTGCCGGCATCACGCGCGTTTCGTTGGCGACCAGCAGGTCTCCGGGACGCAGATAGTCGACGATGTCTCGGAAGATGCGATCTTCGATCGTGCCGGTCTCTCGGTCCATGGCGAGGAGGCGGCATCCGTCGCGTTCGGCGGCGGGTTCTTGGGCGATGAGGTCTTCGGGCAAGTCGTAGGCAAAATCAGATGTCTTCATCAACGGTTCTCTCTGTGGTGCGTTCGTTCGGCGTGATCGGAATTTCCCATTATAAGCATTTGCGGATTCAGGCGCCATGGATCGGCGACCCGGAATCCGCACATGACCGTAGCGCGGCCCTGCTTTAGGGAATCGCCGTTTGAAGCGAGATCGTCGCTCAGTCTCTATTCCTCTTTGCGTCGCTTGTCTGATTCAAGCAATAGATATGCTATTTTCCTTTTCGACGGAGAGGTTCATCATGTCTTTCCCTTCCAAGCGCCTTCTCCTTTTTTGTCGGCGCGATTTTGTCACACCAGACTAATCGTTTGGTCGATGTGAGATCAGAATACGTGTCGCGTCTTTAGCTCAATGAAAGGTTGCGATGCATTCTAGTCCCCACGACATCGCCTCGCACCACATTATTTCAATGCCTCAAGGTCATTTCATTATGAGAAAAAGTTCGACGGATATCTCAACCTATCGGCTTCAAATAGAAGTGTTTTCTTCATTTCGTTAGTTGTGCCTACGAAAAACCCAAGGAAAACAAAGAATGCTGGGGCAGCTTCTTCGGGGTCGAGAACAGCGGGAGCTATCAATTGAGGTGGCAATACCTACGTCGCCCTTCGATTTCCAATCAGCCGCGCTCGTTGATAATGAATCCAAATCTCGATAAAAGGTGTCTGCTGATCTATCGTCCACAAGGATACGGAGGATCTGGGAGCCGATGGGCCAGTCCCTTAGGATCCCATGCTTCGCTTGCAAATTCGAGCGGGGGCTTGATGGAATCAAGGGAGACTTGGTGTTCCGTTGCGCTCCTATGTTTTTCGCCAGCGCTAACAGCATTGATGGCACTAGAGACAAGGTCCTGGATGGTCGTCTCATGGTCGAATCCTTCGACCATCTCGGTCGCAGGTACTGCCAATTCTGCGCGCTCAACGACGACGGATCCTTCGGTCATTGCCTGAAGAGACATGTCGCATACCAAAGATGCCGATGCCGTTGCTGCGACGAACTTGCCGATCTTTCCCGTCATGGCTTCTCCTGCTCTGCGCAAAGTGTTAGCCAGTCGACAGCCCAACCCAAGCACTGCCTCAATTGACTTCTGTATAAGTCATCATGCTTTGCCGAGTACAACTATGTACAGTATACCGCCACAGACTTTGAAAGTACAGTTTTGCCAATAAAGAGCACCCTTCTACCAGGGCTTTATCAGTGGTCAACCCTTCCCCTAGCTTTCCATTCTTGCCGCAAGCTTCCCCGCTAATCGCAACAGTTGCGGCAAGTGTTGAAGTGCTGGGCACGGCAGCATCGCAAGCGAGGGCTTTTCGGTTCGGACATGCGGCGCGCCCTTGCCGTGACAAGCCACGCCCCTTCCGAGAGCATGGTCGATTACCATATCTGCCAATAACTGAAAAAGGGATGCGACCATGCCAAAACAATACAGCACTGACGTTTCTGGAGAGGTGGAGGGTCGAGGCGCGGCTCGACACGTGCCTGAGCTTCTGGGAGATTGTGGGCTCGATGATGGGTCAACGCTTTAGGGTGAGGCGCGGAAGAACGGGTGCGTGCGGGCCTTCAAGGCCAGGAAAGACGACGCGGACGGGCCTATGTCGAAGTGTCTGGCCACCATGGGAACAGCAGAGGTCGCTCAGGTTCCTGTAGCTCCAGCGACCTTCGGCCGCCGGATGCCTTCTGGTCGCTACTCTCCTTTGCGCTCCCGCAGGGCCTTGAGAATGGCATGTTTCTCAGCCTGCTTTGCAGCATAGGCGCGTCGTTCCTCTTGCTTGGCAGTCCGCAAAGCCTCTTGGGCAGCGCGCTCCTGATCTCGAGCCGCGCGATTGGCGGCCCGATCTTCGTCCCGCTGGCGCTTGCGCGCCGCGCGTTCGTCCGCAGCCTCCACCTTTGAGAAGCGACAGCCACAATAGTTCTGACGGTACATGCCGCCCTCGCGGCTGCGGCGCGTTGCCTCGTCGTAGTAAGGGCGGTAATCCTCGAACAGGGCCTGGATGCCTGCTTGGCGGGCTGCATCTTCCAGTTCCTCGCGGATGACGTCCGTGAACTGATAGGGGCTCACGGAGAGCGTCGTTCCCAGCGTGTCGTATCCGTTTGCCGCAGCGTAGGCGGCAGCTTCGCGGAATCTCAGGCGATAGCAGGCGCGACAGCGCTCCTTGCGCTCCGTTGCGGCGGCGGGGTTGCCTTCTGCCGCAGAGGAAGGACATCGGATGGGCGATGTGGCTCCGACGCGCTTTACCGCCTCCTCCCATGCCGAGGGGTCGTATGTCCCTTCGATCACGGCCACGTCTTCGCCTTCTGCCCAGGAGCGAAGCGTTGATAGACGGTGACGATACTCTTCGACGGGGTGTATGTTGGAGTTGGCATAGAACACGACGGGCTCTCTGCCGGTGGCACGCAGGAGGCGAATTGGCTCTAGGGAGCAGGGGCCGCAACAGGCGTGCAGCAACAATCTCATTGTGCCTCCTCGCATTTCGAATGTCGGGCTCTGTCTGGGGCGGGGGGCGTGCCTGGGTTCCCTCGCCTGAATTGCAGGGCAGCTTTGGCCGCTTGCGGTTCGAGGGATCCTCATTCGAACAACCATGCCGCTCGGTCTGCATCGCATCGAACCAGGCTATAAACTCGCCAAGGCGTCCTGGATGCGATCGGCAGTCCCGTCGTCCGGCGAGAGAGTCTGCGCTCTGCCGATGGTCCTACTTTGACGGAGACTTCTCTCCGAGCGTAGCGATTTCATTGGTTTTCATGAGCTCCTTCGCTTGTGACGTATACTACCATGATCTGAGAGGTGCCCGCACACGATCAAAGGAACAACGCAATGGATGAACGTCTCGAGTTTCAGAACGAACCTCCCGCGCGGGCGTATCGCGCCGTGTTCTTCGATTTGGACGGCACACTGCTGCCCATGGAGTTGGAAGACTTCCTTGGCTCCTATTTCAAGGCGATCACCCAGTTCGTTGATGCTCACGAGCTTGATGCTGACTCATTCTCAGCTGGTCTCAAGGCAGGCATCGGAGCCATGGCCAGCCATGACGACGAGCGCACGAACTATGATGTGTATTGGGAAGAGTTCTTCCGGCGGGCAGATCCCCATGCTGCGGACTGGAATGAGTTGCTGACGGGCTTCTATGAGCACGATTTTGGCGAGGTCGGCGCCGATGTTGTTCCTGACCCGAATGCGGCACGTGCCATACGCACGTTGACGGACAAGGGCTACCCGCTCGTGCTGGCCACCATGCCCATGTTTCCCCTGCGAGCGGTGCAATGGCGCCTGTCTTGGGCGGGAGTGGATCCTCGCGACTTCTCGCGTCTCACCTCCTATGAGAATTCCACCTCGGTGAAGCCGAAGCGTGCCTATTGCGCCGAGAACATGGCGGCATGCGGGTTGAAAGGGAGCGAGGTGCTCATGGTGGGGAACAACACCGTGGAGGATCTGTCCTTCCTCAAGCTTGGAGCCGATGCGTTTCTGGTGACCGATCATCTGCTGGATCCTGTGGGATACGACTTGGCAACGGTCAAGCACGGCAGCATGGCTGATTTCGCCGATTGGGTCGAATCCTTGCCCGTGTGCGAAAATCCCGCACGAGACATCAATCCCGGTGTCGTGGATGAGGACGCTCGTCTATCTGTGCTTGGTCTCGCGGCGGCCGACTTGGCCGATGACACCGCTTCGGCTGGACTTGAGGCGCAACCAGGCTCCGGCAGGGGTGTTTCAGCATCGACGGCCGAGGTCATGTCGGACGCGCTGGATGCGGCGAACGCCGCAGAGCCGAGCGCGTAGCCGTGGGACTGTTCGAAACCACCCTTGAAGCTCAAAGCGGGCATGCCCGCGCACTGTCGTACGAAACGGCGCACGGTACCTTTCGGACGCCGATGTTCATGCCGGTGGGCACCAGCGCCACCGTCAAGGGAATCACGGTGCAGCAGCTGCATGATCTGGACAGCCAGGTGGTGCTGGCGAACACGTACCACCTTTCCCTGCGTCCTGGTGCCGATGTGGTGGCAGAGGCCGGCGGCGTG
The DNA here is from genome assembly GCA_023429565.1 of Actinomycetes bacterium. Classification (GTDB taxonomy): domain Bacteria; phylum Actinomycetota; class Coriobacteriia; order Coriobacteriales; family Eggerthellaceae; genus JAEWQO01. Next base: position 6,379 of record JAEZDJ010000107.1, read on the forward strand.
CACGAATTCATGCACTATGACGGGCCCATGCTCACAGATTCCGGTGGGTTCCAGGTGTTCTCTCTCGCCGACACCCTCAAGCTCGATGCGGAAGGGCTCACGTTCCGTTCCATCTATGATGGGTCGAAGGTCCGTTGGACTCCCGAAAGCAACATGGCCATTCAGGAGCAGCTGGGCGCTGACATAGCGATGCAGCTGGATCAATGCACGCCATATCCGGCCGAACGAGAATTTGTGGCGAACGCCGTCGACCTCTCGGCAAAGTGGGCACGGCGCTGCTTGGCCGCTCACTCGCGTCCGGATCAGACTCTCTTCGGCATCGTGCAGGGAGGCATGGAGCTGGACTTGCGTCTCGAGTCGATACGCCGGCTACGAGAAATAGAGGACGACAGCGCAGGGGAGGGCGGCCGCCGCTTCGGGGGCTTCGGCATTGGCGGCTACTCGGTAGGCGAGGACCATGCGGTCATGTTTGAGACGTTGGGTCACGTCGCCCGCGCCCTGCCCGACGATCGTCCGCGCTATCTCATGGGAGTGGGGAATCCGACCACGCTCGTGAAGGCGGTGCATGAGGGCGTTGATATGTTTGACTGCGTGTTGCCCACGCGCACAGCCCGCATGGGAACGGCGTTTTCCAGCACGGGGCGCATGAACATGCGCAACGCGAAGTACACGCGGGACTTCACCCCCCTCGATCCCGCATGTTCGTGTCCCACCTGCCAGAACCACAGCCGTGCCTACATTCGCCATCTGGTGAAGCAGAATGAGATGTTGGGTGGCATCCTGCTGTCCATCCACAACCTGCACTTTCTCATCGACCTCATGGCGCGTGCTCGCGAGGCGGTGCTGGCGAATAGCTACGAGGAGTTCTATCAGGAGTGGATGGCATCGCCGGCGGCGAAGGATTACTGAGGCGCTTCCGAGGGCTGCCTGGGATTTCGCTCTATGAGGCGACGGCCGTTTGCGGCGCTGCGCGATTGCTTTTTTGCGTGCGGATATCCCAGACCTTCCCCTTTTTGCCGTTCAACGCGATGAAAGAGGGGGGAGCTGGCATGCGCTTCCCCTCATATCTCGGCGAGGTGCTTCTTGTGCCGTGCGAGCGATTCGTTCCAAGCCGCATAGTCGGTGTCCTTCCGATGGTCCGACAGCGTGAAAACCTCTTTGAGGTAGGAGCCAATGAACGAGGAGACCTTGGCGGCGCCATGGACGTTCAGATGGTCGCCCTTGTCTCGGGTGTCGACGTTCCAGTCTATGTCCAGTTTGATCGGTGCCACATTGAGGTCAAGATACGTTACTCCCTGCTCTTCGGCGAACTTGGCAATGCCGTTGTGCCGCGCCTGATTCCAATTCACGGTGCTGGGGGTGCTCACCAAGATGAGTTTTGCCCCATGGCTCTCACAGTAGTGGGCGATGTCTTGAAGGTAGAGCGCGTTGAGAGAGGGGATGGTGGCGACGTTGTCGGTCGGTGCCATGTGTCTGGCGGCGTTGGCGGCGTTGACCTGACCGTTGGCGTAGGATCCCTTGAAGTCGTCGGTCCATGTGCACGTGATGGGCCTTGTCACGTCGTCGAGCCTGAGAGATTTCCAGCGGTCATGATACTGGAACACGGGGAGTGCATCGGATGCCGCTTGGGCGAGCGCGTCGCTGGGCGTGAGAGATGTGTAGATCGCGTTCGTCTCCAAGACAACAACGCGGGGGCACTGCTCTCGAAGGGCCTGTTGAAGGAGGGTCCTCGTGTAGCAGAGCTTTTGGCCGTTCGTGGCGCAGGTGTACGAGGTGAAGCCCTGCTCTTCCCATATCTGAAGAGGGGAGAACGTGGTGCTCGCCTCACTGTCGCCGAGGAACACTGCATCGATGGAGTCCTTCCGCTCTCCAAGGACGCCGTGTGCCGCTGGATCAGCCATGCCGAACTCCTTCTGGTTGTTCTTGGGGGAAAAGACATGCGATGCCCCCAAGAACAAGGCGGCCGCGATCGCCACGAACAGTACCCCCCTTCCGCATGCCATCAAGCGTTTTTTCATGAATCGACCTCGTTTCGTCGCTAAAGCAATCGATGTCGGAATTCCCTCTATAGGGCAATCTCAGAATTGGGCGTACAGGGGATCGACGGGCGTGTATTCCACGCCATAGGCGCCGAACACCACCACGGCGAGCGCCAGCGCATACCACACTGGCCACCGTATGAGACGGCTCTTTCCCTTCAGCATAGAAAGGACGGATTTCCCTCGTTCCTCCACGATGCTCATCATGAGCAGCGCACCCACCGCCACCAGTACGACAGCGAAATCGAGGCGGTCCATCCCGACGGAGAAAACGGTTCCGTTCGTGAACGACGCGAAGGAGAAGTCGGTGGCCATCTGATGGAACATCGTGAGTCCTGCCTGCAGGCCGTGCGCACGAAAGAATAGCTCTCCCGCGCATACCACCGCGATGGTTCTCAGAATCTGGAAACAACGGTACGGCATGCTTTCGCGGTTGATTCCCATCCTCTCCGCCATCCGTTGCATAACGGGCTCGATAAGCCCTCCGGCCAGGATGAGCATGAAATAATACATGCCGAAAAATAGGTACTGCCACCCTGATCCATGCCAGAGTCCGTTGCCCAGCCAGACGCAAAACAGCGCGATCGAGCCTGCGACCAGCGGACCGTATCGATTCCCAAGATGCCTGCGCGCCACCGTGGTCGTGCGCTTCAGCGGCTTGGATAGGGAGAGCGGATAGAACACGTAGTCACGCAGCCAGGTGCCCAGCGTGATGTGCCATCGCTTCCAGAACTCCGAAACCGTTCGGGAGAAGAAGGGGCGGAAGAAATTCTTTGGCATAGTCACATCGAATATCTTGCCGATTCCGGCCATGACGTCCATGGTTCCCGAAAAGCCGCAGTACAGTTGGCAAGTGTACAGTATCGCCGCAAGTGCGATGATGTCGCCGTCGTAATTCTGGTACTGCTCGAACACCGGCTTGACGAACGCGTTCAGCCGGTCGGCGACGATCACTTTCTTGGCAAGGCCCAACAGGATACGCGTCGATCCAAGGAAGAGGTTTTCCGAGCTCACTGGTTTCCCTGCCCACAGCTGCGAAGCGGTTTCTGCGTATCGGCATAGGGGCCCTTCCATGATCTGCGGGAAGAAGCTCAAGAACAGGGCGACCCTTCCCAGGTTCTTGTCCGCCTTAGCGGTGCCGCGGTATACGTCGAACAGATAGGAAACCGCCATCAGGGTATAGAAGGAGATCCCAATGGGAATGCCGAAGGCCGGAATGGCCAGAGAAATGGGAATGCCTATGAGAGACAGCGGCGATCCCGCGGCCGACCCGAAAAACGATGCATATTTCAACACGGCTAACAGACCGACGTTGAAGACGATGCCGAGTGCCAATACCCTCCGTGCCTCGACGGCAAACCGTTTCTTGACCTTACGGGCCTTTTCTACTTTCGCTGCCAGGGCGCGGTCCCGTTTCGCTTGCAGCAGGGCAATCCAGCGTCCCAGGAGGTACACCGACAAGGTGGACGCAAGAAGGAACACCAGGAGTCCGCCGCTTATGGCCCAGAAGAATGCATAGCTTGCGCAAAGGAGCACGGCCCAACGCGCCTTTTGCGGCGCGATGCTATAGAGAGCGATGACGAGCGGGAGAAAAAGCATGAGAAACGCGGGGGAGAAATACGACGACATATCCTTGCCTTGAAAGAGTGGCGTTTATTGATCGAAGTTACATGGGAGCGTGCTAATCGCGCTCCTCTTCCACCAACCTGCTCATCAGGGCTTCGATGTCTTCTGCCGAATTGAAGTTCGAGGCGATGAGGTAGCGTCCCGAAAGACGCTCCTATATTGTGTCAAGCCTGAATTCGATTTTCTAGCAGAGTATTCAGCAATCGGTCGTACTCAGCTCTTATTTCGGGATGCAGTCGCTTCTCTCTTTCGATCTCGCTGATCCTAGCATTGG
>JAEZDJ010000010.1 GCA_023429565.1 Actinomycetes bacterium
ACGCAAGGCCTCTCCTGCTTCACGAGCATTTTTCGCCTGGTCATGTCCTGCATCCACGGGGCATCCCACCCTCTCGAAAAGGGACCTCCATGCGCCTTCCAAGGAGCACGCCGGCGACAAGCAACAAGGTTCCTTCCCTGTCCTCCGAAATAAACCTTGACATCCTCCCTCGGTACCTTTAGGATTCGAAATCAGTTTTCAATTTCGATTCGAGGAACACCATGCCGAGGAAAAGCCACTATCAAACAAAACAGAAGAGTCTCGTGCTCGCCTGTATGGAAGAGCATGCAAACGCCTATCTTTCCGTCGACGAAGCGTGCGCCGCCCTGCACGCTGCAGGCGAGAATGTGGGCCGCACGACCGTGTATCGCATTCTTGAAGCGTCGGTGGCTGACGGATCGATGGCCAAGGTCGCCGGTGCGCGAGGGGATGCGGCACGTTACCGATCCCGTGGTTCTGCAGCCGCTTCACAGGGACAGCTCTCCTGCCTGATCTGCGGAAGAGCATATCCACTCGACTGCTCTATGCTCCAGAACTTCGCCGACCATGTGGAAAGCCACCATGGTTTTGTCATCGACCAGGCGCGGACGGTGCTCTATGGCCTGTGCGACAGCTGTCGCGCCACCGGCGAGGCGACGCGCGCATGAATGCGCCCCTCCCCGCCGCCCCCTGACAGAGAGCCCTCGCAAAACTCGACGAGACGCGCCGGACATCCTCCGGCAAACTCTCGCAGAAACGCCGCAGAACCACAGCAGCCCTTCCCTTTCGTCCCCATCAACTCCGGAGGCTTATTCCATGAACCCGCTCAGCACGACAAGCATGAAAACCTTTCGTCCGATCGGCATCGCAGCGCTCGCCCTCGCAGGCATCCTTCTGCTCGCCCTCGCCTTTCCCGGATGCACAAGCTCGCAGAAAGCTGGCACCGACGGGGCCGCAGAAACCGATCAAACTGACAAAGTGCAGGTAGTTGCAAGCTTTTATCCTCTCTACGACTTCGCTCAAAAGATAGGCGGGGAACGCGTCGCGGTGACAAATCTCGTCCCAGCTGGCACCGAGCCCCACGATTGGGAACCATCGACGACGGATATTCGGACGCTCGAGGCCGCCGACATCCTCGTCTTCAACGGAGCGGGCATGGAACACTGGACCGATGACGTGTTGGACAGCCTGACAAACGACCACCTCATCGCCGTCGAGGCGTCGGACGGCGTGACCCTGCGCGCTGCCGGCGGAGACGAAGCCGACGAGGGCGATCACGGATCCTACGACCCCCACGTGTGGCTTGACCCCGAAAACGCGAAGATCGAAATGGGAAACATCAAAGACGCCCTCATCCAGGCCGACCCAGCAGGCAAGGACTATTACGAGGCCAATTATGAGCAATGGGCGGAGGAGTGCGACAGCCTCGACAAAGAATTCTCAGAGCAGCTTGAGAACACCCCCTCCAAAGACATCGTCGTTTCGCATGAGGCGTTCGGGTATCTGTGCGAAGCCTATGGGCTGCAACAAGTGCCCATTGAGGGGATTGACCCCGATGCCGAACCCAGTGCCCAGCAGCTAGCCGAAATAACCGATTTCGTAAAGGAAAACGGAGTACATGTCATATTTTCCGAAGAGCTGGTGAGTCCCAAGATCGCTCAAACCATCGCCGACGCGACCGGTGCCACGATAAAGGAGCTCAACCCCCTCGAAGGACTCACCGACGAGGAGCTCTCGGCCGGTGAAGACTATTTCTCCGTCATGCGCTCAAACCTGCAGGAGCTCAAGGAAGCCCTGTCGTGAGCACACGTCCCAACCTGCAACATTCTGCACAGCTTCCTCCATTCGCCAAAGCGCCCAGCGGATGGAGGAAAGGAAAGGCCCCCGCCGCCCGCACCATTGCCGGTGACGCCCCGGCCATCGCATTCCGGAACGTCAGCTTCTCGTATCGCACCATGACCGTGCTCGACGAAGCGAGCTTCGTCCTGAATTGCGGTTCGCTCATGGCGCTCACCGGAGAAAACGGCGCAGGAAAATCAACCCTTGTGCAGCTGCTCCTGGGGGAGTTGACCGCAGAGCGAGGATCGGTCGAGCTTTTCGGTCGCGACGTCAGGCAGTTTGGAGACTGGAACCTCCTGGGCTATGTGCCGCAACAGGCCCCTGCCGACTACCGGCAGTTTCCCGCCACGGTGCTTGAAGTCGTACGAGCCGGGCTGTATGCGACCACGGGACTTTTCCGCCCCTACCAGCCCCTGCATCGTCAATTGGCGCTTGCCGCGCTTGACCGTGCGGGGCTGTCCGGACTGGAGTCGCGACTTTTGAACGAGCTGTCCGGAGGACAGTTCCAACGCGTGCTTCTGGCGCGGGCTCTCGTGAACGACCCCCGTCTCCTCGTGCTCGACGAACCGACAAGCAACCTCGACGCGCAAAGCGCACAGGATTTCTATGGGACCCTCGAGGCCGTTCAGCAGACATCTGACGCTGCCGTTCTCCTGGTCACGCACGATCTTGCGCGACTGCCCATCCCCATCGAGAAGACGATGTCGCTCGAAGGCGGCAAGGTGCTGCCATCTGTCGACATCGCTTTGGAAAGATAGGACCCAACGTGTTTGACTACCTGTTCATGCAACGAGCCTTTCTCGCAGGGATGGTCCTCGGCGTTGTCGTGCCCTGCATTGGCGTTGTCGTCGTGCTCAAGCGACTGTCCATGATGGGTGACGCGCTTTCGCACACCTCTCTCGCAGGAGTGGCAGGGGGGCTGATCGCAGGCATCAACCCGGTGCTCGGCGCCACCATCGCCTGCATTGCGGCCGCCTTCGGCATCGAAGTGATCAGGCGTCGGTTTGCAGGACATGCGGAACTGGCAATTGCCGTCATCATGTCGACAGGCATTGGCCTGGCGGGCGTGCTGTCGGGTTTTGTCCCAAACTCGGCCAGCTTCACGAGTTTTCTTTTCGGAAGCATCGTCACCGTCGATGACGCGGAGCTTGTCGGGGTGATGCTTGTGGGAGCCGCAGTCCTCCTCTTCTGCACGCTGCTGCACAAGGAGCTGTTTCTGGTCACGCTCGACGAACGTGCCGCACGCCTGGCCGGCGTGCACGTCGGGGCAGTCAACGCAGCGTTCATCCTCATGACCGCCCTTGCCGTGTCAGTGGCGGCGCGAACCGTGGGCGCGCTCATCGTCTCGTCAATGATGGTGGTTCCCGTCGCCTGCGCACTCCAGCTCTCCCGCAGCTGGCGTCAGACCGTGGTCCTTTCCTGCGCCATAGGCGTATGCATCACGGCGGCAGGCCTGGTGGCCTCCTATGAATTCGGCCTCAAGCCGGGAGGCACCATCGTGCTTGTGGGAGTGGCGGCGCTCATTGCGATCCTTGCCGCGAAAGGCCTCGCACGCGCGTTCAAGCACCTGAGAAACAGAAGGGCGGATCACGAGAAATCACGGGGAGAGGCCTAGCAGCCCAACGATGGCAAGAACCGAAGGCGCCTTGGCCCCTGCAGATTCAGACGGAGCAGGACGCCACGAGCCAGCGCCGCTCAGTCCGACGTGTCCACCAGGTCCATCTGAAGCACGTAGACCGATTCCCGCATTGACGCTGCCTGATCCCGCGTCAGGCAGCCGTCCTCATACATATCCTGGATGTATCCCAGATCAAGGCGGAGGGCCTCCGCCTCCAGCTCGTCCACCTGCCGTTGAAGATGCTCTGCGTCATAGCCGATGGCACGGGCCGTGCCGCGCCTTCGCTTGGCCGCTCCCTCTGCGGAATTCTTGGCATCGAATCCCTGGGCCGCCTGCTTCATGAGCGCAAGCGCCTTCTCGTGGTCGCCGGCAAGCCTCTCCGCCATCTCCGCGCGCGGGCCCGACGATTCCCGAGCAACGCCTTTGAGGTAGTCGATCGCTTCGTCTTCAAGGAGCAGGAGCGTGCGATACACCGCTGTGCCATCACCTCTTTGAGCAGCACGCTCGCGCCGGCGAGGCAGCAGGCCTCGAGACAGCACCATCTTTAGCCGCGCCATGATCGTGCCGAGTTGAAGAAATCCTCGCCCGCGGCGAACGTGCCTTTCGACGATCAGATGAGAGCGTTCCAGCATCATGCGGCACCTTCTTGCAGAAGCCTCATCAACCAGGCCCTTTTGCTGAAGCTCCGACAGTGACACCATCTGATGGGTAAAGACCTCAGCTCGCAGCGAGGCTGCAGTCTCACGTGACGTGACATCCGCCGCCAGCTGCGCCCTCCGTTCCTCCAGCTGCCCCGAAACGATTGCGGTGGCAAGCGCCTGTTGAGGTTCCGATTTCTCACGCAGCCCCGCAATGACGCGGTCGAGGATGGCAATCCGAACCTCCACGTCCACTTCCTGCTCTCCCTCGTCCTCTTGCTCGGGGGCCAGCAGGGGAAGAACGAAATTCGCCAACAGCAAGGTGCACAGGATGACGCCAGACACGAGAAAGAGCAGCTCGTTGCGCCAAGGGAACGCTTCCCCCGACGAAACGTACAGGGGAATGGTAAAGGCGATCGAAAGCGCCACGGCGCCCTTCGGGCCTGCGAGCGTCGTGACCAAAGCCTCCTTGACCCCCGGCGAAGAAGGCCTCCCTTCGTCAACGCAACCCTCGACCTGTGACCCCGCTCTCAACTTTCGCACTTTTCGCTGTCGGCGACGCGCATGGACCGTCTCCATGGCGAATATCCAGACAAACCGGATGCCGACGATAACCGTCGTCACGGCAAGCACCAACCCGATCAATTCAGGAAGGTTGCTCGATCCCTGCCACGAAGGGAGGGTCGCTTGAGGAAGCTCCATGCCCAACAGCACGAACACGATGCCGTTCAAGATGAAGGTGAGCACCTCCCACACGCTGCCCGAAACGATGTTCGTACGCGCAACCGCCGCCGTCTTCCTCTGCGGAAACAATGTCATGATGAGTCCCGCCGCCACCACAGCCAGGATGCCGCTCACTTCCAGCGACTCCGCTGCCAGGTAAATGGCGAAAGGAGTGCATATCTCGGACGTGACATGAAACACGGTGCTCTCCAGCCCAATCGTGCGCACGATTTTCAGAGCCGCCATAGCCATGACGGCGAGCAGGGCCCCAAGAGCTATGCCTCCCAAAAACGTGACGGCGAACACCTGCCCCGCATCAACCAGAGAAAACGCTCCGGTCACCGCTGCGGCGGCCGCAAACTGGAACGAGACGACGCCAGAGGCGTCATTGATGAGCGCTTCGCCCGACAGCAAGGCGCTCTGTCGCTTGCTGAGACGCACGCTTCCCGACAGGGAGGAAACGGCCACCGCATCGGTTGGCCCCAAGGCCGCACCAAGGGCAAACGCCGCCGCCAGAGGAATCGACGGCTCCAACCAATGCAGGACAAAGCCTACGACCAGCATGCTGACAAGCACGAGCCCGATGGCGAGCGACAAGATGTCAGAGAGGTTTCCCATCAAGGATTTCTTGTCGACGCGCCGCGATTCGTCAAACAGCAGGGGCGCTATGAACAACACAAGGAACAGTTCGGGATCAAGGGTCATCTGCAGGGGGCCACCCACGATGAACGCCAGAACCGCACCGATGGCTATCTGCACCAACGGCAACGATATTCGGGTGAATATCTGGTCAAACACCGCCGAAGCCAAAACAATGCCGAACAGCAGCAACACCATTTCAAACGCTTCCATGCGGTCTCCTCACAACAGCAGCTTCTCAACCCGTAGCATCAAATTATACGGCATCCGATGCAGATGAGGAGTCGACGCCCTGATCAAATGCCTTAAGCATGCGATAACGGTCGCTGGTGCGCTCGAGATCGGACGGAGCGCCCGCAAGCCCAACCCGGCCGTCCTCGACGAAAACGACCCGATCCATGAGCGAGACGCCGAGCAGATGGTGGGTGACCATGATGACCGTCTTGCCCTCTAGAACAGCAAACAAGGTCTCGAGCAGCGCGCGTTCCGTGAGGGGATCCAAGCCAACGGTCGGCTCGTCGAGAATGACGATGGGAACGTCTTGCAGCAGCACCCGAGCAAGTGCTATCCGGTGTCTTTCGCCACCGGAGAAGCGCATGCCGGCCTCGTCCACCATCGTCTCCAACCCTTCAGGCAACCGCGACACGAGGTCGCCAAGGCCGACTTTCATGAGAGCACCAGCCACCTCGTCCTTGGTGGCGTCAGGACGTCCAATGCGCACGTTTTCAAAAAGCGTCATGTTGAACAGGTAGGTTTGCTGTTGTATGACACCGATAAAGCGCGAGGCCTCATCGCCCAGCAGGCTCGTCCGCACACCCCCCAGCGTCACACTCCCCTCCGCCGGCTCAATATCTCCCCTGATGAGCGACAACAGCGTGCTCTTCCCTGCTCCACTGCGACCCAAGAGGGCAAGCTTCTCCCCCGGCGCGACGCGCAAGGTAAGCCCATCGAGCACGCGGCGTCGATCGTCGGGGTAGGCATACGACACCCCGTCAACGCAGATGGCATAGGGTTCTCGAGGCAGCGAAGGCAGGCTGTCCGCATTCGCCCCGTCACCGTCGTCGGGCAGCGCGTTCAACCGCTCGATCGAATCGGTGTAGGAGGCCGCATCGACCGCCGCGGAAGACAGCGGCACGAATGCCTCGACCAGGGGGAAGAAGGACAACACGGCTGCAGCTATCCAATTGCCCGCATCGCCCCCCTGGCCACCAAAAGCCATGGCAGCCCACACCAGAATGAGCGCGGAAGTCAAACCGAGCAGGACCTGGACCACGAAATCTCGGCGGCGCCCAAACCTGTTTTCAGATCGCACGAGATCTCGGAGGGCGCATTCCGCATCCTGATGCCGCGTGAGATAGTCGCTTCCCCGCTGCGAAAACGTCCAGTCCGACACACCGAGGACATTGTCGGTGAGCTCGGCGTACAGTTCTCCGCGCAAAGACGTGTAGCGGGCTCGGCGGGCGGCGTTAACCAGCACGGACACCAAGGGGACGACAAACGTGACAGATCCGAGCATGACAAGCATGCCCAAACCCAGAAAGGGCGAGAAAAACCCCGCAACGCCCACGACGACAGCAAAGAGCAGCCAGGCGACAATGGTCGGAAAGACCGTGCGAAGATACAGATTTTGCATATGGCCGATGTCTTCCGAAAGAAGTCCGAGGATGTCGCCCGTGCGATGAAGAGCTTTGAAGAACAGGGCGTCTTTCTCGATCGACAGGTAAAGCTTGAGACGGAGAGAGGAGGTCATGCGCAACACCCAGTCGTGGCTGGACAGTCGTTCGAGGTAATGAAGCAGAGGCTTTCCTATGCCAAAGATGCGGACAAAGATGAGGGGTACGTTGAGCAGGAGAATCGAAGCCGGGAGCGCGGCGGCTCCGCTGATGAGGTAGCCCGAAGTGAACATGAGCCCCGCCGCGAACAGAAAGGTGGCGAGCCCCAATCCTATGGAAAGAACAAGAACGGCACGATACTGCCGGAAGAAGGGACGCACCCATCCGTCCTGCCTCCAGATCCGTGCGGCAGCCGCCCGGCCTTCCACTGCATGCCTTTCACTCATGCCGTCTCACCTCCCAGCCGAGCCGCAAGACGGCAAAACGCCCCGTTGCGCGAGATGAGCTCGTCCAGGGTGCCTGACTCGACAAGCCGGCCTTCATCCATCACCAGGATCATGTCCATGTCATGCATCCAATGCAGCCGATGGGTTGCGAAGAAGACGAGCCTGTCTTTCATGAGGGGGAGCATGCGCTCCTTGAGCTCAAGTTCGGTCTCTATGTCAAGGTGCGCGGTCGGCTCGTCGAACAGAAGGATGCGTCGCGAATCGTCCAGCAGCGCACGTGCAAGGGCAATGCGCTGCGCCTGCCCTCCGGAAAGGGCGCGCGCGCCCTCCCCGACAACCGTGTCCAAGCCGTCGGGCAGCTCCGACACCAAGTCATCCAGCCCGACGACCCGCACCGCTTCGGCAAGGTCTGCGTCATCGGCATCTGGATGGTAGAACACGATGTTGTCGCGCAGGGTGGCATGAAAGAGATAGGGGTTCTGGGGAATGAAGACCGTCTGCCGCTGCCAATCCTGCTGTCGCAACCCATCCATTCTGTCGCCCGCAACAGCCATATCGCCGTCAGAGGGGTTTGCAAACCCCGCAAGCAGGCTCACGAGAGTGCTTTTTCCCGCGCCGCTCGCGCCGACGATGCCCACGTTCTGGAATCCCTTGGCCCGGAAGGACACCTCGTCCAGCGCCGCTGCGTCCGCATAGGAATAGCCGACCCGGCACACCTCAAGTTCCGAGCCCTCGCCCCACGCCGACAACGGGACGGGTGCGGAGGGAGCTTCCGCCTCCGCAAGAAGACGGTTCATGGAGACGAGGGCGTTCTTGCCATCGAGGGACGCATGGTAGTCGCCGGCAAAATCCCGCACCGGCTTGAAATACTCGGGAACGAGCATGAGCACGACAAGTGCCGGGAAAAACGCGAGGGAGCCATCCACCAGGCGAAAGCCCAGCATGATGGCAACAGCAGCCAATGACCCCGTGGCGAAGAGGTCAAGCACGGCGCTTGAGAGCGTGGCGACGCGAAGCGTCTTCATCGCCGCCTCGCGGAAGCGTTCGCTCACCTCGAAGATGTCCTTTCCATGAGCCCTCGCTCGACCAAACAGCTTGAGCGTGTCGATCCCCCTCAGGGAGTCCACGAAGTGGTTGGACAGCATCTGAAACCTCTCATGCTTTCGAGCAGCCTCATCTTGTGCAGTATGCCCGAGGAGAACCATGAACAGGATGATGGAAGGAAAGGCGATGAGCACGATGATTCCCGACACCCAGTCAAGGACGGCGATCGCCACAAGCAGGATCAGCGGGACGACGGTGACGGCGACGATCTTGGGCAGGATGATTCGAATGTAGGTTTCAACCTGGTCAATCCCCTCGAGCACAAGGGTCGACACGGCGCCGGTCCCCCGCTCGCGCACGACCCCCACC
>JAEZDJ010000075.1 GCA_023429565.1 Actinomycetes bacterium
ATCGTAGGCCGCTGCAACTGCGCGGGCCTGAGCCTCGCGTACATCGGCAAGCTGATGCTGTCCCGCCTCGCGGAGATAGCCCGAGGCGAGCAACAGGCTGCGTGCAATGTATTCCGTCACGCGAGGATCGACTCCCGAAACCTGCATGACGCTCGCAATCGACTCGGGGGCAAGCGACAACAACACTCCTCCATCGATGTCAGTGGCCTCGCCCACCGCATCTTCGAGCATGTCGGCCGCACTTTTCGGGTCGCGTTCATCATGGGCCTTTGTCCAGCTGCGTCGGATCATCTCCGCAAACTGCAAAACGATGCGCATGAGGTAGTCCTGCTCAAGCATGGCGTGCTCCTTTGTTCCTTATGCTCAGGGCGGCGTTCATTCACTGCCGGGCATCTTTATGCCCAGATGGTCGTAGGCGCGCGAGGTTGCCTGCCGTCCTTTCGGCGTGCGAACCATCAAGCCCTGCTGCATGAGATAGGGTTCATAGACGTCTTCGAGGGAGTCGGGATCCTCAGCAAGCGCGGATGCAAGGGTCGTCAACCCGACCGGCCTGCCGGAGAACTGCACCGCAAGAAGCTCAAGGATGCGATTGTCGATGGCGTCCAGGCCGAGCCCATCAACCTCGAAGAAGCTGAGCGCCTGAGCTGCGACATCCCCGTCTATGTCGCCATCGCCACGCACCTGGGCCCAGTCGCGCACCCGCTTCAACAGTCGATTTGCCAGACGGGGGGTTCCGCGGCTGCGACGGGCGATCTCAAGGGCACCGTCTTCCGCTATGTCGACGTCCAGGATTGAGGCCGAGCGCCGCACGATGGACGCAAGCTCATCAGGTGTGTAGTATTGAAGACGAAAAGCGATGCCGAAGCGATCACGCAAAGGTCCCGTCAGAAGCCCGGTTCTGGTCGTCGCTCCAATAAGCGTGAAATGCGGCAGATCAAGCCTGATGGAGCGCGCGGCAGGCCCCTTCCCCACCACAATGTCGAGGGCAAAATCCTCAAGCGCGGGGTACAGGACCTCCTCGACCATGCGGTTCAAGCGATGTATCTCATCGATGAACAGCACGTCTCCCTCTTCGAGATTGGTCAGGATGGCAGCCAAGTCTCCCGTACGCTCTATGGCCGGCCCGCTGGTCGTCTTGATGCTGGCCCCCAGCTCATTGGCGACGACTGTCGCCAATGTCGTCTTTCCCAAACCCGGAGGTCCCGAGAACAGGATGTGGTCCGCAACGTCACCGCGTGCCTGGGCGGCCTCGATCAGGATTGCCAGAGATTCCTTGATCTTCGTCTGGCCGAGATAATCGTCCAGACGCTTCGGTCGCAAGCTGCGGTCGAGCGCCAGGTCATCCTCCAGCAAGTCAGACGACATGGTACGGGCCCGAGGATCCGCTCCTCGACCCGTTTCGGGGAAGGCCTGGGCGGCATCGAACGAGGACGCTGCCTCATCCGACTCAAACACCAGTCCCTCTATTCTGACGCCCTGCGAATCCATGTCCACCCTGTCCGTTTCAAAGCCGTATGCTCCATCGCCCGGCATCCGCATCCCACAGAAAGTATCAAGAGCCCAAACGTTTCAAAGCATATTGTAGCAGCACGCCTTCGTCGCCGGTATTCGGAGCGTCCTTCAGGGCGAGGTCCGACTCCGCAGCGGTGAATCCCATTGACAGAAGCGCCTCGTGCGCACCCTGAAGCACCACATCGGTCGTCGACGCAGAGCCATCGGAGGCAAACAGGCTGTCAAGACCCTGGTCGAATGACCCCTTGAGTTCGAGAATGATGCGGGAGGCCGTCTTCTTGCCAACACCCGGTATCTTCTGCACGCTGGCGACGTCCTGGGACATGATTGCCGTCACAAGGGCCTGCGGCGTGAACGCGGACAGCGCCGAGAGCGCCACCTTCGGCCCAATTCCGGCGACGCCGATAAGGCGCTCGAACAAGGCCTTCTCCTCAATCGAGGTGAAGCCGTACAGCGCCACTCCGTCTTCGCGGACCTGCAGGTGAGTCTGCACCTCCACCGCAGCACCGCTTTCCGGCAGCTTCGAGAGGCTTGCCTGCGACATGCCGACGGCATACCCGACCCCATTCACGTCGATATAGGCCGTCGTCGAAGTTTTCCCGGCGAGCCGTCCTTTGAGAAAAGCGATCATGGCTGTTCCTTCCGTCGAGCGCCGGAGCTCGCATCCGATGCGTCCGTCGCCTTCCGCACCGACGCGGCGAGCCCTTCATGGGTCGTGAAGCAGATGGCGGCAGCCAGAGCGTCGGCCGCATGGTCGGGATGAGGCTCACAATCAAGCGAAAGCAGTTGTTTGACCATATACTGCACCTGATCCTTGTCGGCCGTTCCCGTCCCGACGACCGCAAGCTTGATCTGCCGCGGAGTGAACTCCCCCACGGCGAGATCCTGTTCTGCGCATGCCACAAGCGCAGCGCCCCGGGCTTGCCCCGTGGCGAACGCGGCGGTGATGTTCTGACCGAACCACACGGTCTCGATGCCGACGCAGGCCGGCCGGAACCGAGCGATGACTGCACCCATCTGCTCGTGGATCTTCCCCAAGCGATGGGACAGCGTCTGGGAAGCAGGAGTCGAAATGCAGCCGTAAGCGGCGCAGGACAGGCGCGACCCCCGCTGGACCACAATGCCCCAGCCCGTGTTGGCCAGGCCGGGATCGATGCCGAGAATCGTTCGCTCCGTACGCGCCATCGTTTCCTTTCCACCGTTCAGGGCCGCATGCCGCGCCAATGGCTTCTTCACATCTTACAAACGAATGTTCGCACCAATCCTACCACAAAACCGGAGGGCCTTCGGGAGAATCTCTCTCCTCTTGACAAAGTGAAGCGAGACTCAGGCGCTGGCTGGGCTACCGTATTGGCACCGCGCGCCACGCACGCGGCAATGCGGGCTCGCACCATGCACACCGCACATCTCTCATCGCCTTCGCCGCCGATGTCGGGCACCGGGCCTACGCCGACCCAGCCCCAACTCGCTAGCCCGGCCTGGCTCTCGCCGTGAACGGGAAAAGCCGTCAGGGCAGCGTTGCGATCGGGGCGAGGTGCTCCTTCTGCAGCGCGCGCGAGAAATGGCAAGGCTGACACCCTCGAAGCGCTGCTTTCATATCAATGTCGAATCAAATGGGCAGTTCGAATGCCTGTCAAAAAACTCTCTTGCGAGAAACCTTGCCATTTCTCGCGCTCGCGGCATCCGCCTACGATTCGGTTGACCCCGTTTCATCCCCGGCATGAAACGCACCCGCGCGCCCTCAGGAAGGCTCCTCGGCATTCTCCACGAGGTTGAGCAGCTCCTGCTTGCTGTGCACCCCCAGCTTCGTGTAGAGCGTCTTGCTGTGGCTGCGGATGGTGTTGGGCGAAAGGCACAGCTGCTCGGCCAGATATGACACGTTGCGGCCATGGGCGAAGGCAAGCAGCACCTCCGTCTCACGCGGGCTCAGGCCAAAGCGCTCCACCAGGATGAGGCAGCGCTGCTCAATGGGATCCGGGAGATCCGAGGGCGAGGCCTCGAGCGCCGCGGCATCGCCCTCGATTCCCTCAGCCGATGCCGACGCGCCGTCATCCGAATCAGCGTCTCCCGCAACCCCCAGGGAACTCCCCGCCCCCCGCGCGCGACGCTGCACGAGCGCGTAAGCCATCGCCAGAACATACAGCACCAGAAGGGTTGCCACGAGGGAAGTCGTCGCGCCGAAGCCTCCCCCTTCGGCGAACAGGCGAACGCCAAGGAACGTCGCGCCAGAAAACGCGAGGTGAACGATGCCCGTGAACAATCCATACACGGCCGCCACGCGTAACCCCTTGCGCTGGGCCGTGTCGATGCAGGCGGGCACCATGAGAACGGACACGATGATGTAGACGGCGAACACCGCAGCTCCCGCCACCTGCTCAAATCCCTCTCCGCCAATCGGAAACGCCAGCAGGAGCGTGGCCACAAGCGGGAACATGATGCGGAACAGCGCGGGAATGGTCAGCCATGCGGCTTGGCTGCCCCGGCGGCGGCGCAATGCCGCAAGCGAGGCCGCGGCGCCGATGGCCAGGCAAAGGGCGCCTGCCGCTCCAACGGCATCGGGGCGTGAGCTCAACGTCATCGTCCGGGTGATGGCAACGGCAAAAGCGGTTGCCGTCGCACAGAAAAGCGGGTTGCGCACCGCCACCAGAGCGTCTCTTGCAAGGCCTCCGACACCTTGCGGGCGTATCCAAGAAAATCCGTCAGGGGCGGAAGAGGGACTGCGCGGGACCCGGTCCTCGCCTTTCGACCTCATCCTGATGGCGACCGTCAGAAGCACGGCGGTTGACCCGACGGCCGAAAGCACGAAAGCGGTCTCCAGCACCGGCAGGGGAAGATATCCCGCGACAAGGGCCAAAGCGGCATAGACGATAAGAGCGACCAGCACGAGCGTCGTCACGTCACGGACGGAAAAGCGGGCAAGCACGGCAGCCCAAGCAACAAACAGCAGGCCCATCCCGGCGCCGAGGACCATCCCGCCCGGGAATACCGACGAGACGGACGCAGGCGGACCAACGACCACCAGACCATAGCCCGCGAGCACGGCTGCACAACCAACGCACGAAGCCACACGAATGGCAACGCGGCGACCTTGTCCCTCACCCGCAACGAGAGGGTGAAGAAACACAAGGGCACCGAGGGCCAGCTGCACCGCGCCCATGGCAAGAAGCAGGGGAACCGTCCACCAACTCAGCAAGGGGATGAGCGCGAGGCCGGTGCGATCAGTAAGCTGGAGACCACCCCAAACGGTCAGGTGGCACGAGAATAAAAGCAACGCGTATCCAACGCATGCAACGATGCGTACAGATGTCGACGGACTCGACTCACGTATGGAAGCGTCCGGCAATTCGCACCCTCCTTGCGCTGCCGCTGGCACCGGCGTCGCGTGACGCGACGCAATCGGCCAGACCATGAAAAGACAGGTTCAGTATCGCACATCTTACCTTTGCACACGAAAGATTTCCACCAGGGACACGCTTGGAAGCCGTTTTCACCAATCCGGTGTGAAGCGAATTCCTCACGCTTTCTGCTAGGTCCTTCTCGACGCTTTTCGCCCGTGAGACGCATTTCACCAAACGGGTGTGAAGCGGAGGCTCCGGCAACCTTGCTAGCATGCTTTCGTCACCGGCGAAAGGCCGGAGGAGGGCAGGAACGAACCACCAAGAAGAGGAGATTGAGTATGACATTATCAAGACGCCAATTTCTCACCGGCATAGGGGTTGCCGGCGTTGCGGCGGCAGGCGCGGGGCTCGCGGGATGCGCACCGAAGCAGGCCGCGGAGAGCGGTGCCGGAACCTCGGCGGCCGCCGGCAAGACGGCCGAAAGCGACCTCATTGCCGCAGCGCAGCTCAACCCGCAGGACTATGACTATCGTCAAAGCACCACCGATTTCAAAACGCTGTTCTCGCCTTTGAAGATCGGCTCCATCGAAATCGAGAACCGCATGGTGAAATCTGCTGCCGGATCGGCATGCTACCTCGCCGGATTCACGAAGGAGCTCTCCGAGTACTACGTGAACTTCGCAAAGGGCGGCGTGGAGATGATCTGGGTCGAAGGCGAGATGCTGCCCAAGAACAAGATCACCGACGAAGCTGCGACATTCGGAAAGAGCCTGGTCGAGGAGTGTGCCGGCTACGGAGCGCATCTCGGTTTCCAGTGGGCCCAGTCCGGCGTCGTCGCCAAGATGACGGTCGACGAGATAGCTCAGGCCCAAAGCGATGCCGTTGCGCTCGCCCAAGGTCTCAAGCAGATGGGCTTCGAAGCCATCGAGATCAACGCCGCCGGGTTCAACCTCGGCGCGCACTTCCTCTCCCGCTTCCATAACGTCCGCACCGATGAGTACGGTGCCGGCAGCCTGGAGAGCCGCGGACGCTTTGTCGTCGAATGCATCCAGAAGATCAAGCAGGCCTGCGGCGAAGATTTCGTCGTCCAGGTGCTCATCGACTGCATCGAGGAAAACGACAACCTCACCAACGATGCCACCCTCATGACAATGGACAAGGACGTCACCGCGTTCCACAACAAGGTGAACACGATCGAGGAAGGCATTGAGTTCGCCAAGATGTTCGAGGCGGCTGGCTGCGACTCGATGCATCTGCGCCTGGGCCCTCTGGGCAACCATCCCTGCCAGTTCGGCAGCGACCTGTACTTCATCCTGAACGGCATCGAAGGCGCGACCGGCTACGGCACGCAATGGGACTTCTCGCGGCATTTCCAGGGACAGCTCATTGGCAACCACAGCGGCGCCGGCATGCTGCTTGACGTGGTCGCCCGCTACAAGGAGGCCGTCAGCATCCCCTGCGGCACCGTCACCTACATGGACCCGGCCCATGCACCGGACTTCTTCGAGCAGGCCTTGGCGGACGGAAAATGCGACTTCTACGTCATGAACCGTCCCCTGACCGTCGATTCCGACTACGTCACCAAGCTCCGCGACGGACGCAGCGACGAGATTGCCCCCTGCACGCGGTGCCTGCACTGCCACATCGGCAGCAACGAGATGAACGCCGCGATGGGCTATTGCCGCGTCAACGCCCTCACCCAGCGCGTCATGCGCGAGGGCGGTCCCGCAACCTATGAGCTCCCCGCCGCAGACAAGGCGAAGAAGGTCATGGTCATCGGCGGCGGCCCCGGCGGCATGGAAGCCGCCCGCATCGCGGCCGCACGCGGCCACGAGGTGACGCTGTATGAGAAGAAGGGCTCGCTCGGCGGTCTTCTCGACTTCGCAAGCAGCGTCAAGGGACAGCACGAGAACCTGGGCGACTTCAAGGCGTATCTCGAGCGCCAGCTTGAGGTCAACGGCGTGAACGTGGTGCTCAGCAAAGAAGTCGACGCCGCGCTCATCAGCTCCGAAGCTCCCGATGCCGTGATCTTGGCAGCAGGCGGCCTGCGCGACACCCTCGACGTCGACGGCAACGACAGCGTCAAGGTGGTTGACTTCGAGCAGTTCCTCACCGCCGACATCGGCGAGAACGTGGTCGTGTATGGCTCGAATGCCCAGGCGTTCGACTCAGCCCTGTGGCTGACGGTGCACGGAAAGCGCGTCACCATGGTCACCCCCAGCCCCAACGAGGATTTGGACAAGCAGCAGTCTCAGCATGCCCAACGCTTCATGACCACGGCATTGTACTCCCTGGGCCTGCAGGTGTGGCCGAGCGCGTCGATCAAGCAGGTGGGCGACGGCCAGATCACCGTCGCGACCGAGGTGGGAACCGAGGTCACCGTGGCGTGCGACACCATCGTCAACGCAGCCGACATGCTGCCCAACACGTCGCTCCTCGACGGGGTTTCAGTGTCTGAGACCTACACCGTTGGCGACTGCGCAGAACCATTCAACATCGCGCTCGCCGTACGCGCCGGAAATGATGCCGGACGCACGGTGTAACAACCAGCTTTGCCGGCAATGAGCCCACCCCCTCCGGGCTCATTGCCAAAACAAAGGACCGCCGCGAAACAATCGCGGCGGTCCTTTGTTTTCCCCTTATGCAACAGACCCCGTACGAGCAAGTCACCTATTCCTCGTCCAGTGCCGCCGCAATCTCCTCGGTGATGTCCATGACGTGGTAGACGTTCTGGAGGTCCTCGAGTTCTTCGAGGCGGTCAACGAGGCGCATGACCTTCCTTGCATCGGACACGCTCACCTCCACGGGAGTGGTCGGGACCATGGTCAGCTCGGCGCCGCGAGTGGCGACTCCCGCCTCCTCGAGGGCTACCTTGACGGCCATGAGATCGCCCGGAGCGGTGTAGACGACCCACTCGTCGCCGGCATCCTCGTAGTCATCCCCGCCCGCTTCGGCAACGGCCAGCATGAACTCTTCCTCATCCGCCGCAGCACCGTTCGGCCTGACGGGCTGCTTCTTGTCGCCGGTCTCGACCTCCTGGGGAACCTGTATCTGGCCCTTGCGCTCGAACTGGAACGCGACCGACCCCGAGGTGCCCAGGTTGCCTCCTGCGTGGGAGAACGCGCTGCGAACGTCGGCAGCGGTGCGGTTGCGGTTGTCGGTCAGCGCCTCGCAGTACACGGCGACGCCCGCCGGGCCGTAACCTTCGTAGACGACGGTCTCATAGCTCGCGGCGTCCTTGCCCGAGCTGAACGCCTTGTCGATGGCGGTCTTTATCTTGTCCTTGGGAAGGGAGTAGCCCTTGGCCTTCTCGATGGCAGCCGCCAGCGACGCGTTGTTCTCGGGACTCGGGTCGCCGCCCTCCTTGGCAGCCACCGTAATGTTACGCGACAGCTTGGAGAACAGCGAGGAGCGCTTTGCGTCCTGCGCAGCCTTGCGGTGTTTCGTTGTAGCCCATTTAGAATGCCCTGACATACCGGTTCCTTCCACACAGCGATATCACCCGAATATTCTAGCACACCGTCGGGCGATGGGCGCGGCGGCGTGAAACCTCGACCTCGATCATGAGGTCAAGCCCCAGGGCAGGGAAACAAGCGGAACAAGCTCCCCCGAACATACTGGCGACCAGAAGCTCTTGCCTCTTTGGACAAATGCCGCCAAACTAAGGCACTCTCCTTTACCTGACCCATACGAAAGCCTTACCCACCCCTGACGGCCCGCTTTCATTCTGCTGACACGTCGCGAGTAGGATTGAGCGCGCATCCTCATCATGCTTCACCGTCACCGATGAAAGGACATCATGGATCATCGAAACCTCGAGACCGCCTACGAGAGCAACACGTTTGGCCTCACCCGCCGTGCGTTCGTAGCGCTGGCAGCCACAGCCGGAATCAGCGCCGCAGGAGGCATGCTCGTCTTTCCCGACCACAAGGCTCTTGCCGCCTTCACTCCCGCGCCGACGTCGCCTTCCTGGCCGTCGTTTGCGGATGGCAAGGTGCGGTTCACCGTGCACAGCGACACTCACGTTGGCGCCGGCTCCGAGAACAGCTACCGCGACAAGATACCGGCGGCATTCGATGCCCTCTACTCCGCCACGAGCCATATAGATGCTCATTTCTTCGTAGGTGACTCGGCGGATTCGGGACACCCCAATCAGTACACCGAACTAGCTGAACTGCTCAACGCGAATGCGAAGAAGCCCATCGGCATGGTCATGGGCAACCACGAATACTACAACTGGGGTGGAGACAAGGAAAAAGCGCAGAAGGAGTTCAAGACTTTCCTTTCTTCCAAGCTTCAGGTGGCTGGCTCCTTCCAGGTTCCTGGAGGAAGAAACGAAGGGCAAACCGACTGCGATTTTGTCATCGGCGGCGATGGAACATCGGGCAGCGGTTACCACGTCATCGCCGCATCGGCGCACCCGGGCGGATACGACAACAGCTGGTACGGTGACCGTCAGGACTGGTTCCGCACGCAGATCGCAGCGGCCGTTGCCGAAGACGCCACGAAACCCGTATTCCTGTTCACCCACCATCCCTTCGGGAACACCGTGTGGTACAGCGAGGGAGGAAGCTGGAACGGACAGTTTGGCACCGACAGCGCAGACCGCTCCGCTAACGACAGGGCGTTCTACCGTGAGCTGGCGGCACGCTATCCCCAGATCATTCACTTCTCTGGCCACACGCATATCCCCATGGCAGACCCGCGCTCCATCTATCAGGACGACGGTTTCACTCTGATACAGACCGCAACCTTCGCCAACAACTTCTGGATGGCGGAATGCGGAGCCGATGACGGAGGAAGCACGGGAGGGCACCCCGACGCCGGCCAAGACGCCAACGAGTGCGAGCTCGTCGAAATCGATCCGTCGACGAACGTTGTCACCATCTATCGGATGGACTTCCGCAACGGAACCATCCTCGGAACGCCCTGGACGATCGACCCGCAAGCCGGAACGACAGGCTTCCGTTACACGCACAGCGGCATGTCCGAACGAAGCCTTGCTCCCATCGTTGGATCAGGTGCGGCAGTGACGATTCCTGAGGAATCCATCACGACCGGCGGAGCATCCTTCGCCCTCACCGCAGACAAGGTGTCGCCCGACCTTTCGGGACTCGAAGACGACGTGGTCATGGCCTATCGCATCGAGGTCTATGACGTGGCCTCGCAGAACACGCTGACCTACGACGCGCGCTTCATGACGGACTACTACAAGGCAGCCGCCAACCAGCCGGCCGCCTTTGTTCGCCCCCTGTTCGGGGCCGCCCTCTCCGACGACAGCGACTACCTTGTGCGCGCGTACGCGCAGAACGCCTTCGGGAAGGAGTCGCTCATCGGAGAAACGACCTTTCACACGGCGGCGAAAACAGTACCCGCGCTTGAAGAGCCCTTGTTGTCCATCGACTTCTCAACAGGAAGCCATGCGGACGTCTCCGCAGCCGGTCACGAGGCGGTGCCTACCGGCAGCCTCCGCTATGAGACGGAGCCTGCGTTCGGGGTCGACGTCGCCCTCTTCGATGGGACCTCGGCCGTCGGTTATGAGTTCTCGGCAACTGATTATGCTGCCATTGCCCAGTCAGAAACCATTGAGGTCTTGTTCCAGTTTTCAGAGACTCCAGCGGGATCAAACTACTTCGACCTGTTTTCGAGTGCCCAGAACGCAGGGCAGGACCTGAGCTACTATGGCCCCCTCGACCCCTCAAGCGACAATCCCCTTCACGCGAACCCGCTGCTGCATCAGTATATGAACGTGGGATCGGGCTACCAATCGACCAATGCGGTCGTGCTGCCGGAAGTCTGGCATCATCTGGTCACGACATTCGACGGTCAAACCATGAAATACTACCTTGACGGCCAGCTTGTTTCCCAATTGAACAATCCCGGATCCATCCCCGCGCCCTCAGCCACCCCCACACGCTGGTACGTGGGAGCGGACACCGACTCCTCGGGCAAGGCGGAGGTTCCCATGAAGGGCAAGATCGCGTTTGCGCGCCTCACGCCCGGCGTGGCCGTCGCCAACCAGGTGAACGGCCTCTACACGGCATCGGCACCCGTTTCCGTCGCGGCGACCATGCCCGACGCGAGCACCGTCGGAACCGCAACCGTCGGCACCGCCTATTCCATCCCGGCCGTGTCGTTCATCGACGGCGGCGGCAACGAGGTACAGGCCATTCCGTTCGTGAGCGACCCGACAGGGCAAAGCGTCGAGGTGGTACAAGGAGCTTGGGCCGCTCAATCCGTTCAAGCCTTGGACCGTGCCGCAGACACAAACGCCACCTACCGCTTCACGCCCGGGACAGCAGGCGTCTACACGGTAAGCTACCAGGCCGGATACGCCCATCGACCGTCGTTTGCACTGGAGGCGAAAGCCGCCCCCGTCAATCCCGATCCGAACCCGAATCCGGGCCCAACGCCCGATGGCGGAAGCGGAGGAAGCAGCGGCAGCACGGGAGAGACCGGCCAGAATACCGTCCAGAAGGAAACGGCGCCTCTCGTCGCCCAACCAAAGCGCTTGGCAAAAACCGGTGACTCGGACCTCCTGGGAACCGCACTCATCGGGCTCGCCGCCACGGCAGGCGCAGCGGCCTACGTGGCAAAGGGGCTGATTGCAGGGAAATTCTTCGAGGACGAGGACATGACCACTCGTCCATGACGCCCGCAAGGCGCCATAGAAGGAGGGAGCGACGAGCTCCCTCCTCACCTTCGGGCTTCGGCCAGCCTACCCCTCGCGTTCCCAGAGGCCCGTCTTGCCGCCGTCCTTCTTGAGCAGGCGCACGTCGCCGATCTCCATGCCGCGGTCGACGGCCTTGCACATGTCGTACACGGTAAGGCATGCCACGCTGGCGGCGGTGAGGGCCTCCATCTCGATGCCCGTCTTCCCCGTGACGCCGCACGTGGTGGTCACCTGTATGCCGACGCGACCGTCGCTGCGCTCGCCTTCACGCACCGGGGCGCAATCGACCTTCGCCTTCGTGATGTTCAGCGGATGGCACATGGGTATGAGCGCGCTCGCCTGTTTGGCGGCCATGACGCCAGCCACTCGGGCACACGCCAGCACGTCGCCCTTGGCCGCAGAACCTTCCACGATGAGCGCCAAGGTCTCAGGCTTCATGGAAATGAAGCCCTCGGCCACGGCGACGCGTTCCGTATCGGCCTTTTGGGAGACGTCGACCATGCGGACGTCTCCCTTTTCGTCGATATGGGTCAGATTCTGATCGGTCATGCAACTCTCCTTGGTCGTTTCCATTCGTCATGCAAAGCGGCTTGCCGGCAAACCGAGTAGCCCTCAGCCGCCAATCTGGCTCATGCCCCGTTCAGTGCCCACCTTGCCGTGGTGCTCGTCAGGCTTTGCCCCCAGAGCCTGCATGAACACGTCTTTGACGGCCTGCGGATCGCCCGATCTCAGGGCCGTGCGCACATCGTACTCGGCGTCCGAAAACAGGCAGGGCCGCAACTTGCCGTCGGCGGTAAGCCGCAAACGGTTGCACTCGCTGCAGAAATGGCGGGACAGCGGCGATATGAACCCCACGGTTCCCTGGGCGCCGGGGAACTGGAAATAGCGCGCCGGGCCCCAGCCGATCGGGCTCTCGTCGCCGGCGGGCACCAATCCAGGCATGCCCTCCGCGGCCGCCCGCTCGTTGATGATGTCGAACAGTTCCTCGCTGGGAACGACATCCGCTTCGCCCCAACCGCACCCATCCGAGCCGGAGCTCTCTCCCACCGGCATGTATTCGATGAAGCGAACATGCAGGGGCCGATCGATGGACAGCTTGGCGAAAGCCAGGTAATCCTGGTTCAGGCTGCGCACGGTGACCGCATTGATCTTCACGGGATTGAACCCCGCCTCCAGCGCGGCATCGATGCCGTCAAGCGTCTGCTGAAGCGATCCCCGCCGCGTGATGTAGGTGAACTGCTCGGGGTCGAGCGTGTCAAGGGAGATGTTCACGCGGGAAAGCCCGGCGTTCCTGAGGTCGACGGCCATCTTCGGCAGCAGGACCCCGTTCGTGGTCATGGAGATGTTCTCTATGCCGGGCGTGTTGGCGATGGCATTCACCAGGTCCACGACGCCCAGACGCACGAGCGGCTCGCCGCCCGTCAGACGCACGCTGCGTATGCCGATGCCCGCAGCCACGCGCACGGCTTCCTCGATCTCCTCGATGCGTAGTATCTTGTCATGCGTCAGGGAGTGCACGCCCTCTTCGGGCATGCAGTAGATACAGCGGAAGTTGCAGCGGTCCGTCAGCGATATTCTCAGATAGTCGATAACACGGCCATGCGAATCCTTCATGTGCACCCCTTCGTTCGCTCGATCCATAGACCATTATAGTCCAAAGGGCCGCGGCTATCTCGACACCAGGTACACCTTGTCGGACGGAATGCGTATCCACAGCTCGTCTCCCTCTCGGGGAAGTTCGTCGGCAGGCACGACCAGCTTGTCGACGCGCCAGAACAGATGCTGATGCAAGTACTTCATCTCGTCCTCGTCACGCTCGACGGTGGGTGCCTCCGCCTGGTCGCGGTCAAGGAATCCCAAGAGGGCCGTCCGTTCGAAACGGGAGTCGCTCACCCGGTCGACCCGCACTCGAAAGGCGTTCTGCCCGGGGCCATCGGCCCTCTGCAAGAAGAACGCCCGGACGCCCAGATACACCACATCCTGCGGAACGCGGCCTTCCGTCTGGACCTCCACCCCCCATTTGGGCAGCCTCACGCGATGATCGTCCACATAGACGGCCGGCGTGGCGTTCTTGCAGCCCGACAGCTTGATGCCGGCGACGGATTGAGGGCGGTTCACCAGGTCGTCGCCTGTCGCCGTCTCGATGATGTGACCGGTTTCGACCACGGCGATTCGGTCGCAGAACCGCAGGGCCTCGTCGATGTCGTGGCTCACGTAGAGCACCGTGCCGCGAAAGGCGTCGAACAGGCTCACGAGATTCTGCTCGAGCACGCTCTTCAGATGGGAATCCAAGGCCGAAAACGGCTCGTCCAGCATCAGGATGCCCGGCCGGGCGGCCAGCATGCGGGCCAAGGCAACGCGCTGCTGCTGCCCTCCGGACAGCTGTGCCGGATACCGCATGCCAAAGCTTTCCAAGCCGAAACGCTTCAGCTCGGCCGCGACAATGTCGCCACGCTCACCTCGGGTCGCCCCTCCGCCGACGCCTGCGCCCACGTTTTCGGCAACGGTCAGGTTTGGAAACAGCATATAGTTCTGGAACAGCAGCGCGGTCTTCCGCTCCTGGGGTTTGAGGTTGATGCGGCGTTCCGAATCGAAGAACACGTTCCCATTCACCACGATGCGGCCTTCGTCGGGCGTCTCGATCCCCGCGATGCATCTCATGGTCAGGCTCTTCCCGCATCCCGAAGCGCCCAGAAACCCCAGCGTCTCGTCTCCTGCGTCAAACGTGACGTCCAGGCAGAACGATGGGAACGACTTCCGTATGTCAACCTCAAGGCTCATGCGTGTCCCTCCTCACTCTTCCGCGCCACGGCGGTATTTCGTCGTTCGCCTGCTCCACAGGTTGATGAACAGGATGACGACGAAGCTGAATGCCATGATGACCACGGTCCAGAAGATGGCCACATCGGTGTTGCCATTCATCCACTCGAAGTAGATGGCTATGGGAATGGTGCGCGTGATGCCCAGATAATTGCCTGCCAAGAACAACGTGGCGCCGAATTCGCCGAGAGCGCGGGCAAACGACAGCACGGTGCCCGCCGCGATGGAGCTCCATGACAGCGGAAGCATGAGCTTGAAGAATATCTTGCGATTTGACCAGCCGAGCGTCCGGGCCGCATCGAGCATGTCCGAATCAAGGTTCTCGAACGCCCCGCGGGCGCTGCGGTACATGAGAGGGAACGCCACCACCACCGCCGCGATCACCGTGGCGGGCCAGCTGAATATGAGGGGAAAGCCGATGTCGATGAACCATTGGCCCACCGCCGTGTTGCGGCCGAGCGCCAGCAGCAGCAGGAAGCCGCACACCGTGGGAGGCAGGACCATGGGGATGGTGAAAATGGAATCCGCCACATCCTGGGCGCGCGCCGGAATGCGCAAGCTGAAGTACGCGGCAGCAAGGCCAAGCGCGAAGATGAAGACGATGGCGACGCCCGTGGTCTTGAGCGTCACCCACAGGGGGCTGTAGTCGATGCCCCCCAGAAACTCGCCGAGAGCCGCAAGGCCCGTCGCGGGAAGAACGATGTCCACGTCATCCGCGTTCACAATGCGGGCAAAATCAGCGTGCACGAGGCTGACGAACGAAGGATTCGACCGGTCGGTCACATCGCTGCCATCGGTCCCGATGACACAGGCATAGAACTCACCCGGCTCGAACTCCTGGTCGAATTCATAGCGCACGCCGTCGATCTCGATGACCTGTTCGGTTGTGAAAACCCATTCGTCGACGGCGGACAGGCGGGCGTTTCCCTTCGCCTTGCCGTCGTCAAGCGCGACGAGATAGCTCCGGAGGGCAGCCTGCCCCTCCTCGCTCGCGACGTCGATGCCGAACTCGTCGGCCGAAGCCTTCGGGACATAGACCACGACACGGGTTCCCGCATTGATCGCCGACAGGTTGCCGGCCGTGCCCCCCACGTAATAGGAGTAGCCGCGGTCCACTCCCCCCACGGCGCGCTTGCTGCCCACCTGGGCGCGGGTGAACTCGTCGATCGCCCAGGTGCTTCCCTCCATGAGCGCCGCATCGCCCTCAGCCGAAACCACAACCTCTCGGTCCTGCGCAGGCGCTTCGGACGCAGCATCTCCCGACCCCTGGGACGAGGCCAATCCGTCAGCCGCAGCCTCTTGCGCGCGCGGGCTCTCCACATCGCCCAGGGCCTCGTCTGCCCATGCGGCGAGCGGCGTCGACGTCGCCACAACCGCGGCAATCGCGATTCCAGCGATGGCTTTCAACCACGTGCCAGCCATGTCACCCCTCTATCGTCAAAATGAGGATGGACAGCTGCTTCGTCCATCCTCATTGCATTGTACGCGATTCGGAACGCCATGCGGCGCTCCGTTCGCGATAGCCGTGCCCGCCTGCTAGGCAGCCAGCTCGAAGCCCCACTCCTGCCAGATCTTTTTGGCTTCGGCATCCGTGACGCACCACTGCAGGAATTCGTCCGCAGCCTCAGCCTGCTCGCTGTTCTTGGTGATGGCGCCAGGATACACGATCTTCTTATGCGTGTCGTCAGGGATGACGCCAACCACTTCGACGCCCTCGAAACGATACACGTCGGAGCTGTAGACGATGGCAACGTCGACGTCGCCCGACTGCGCGTGCTTGCACACGTTGCCCACCGACGTGTCCAGAACGGGCGTGATGCCCACGAACTGGCCGCCCTTGCCGGTGATGTCGGCGCCGGTCTTGCCCGACGGGTCAGCATACGCGCCCACCGTGGAAAGCGCCTGGGCGGCATAGTTGCCGGCCGGGACTGACTCGTCGCCCACGCTCACGGTGTATTTGCCGTCTGCGATGTCCTGCAGCGTGACGTCCGTGAGGCCGGAGCCCTCCTTCGAGACGATCACCAGATCGTTCACGAACATGTCGAAGCGGGTGCCCTCGTCGATATAGCCCGATTCTTCAGCCGTGTCCATGGAGCCCTTGGAAGCGGAGATCAGAATATCGGCGTAGGAGCCGGCGCCCAGCATCTCGTTCAACTCGCCAGAAGCCTTGTATTGGGTATCGGCGAAGCTGACCCAGTCATGGCTCTCCTTGTACAGCGTCTGGATGTCCTCCATGGCCTTCGACAACGAGTTGGCAGCGAACACCTGCAGTTCGACCGCCTCATGCTGCTCGCTCTGCTCCGCTTTCGGCTCTTCGGCTTTCTGCTCAGTCCCCGACGAGCAACCGATCAATGCAAATGCCCCCACCAGGGCAAATGCACATACAGCCGCAAGAGTCACACGAATGCGCTTGTTCATAGAACCCCTTCCTTTCCCTCGTTCGTCTCCCGGTTCTTCATCAGCACACCCGGCATTCCCAACCCTGAAAATGTCGCGCATGCGTGCCTTATATTATTCTTTTGATAGTATATAGTCAATCATAATTCTTGTCGGTTGAGTCTTATGCTTCCTCCGGGAACACGACGGAAACGGGACGGAAACAGGACGGAGAATTCTTGACAGCAGCGAAACAAACCCCCTAATCTGGCATAAGCAAGCAGCGCCCCGCGAGCTTGCACCTGCCGCCAAGGCGGATGCCCCACAGGAACACGATGCCCCGAGGAGTCAAGATGACGCTCCCAGCAACCTCCGCCGAAGCCGATGTTCCCGCACGATCCAAACTGGTGCTGACGGCATTGCTCGTCGCGGCCGTGGTCTGCAACATCAACTTTGCCGCGGCGACCGTCGCCCTGCACGATATCGGCATGACCTTTGACGCCTCGCAGACGCAACTCAACCTGGTGGGTTTGGGAACGGGACTTGGCTTGGCCATGTCCGTGCTTTACTTCGGGGCCTTGGCTGACCGCTACGGGCGTCGGGAGTTCCTCCTTGTCGGCATGGTGCTCACCATCGCGGCAAGCGTCCTTTCCGCCATCGCGCCGTCGATCGAGTCGCTCATTGGCGCACGCATCTTCATGGGACTGGCAGCCGGCATGGCCTATCCGACCACGCTGTCGCTCATTTCAGCGCTCTGGGCCGAGGGACCGAAACGCACGGCCGCGATCGCCCTTTGGGCGAGCATCGGAGGCATGGCCAGCGTGGCGGGATCCGTCGTGGCGGGTGCGGTGATGGAGCTGACGTCATGGAACGCGGCATTCTTGCTGAGCGTGCCCGTCGCAATCGTGGCCATCATTCTCATCCGCGCCGCCGTGCCCTCACACGTCAACGAGTCGACGGATCCCGTCGATCACCTTGGAGGAGTCCTTGCAACCGTCGGCATTGCCGCACTGGTCCTCGGCATCGGGACCGTCTTCGCACCAGATGGCCGCGACATGGGCCTTTTCCTGCTCACCGTGGCACTGACCGCCCTTGCGCTGTTCGTATGGCGTCAATCGGCAGCCCGCCATCCCCTTTACGATCTGAAGGTAGCCCGCCGTCGGCTGTTCTGGGCACCGGCCCTGGCCGGCATGATTGCGTTCGGATCGCTCTCGGGAGCGGTGTTCGTCGGCTCTCAGTTCATGCAGAACGTCCTGAGCTACACGCCGCTCGAGGCGGGCGCTGCAGTCATTCCCGCAGGCGCCGCCCTCGTCTTGGCTGCGCCGTTCTCCGCACGGCTGCTGGGCTCGTCCGGCACCAGGACCACCATGCTCGTTGGGTATGCCCTGATCCTTGCAGCATTTCTCACTATGCTCGGCTGGCGCGAAGACACTCCGTATTGGCTGATTGGAATCGGGTTCTTCCTCGTGGGCGGAGGGGCCGCGTTCGTCATTGCGGCATCGTCCCGCTCCCTGACCAGCAGCACGCCGGTTCGCCGCGTGGGCATGGCTTCCGCGACGTCGGACCTGCAAAGCGACCTCGGCGGCTCCATCATGCAGGCACTGCTGGGATCGGCGCTGGCCGCCGGCTTCGCGTCCACCTTTGCCGATCTGGTGGCAAACAGCGACGAGGCCGGAGCCGTGAGCGACAGCGTGATGGCAGAGCTGCAATCCTCGTTCGGATCGGCCCTCCATGTTGCAAGCCAATATCCGCAGTATGCAGATGTGATCGGCGAAGCCGCGCGGCAAAGCCTTCTGGACGGCTCCCTGACCGCCTACCTCATCGGCGCCGTCGCAATCGTGATTGGTGCGCTCGTCGTCTGCTTCGGGCTCCCCTCCCGGGAAAAGGAAGCCCTCTTGCGCAAACGGTATGCAGAGGAGCCTGACCAAGCATAGGCCCGGTCCGCGGCGCCCAATCACTCAGCTGCCGGCACCTCGCCCGTCTCCAGCACTTTCAGAAGCGCGCCCTCGTCGAGCGTGGGCACCCCAAGAGCAACCGCCTTGTCATACTTCGAGCCAGCAGCCTCGCCGTACGCCACGTAGCTCGTCTTCTTGGACACGCTGCCCGACACCTTGGCTCCCCTGGCCTTGAGGGCTGCGCCGGCCTCGTCGCGGGTCATGCCGCTTTCCACCAGGCTTCCGGTCAGAACGAACGTGAGACCCTCAAGCGTTTGGGGCAGGTCGGCGCCGGCCGGAGCCACCTCGTCCTCAAGCGCCACCCCATGCTTCATCAAGCGATCCAGGACCGCCACGTTGTCGGGAGTGCGGAAGAACAGATACACGCTGCGCGCTATCTTCGGCCCAATGCCGTCGATGGCGGCAAGGCTCTCCTCCGAAGCATCCTTGAGCGCAGCGGCCGAAGGGTAGGCTTTGGCCAGGAGTTCGGCAACCGTCTTTCCCACATGGCGGACGCCCAGGCCGAACAGCGCACGCGCGAACGGACGGCCCCGGCTGGCGTCGATGGCCGCCACGAGCTTCCGCGCCACCGTCTCCCCAAGGCAGATCGACTCGCCCGCCTTGTTCACGCGGCCCATGTCCAGCAGGGACAGCTCAACCTCGTCGAGCGTGTAGTAGTCGGCCACATCGGTCACGCGGCCGGATTCCACCAGGCGGGACACAATCTCCTCCCCCATGCCGTCGATATCCATGGCTCCCCGGCTCGCCCAGTGCAGCAAGCGCTCGAGGGCCTGGGCCGGACAGTCGATGGATATGCAGCGGAAGTCGACCTCGCCCTCCTCGCGGATGACCGGCGACCCGCAGCTGGGACACAGCTCGGGCATGTGCCATTGCACGGCATCGGGAGGACGCAGCGACAGGACCGGCCCCAAGACCTCGGGGATGACGTCGCCCGCTTTGCGGATGATGACGGTGTCGCCCACGCACACATCCTTGCGGTGCACTTCGTCGGCGTTATGCAGCGTCGCTCGGGCAACGGTCGAGCCCGCGACGACCACGGGGTCAAGCTCGGCCACCGGCGTGAGCTTGCCCGTGCGCCCCACCTGCACGGTGATGCCCCGAAGAAGCGTCGTCTTCTCCTCTGGAGGAAACTTGAAGGCGATGGCCCACCGGGGAGCCCGCGCGGTATATCCCATGGATTCCTGCTGCGAGAACGAGTCAACCTTCACCACGACGCCATCGATCTCATAGGGCAGGTCCTCGCGGCGCTCGATGGCGCGGGCACAGAATGCGTGCACCTGGTCCCTGCCCTCGCAGAGCTCCACATCGGGATTCACATGAAAGCCCGCCTTGCGCAGCCATTGCAGGAGCTCCCACTGTCCCTCCACCCGCAACGCCCGCTCGTCCGCAATCGCATAGAGAAACGTCGACAGGTCGCGATGGGAGGTGATGGAAGGGTCCTTCTGGCGCAGGCTTCCCGCAGCCGCGTTGCGGGGATTCGCAAACGGCGGCTTGCCGTTCGCTTCGGCTGCCTCGTTGAGAGAGGTGAAGCTCGACTTGGGCATATACACCTCGCCGCGCAGCTCGACGGCGATGGCCGCGTCAACGAAGTCAGCAAGCGCACCCTTTCGCAGGCGCAGCGGCACATCCTTCACCGTGCGCATGTTGGCCGTCACGTCCTCGCCCGTGGTGCCGTCACCCCGGGTTGCGGCGCGCATGAGGCGGCCGTTTTCGTACGTCAGCGCGATGGACGAGCCGTCTATCTTCAACTCGCAGACAACGG
Organism: Actinomycetes bacterium; assembly: GCA_023429565.1. Taxonomy (GTDB): domain Bacteria; phylum Actinomycetota; class Coriobacteriia; order Coriobacteriales; family Eggerthellaceae; genus JAEWQO01. Next base: position 20,437 of record JAEZDJ010000075.1, read on the forward strand.
GAACCATGCGGCCAAAGGCCTCCGCAACGCGATCCATCCACGCGTCGAGCTCCTCCATGTCCATCGCATTGTCCAGCGAATACATGCGCCGCTCGTGGCGAACGGGAGCGAACTGCTCGCCCACGTAGCCCCCCACGCGCTGCGTGGGGCTGTCGGGATCGTAAAACTCGGGATGCGCCGCTTCCAGTTCGCGCAGCTCCCCCACAAGCGAGTCAAACACACCGTCCGATACCTCAGGCGCGTCTTCGGCATAGTAGAGATAGGTGTGGTGCTCGATCTCGCGGCGGAGATGCTCGATGCGGGCTCCGGGATCGCTTGCCGCCTCCGCAAGCGCCCGCTCGTCGAGAAGCGCCTGCTGGTCAACGGATGCCCGCTGGTCGCGAGGAACTTGCCCGTCGAAAGACGCGTGCCGGTCTTCGAGCGCCGAATCGCGTTCCGAACCGCCAGCATGCCGCGTGTTTGCATCCACCATGGTCATCTCCATTGTCCGAGCATTTCGTTCCGCATCGGGAAGAAGGCCCCTTGCCGGGGCCTTCTTGATCGATTCATGAGAATTTTAGCACGGCTGGAAACGCCCTGCCGCGAGGGCTCGAAAACCTACACCAACGCCTTGTCCGTGTTCCAGCCATAGAAGATGAGGGTCGCGCCGCGCATGATGATGAACACTGCCAGGAAGATGCTCAACGTCGCCGGCGAGAAGAAGAACATCAGGCCGCACAGGACACCGACGATGCCGGAAAAGAGCGTCCAGCCCCACAGCGAAACACCCATTTTCTTGACGCTGAAAGACCCGATGATCTCAAACACGCCAAACACGATGAAGAAGGCGCCGATGACCCACGGAATGACGGCAGCAAAGGCGACCGGATGGATAAGGAACATGAAGCCGACGAGTATGTCGAGAATCGCATAGGCCAGAACCCAGCCAGACAGGTTCATGGATTTATGAAATCGAACGTAGTTGATGATGTCGAACACGCCGGACACCAGAAAGGCAGCGCCCGCGATTGCCGTCATCGTCACCAGAGACAAGGTCGGCGCGGCGAAAAAAACAAACGAGCAGAGGATGAGCAGAACGCCCGCTATCATCAAACCCCAGTCATGCTTTCTTGTGGTATCCATGCTGAACCTTTCGATCGTGATTCGATTATCATGAAGATCAGGTACCCCGTACGCTGGCTATTTTAGCGCAACGGCAGAAGCAAAACGTGATGTCCGGCATCCGTTATCGCACCGTAAGGGCCGTTTTACGGAGCGCCGGGGGCAGGTGGCAAGCGGTCATCTCCGCTACCCGGCACGAAGGGCGGGAGGTTGCCAGGCCGAGAAGGTCAGCGACGGCGGCAGCAGAAGGCGCGATGCCGGAAAAAGAAGTCAACAGGCACGGGCGCAATGCACGCGAAAAGGAGAAACGTGCCGATTTGGTCAGCGTTCCTAGGCCTCGCTCAACGAGATCAATCCTCTGATGGCGGCGGGAATGGCCTCGAGCACGTCTTCGGCTATGACGGCGATGGACGTGAAGCGCATGGCGGCCTCACAGCCCGCACGGGCATGCAGCGTCGCACCGAGCACGGCGGCATCGAACGGCGCGAGACCCTGAGCCATCAGGGCACCGATCATGCCAGCGAGCACGTCCCCCGTGCCAGCCTTGGCAAGGGCCGGAGTCCCTTCGCTCATGAGCACGGTGCGCTCGCCGTCCGAGACGAACGTGTCGGAACCCTTGACAACGGCAACGACGCCAAAGGACAGGGAGATGAGACGTGCAAGTTCTGCCTGGTCATCGACAGGAAGGCCAAAGACGTCCGCCAAGCGGGAGGCTTCTCCGGCATGGGGGGTCACAACCGTGGGCCAGCCCAGAAGAAAACGCCTCCTGAGCAAACGCTGCCCCTTCTTCGTCGTAAGCGCGCTCAACCCGCCGCCGTCGACGAGCACGGGGACGCCCGCATGCTTGAGCACCGCATGGACCAGAGAAGCCGTCTTCTGGTCTTCGGCATCGAAGCCCGCCCCCACGACATAGGCCTGAGGCTTTTCCGGACAAGCGGTGCCAAAGAGGGTGTCGAGACAAGGCTCAGGGCCGAACTCAAGACGGGAACCAGGAGCAGAGTCGGAATCAGGACCGAAGTCAGCGCCGGATACGGGAGCGGCGTCGGAGCAGGAACGGGCAGCTGAAGCATCGGTGCAGTCAGCATCCAGGCCAGGAGGAACGTCAAGCCCGGGAGCAGAATCCAGCCTTCGGGCCGCAACGGATGCAGCAGGCTTCCAGCCGTCCCACGACCGGACGACGAGCGAGGGACGAAACGCCCTGACGCCGGCCACGGCAGAGGGGTCGGTGACCACCTCGGTATAGCCAGCCCCCATGCGCTGGCTCGCAGCTGCAACCAAGCAGGCGGCCCCCGGATAGCGCGCACTGCCCACAACCGCGGTCAGCTTCCCCCGCGTGTACTTGTTCGCATCTTGATCCGGCAGCGGCAAGAGCGCCACCACATGGTCTTTCGAGTATTCACAGACCGTCATGGGAAGGAGCCTCCTCATCGCAAAGCCCTGCATGTCGCACGGCTGCTTTGTGGTTCTCGCCAGTATACCGCAGACACGCCGGCACGTGCGCCGAAGTTGAAGAGATCAATGTTGGAGCACCAGCAGCGACGACATCCCACACAAGGGCCGCAGGCATCAAGGCCTCGCGTCGACGACGCAATCGGAAGCGGCCACTCCGCCCAGAGGGAAAGACGGATGCAGACGAGCGCCTCGCCAAGGGCGCTCGTCTGCCCAACGCCCCGTCGCCATTGCCGGGACGCCTCAGGCTTCGTCGCCGCTGCCACCAGCCTGCTGGGCTTCGGCCCGCGGCTCAAGCTCATCCAACAGGGAACGGGCGCTCTTGAAGCGCTTCGCCAGCTCCTCCCGCGGGTCAACGCGACGCTCGGCGGCTTTTGCCGCCTCGTCCGTGAGGGCAAGGGCGCACGCCACCGCATCGGTATGCGTGTAGGAAAGAGAGAGGGGCAGCTCCCTCACTCCCTGTTCACGCGCGATCTCCTTCGCCCTACCCGACAGCACGACCAGCGGACGGCCCCGGGTGGTGCGGCGCACCTCGACATCGCGCACCCCGACGCCGCAGGAAAAGCCGGTGCCAAGCGCCTTCAGCACTGCCTCCTTCGCTGCAAAACGCGTCGCATAGTGCACTTCGGGCGCAGCCGTGCCGTCGCAGTACGCGCGCTCCTCCTCAGAGAAGACGCGCTCGCGAAAGCGCGGCGTGCGGGCAAGGATGTCCCTCATCCGGCCGATCTCCACGATGTCAACGCCCAGTCCCACCGCGCCCTCGACGGACGCAAAGGCGTTTTTTGCAGCTTCCTCAACCGATTCGGCGTCGACGGACCCCGTGTCCCTACTCAACGGTCACCGACTTCGCCAGGTTGCGAGGCTGGTCGACATCGCAGCCACGCGCGATGGCGATGGAGCGCGCGAACAGCTGCAGCGGAACGCTGGCCGTGATGGCCGAAAACTCGTCGCGCACCTTGGGAATGTAGATGACGTGATCGGCATGCTGTCTGATATCCTCGTCACCCTCCGTGGCCACGGCAACGATCATCGCGCCACGGGCCTTGCTCTCCTGCAGGTTGGACACCACCTTGCCATATATGGGGCTCTGCGTGGCGATGGCGATGACGGGAAACCCGTCGTCGATGAGCGCGATGGGACCATGCTTCATCTCGCCCGCCGGATAGGCCTCGGCATGCAAGTAGCTGATCTCCTTGAGCTTGAGCGCACCCTCGTTGCTGATGGCGGCGCCCATGCCACGGCCCACGAACAGCGCGCTCGCAGCATCTTTGCAGGCCAAAGCGGCCTCGTCGATGGCGGTCGTGTCGGAGACGATGCTCTCCACCTGCTCGGCCGTGTCGGCAAGCTCGCGGAACAGCAGGCGTATCTGGTTCGTGGTGAGCTTTCCTTTGACCTGCGCCAGCAACAACGCCAACAGCGTGAGGCTGACCACCTGGCCCAAAAAGGACTTCGTGGAAGCAACCGCGATTTCCTTGTTTGCCTTCGTGTAGATGACGCCGTCGCTTTCGCGGGCCACAGGGGACCCCACGACATTCGTGACGCCGAACACCTTCGCCCCCTTCACGCGCGCATCGCGGATGGCCGCCAGGGTATCAGCCGTCTCGCCGGACTGCGACACGGCCACGACCAGGGTCGTCGGCGTGATGATGGGATTGCGGTAGCGGAATTCGCTGGCCACCTCGACCTCGGTGGGAATGCGCGCCCATGCCTCGATGAGGTTTTTGGCGATGAGGCCCGCATGGTAGCTGGTGCCGCACGCAATGACGTACACGCGGTCGATGAGGTCCAGTTCTTCGGCGGACAGGTTCAACTCGTCGATGGAAAGGGCTCCGTTCACCAGGCGGCCGGCGAGCGTGTCCCGGATGACCCGCGGCTGCTCGTGGATCTCCTTCATCATGAAATCGGGATAGCCGCCCTTCTCGGCGCTGTCGATGTCCCAGTCCACGTGCGTGATCTCGGGATCGATGCGCCTGCCCCCCACGTCAAAGAACTCGGCGCCTGCTGCCGTCAGCTTGGCGAACTGCCCGTCGCCCATGATGACGACATCGCGGGTTGCGTCGATCATGGCAATGATGTCGGAGGCGACATACGTGCCCGTGGGGGCTTCGCCGACGACCAGCGGGGAGTCTTTGCGCGTGACGATGATGGTGCCCGGCTCGGAATCGCAGACCACAGCCAACGCATACGCCCCTATCAGGCGCCCAGTCGCACTGCGGACGGCCTCGAGCAGATCGTCGATGTAGGCCTCCTCTATCAGATGGGCAATCACTTCCGTGTCGGTTTCGCTCGTGAGCTCATGGCCGCGCGACGTAAGCTCCTCGCGCAATTCGACATAGTTTTCGATGATGCCATTGTGAACGACGGCGATATGGCCGCCGCATGAGGTGTGGGGATGCGCGTTGCGCTTGCTCGGTTTGCCATGCGTGGCCCAACGCGTGTGCCCGATGCCGCACTGGCCCGTGAGATCGAGATGCGAGAGAGCGTCGGCCAAGCCGCTCACCTTGCCCTTGCAGTGGACGACCTCAAGCTTGCCGTTCTGCTCGATGGCCACTCCCGCCGAGTCATAGCCGCGATACTCAAGTCGCTGCAATCCTTCGACGAGGATGTCCTTCACGGGAAGGGAACCGGTGTATCCGACGATACCGCACATAGAAAACGCTCCTCACGCTGGTCGCCTGCACGCCGCCGCGTCACGCCGACAGCACCAGCAGAGGAGCGCTACGCGGGGTCGTTTCTGGGGATATTCTAAGCCAAGAGCCCCGTGGGCGCATTCGCATGGCGGACGAAGTCGCAAATCCGCTCAATAAACGCATCTTTGCCCAGGGGCTCTATGTTCGTGGCAGACGCGTCGCCGGTGATGTAGTACAACGTTGTGGTCAGCACCATTCCCACCAACGCCACCGACTCGAAAGCCGGGTCTATTTCTGGGCGGATGATGCCTTCCACCTGGCCTCGAGCCAGCTGGCCCTCGATGACCTGCAGCAGCCTCTGCTCGTAGCCGCGCATGGCGTTCGACCACGCACGGCCCTCGCGCCACAGCTCCGCCACGAAGAACCGGCCGAACGACCGGTTCTCGTAGATGGTCGTGGCGAAACGCTCGATCATCCCCGTGAGTGCCGTCGGGGCATCGGGAGCGTCGGCGGCGCTCCGTTCGAATTCCTCGACAAGGATCCCCATCCCCTCCTCGAGGATGCTTGCCGCCATGTCGGCCTTGCTCTTGAAGTGATAGTACGCGACGCCCTTCGACACGCCCGCCACCTCGACGATCTCATCCACCGTTGCAGCGGAGTACCCCTTGTCGCCGATGACGGCGAGCGCCGCGTCGAGCAGCAGCTGACGCGTCGCGTCAGCCTTGCTCGTATGCCCCCCTTTTTTTATCATGCGGTCAGCCTAACCCAACTGCAGCACCGGATGCAAGTCGTCCATGCGCACGGTACGCTTCCGATAGGCAACCACAGCCGTCAGCGCGAAGCAGACGATGCCGATGGCCGCCAAGACGAAGCAATCGAAGCCGACGGTTCCGTAATCCAAGCCCGTCATGATCTGGCGCATGCCCTGCACCACGTACGACATGGGCATGTAAGGATTGATGGCCTGGAAGAAATCAGGCGTGGTCTGAATGGGAAACGTTCCCGCCGAGGCGGTCAGCTGCAGCATGAGCAGGATGATGGCCACGAACTTCCCGGGGAATCCGAACGCGGCCATGAGGAACTGCATGATGGCCGTGAACACGAGAGCCGTCAAATACCCCATGGCATAGAAGGCCGGGACGTTGTCGATCTGCAGCTGGAGCCCGAATTGCAACACCACCATGAGCAGGGTGGCCTGAATGAGCGCAAAGACCGCCATGGGAAGATAGTTCGAGAACGCCACCATGACCGGATTGCCGCCCGAGATGATGAGGCGCTTGTTGAGCGGCTTGAACACAAAGCCTGCCACCAAACCGCCAACCCACAGGCCCAGCGCCATGAAGTAGGGCGCGAAGCCCGTGCCGTAGTTCTTAACCGTCGTGTAGTACTCGTCAACCAATTCCACCGGATCGCCCATGACGTCGGCCTTGCCGTCGATGTTCGACGTCTGCTCCGCCGCAGTTTCCGCCCCCTCCGCAAGGCCAGACTGCAGGGTGGACGAGCCGTCGACCGCATCGGAAAGGCCCGTCGTCAACGTGGCGCTGCCCTCCTCGAGCTGGCTTGAGCCGCTTGCGATCTGGGCCGATCCGTCCTTTGCAGACTGCGTGCCGGACAGCAGCTGGGAGGCGCCGTCGTCGAGCTGTGAGGCGCCGGACACGGCGGATGAAGCCCCGCCATCAACCTGGGAAGCGCCGGATGAGAGCTGCGAGGCGCCGGCCGCGAGCTCGGCCATGCGGGCATCCACTTCAGACGCGCCGTCGTCAAGCTGGGAGGCGCCGGCTGAGAGCCGCTGGAGGTCGGACGATTTCGAAGCCAGCTGATCCTTCGTGTTCGAGAGGGAGTCGTGCAGCGTGGCGGCACCCGAGCCAAGCGTGCCCGCTCCGCCGTTGGAAGTCGCGTATATCAGCTTCGTCAGGCCATAGGGGTCGCCCGCGGCGCTGTTGCTGCCAGAAACGGCGTCGAGCGACGAGCTGATGGTCCCCAGCGCGCCCTGCATCGTGGAGCTTCCCGTGTCGCCCGAGGTCCCCATTCCGTCAGAGACGCCCTTGATGATGGCGAGTGCTTGTTGCTTTTCCTCTTCGGTGACATTGGGCTTCGACAGGATGGCGTATGCGCCGTCGAGGCCCGCCTTCGCCGTCGTCATGGTACCCGACAGCGCCTGGACTCCGGAGTTTATCTGGTCGACTCCGTTCCTCGCGTCGACGGCCCCTTGGTTGACTTGGGCGATGCCCTGCTGGAGCGCGTGGGAACCGCCGATCAGCGTCTGTGAGTCGGCATCCGACCCAAGACCCGTGACCAGCGATCCCATGCTCTCCACCATCTGCTGCACGCCACTGTTCACCTGGCTTGCGCCGCTGGAAACGGCACCCGTCCCCTCGCTCTTGAGCTGTGATGCGCCCTGTGCGACGCTTCCGGCCCCTTGGGCCACCTGGCCGGTGCCAGCCTTGAGCTGGTTCGCCCCGGACACCAGGGACAACGTGCCCTGCTTGAGGGTTATCGTACCGGTGAAGAGCTGGGCGAGGCCGTCGTCGAGCGACGTCGCGCCATCAGACAGCGTGCCGAGGTTGGTCGTGATGGTCTGGCTGCCGTCATGGGCAGTGGTCAGGCCGTCTTTGAGCGTGCCCGCGCCGTCGGCTGCGGTCTGGATGTCCTTGCCGGAATCGGCCACGCGGTTGAGGACCGTGTTCCAGTATTCATGGGAAACGGTGCCGCTCACCTTCGTGCGGACCTCTTTCCACACCGTCTGGCCAATTTGGGATGCCAACATGTTTTCGCTCTGGTTGTAATTCACCAGGAGCTGGGCCTTCTCGGGATCGCTCGTCTCCGCAGAGGCGACGCTCTCGGAAAAATTCGAGGGTATGGTGCACACCATATAATACGCGCCGTCCTCGAGGCCCTTCTGGGCCTCATCCGCCGACACGAAGTTCCACTCCAAGCCTTCGTCGTTGTTTTTCAGCTCGTCCACCACGTCCTCGCCCAAATTGCGCTGCTCGGTTGCGATGACCGCCCCCTGATCTTCGTTCACCACCGCAACGGGAACTGTGTTCAGACGCGCGTAGGGATCTTGGAACGCGGCCAAATACAGCGCTCCATACAGCAGTGGCATGATGCCGATTGCGGCAATGACCACCCACATGACCTTTGAGGCCGTGATGTTCTTCCATTCGAGTCCGGCAAAGCGCAGCCCTTTGAATGCCATGATCACTCGCCTTCCTTCGCCAAATACACGGTCGCGTCCGCCATGGCGGCAAGGCTGCGTTCGACCACGCCCACCACCACGGCCACGCCGCGTTCGCGAGACAAGGCAAGCAACGTGTTCATGAGGCCCTCCGACTGCGCCATGGTCAGCTGATCCTCGACGTCGTCGATGACCACCGCATCGGGATCTCCGATGAATGCCAGCGCAATGCCCAGCTGAGCGAGCTGCTGCGACGTGAGATCCTTCACGCGCACGTTAGCGATGTCGGCAAGGTCCCAGTCAGCCAGATAAGCCTGCACCGTCTCACGGTTGGCCTTGCAACCGCGAAGCTGAAGCTCCGCGCTGACCGCATAGGAGGCAGTCAGGCTGTCTTGGAGATCATTCAGGCCATTGAACAGACCTAACCCAATATGGCGCTCCACCTTGGCGCGTTGCTTGGGCAGAGAGAACCCGCCCACCGTCAGCGTGCCTCCGGTCGCCTTCATCCTGCCCGACAACGTGAGCAGGAGCGCCGTCTTCCCACTCCCATTGCGTCCGCGCACGGCCACGACTTCGCCCTTGTGCGCATCGACGGTCACGCCCCGATAGGCAAACCCCAGAAGCGTGCGGAGCTCCAAGTCCTGCGCGCTCAGGTAGGGAGCATGCAAGAACTGACTCTCGCTGCGCACGAAGGTGCCCGACTCCGGGCCCTGCGGCAGATGCGTCTGCCACCGAGCCTCCTTTGTTTCAACCACGTTCTTGTCTCCTTCTGATACAGCTGCCGGCACCGCGAGGCGAGTCACTTCCGACGCTTCTTTCGCCGCCGAACGCCTCGCGACAATGCCGCCCGACATCGCTTGATGCCCTTTTTGACTGACTAGTCAGTTTATTTCGTACGGAAGTATAGCACCGGGAAAGGGAGAGGCAAGGCTCTCCCCCCTTTGACCACAATTCGACCGCGAGCGGCATCATGAAGACGGCGAACATTCCGACAGAGACCCGCGCGGCCGAACGGAAAGCGAGGGCGCCGCGGACGATGGGGCGGGCTGGATCGAAGGAATCACTGGCTGGTCAAAAGCACTGGCTGGGTCAAAAGCACCAGCCTGATCGAAAGGGGCACCGGATGGGTCGTCGAGATCGGCGAGCCCGACAACGTGCCAGGCAAAGCCTCTTCCCGACAACGTGCTAGGCAAAGCCTCTTCGGGTGTTGGCCCTTCGCTGTTTCTGGCGAGTGCCCCACCTCTGAGGCATTCCCAGCAACGACGTTTGCCGCCGTCGACCCCAGCGGAGGCCCCGTTGTCTGCCCGGGCGCCGACGGCGGAGTCGAGGGATGGCCACGCTGTCCACGACGCCGGCGAGGCCGACAGACCGCAGGTTCGGGCGAATCCCCCTGGCGGTGCCATTTTCGCGTCAAATACGACCGCGCGATAGCAACCAAGGTGATCCATGCGCCCGGATCCCCCTCGAGGTGCCATTTTCCCACCAATTGTGACATCCGGGAGCGCGCTTGCAGTCATCGAGTCCGCGCAATGAATCGCATCCCTTTCTCCTTCTGCGAATCTCCTGCTCAGAGGCCTCTGAAAAAAGGGGTGAAACTATATCGGAAGACAGGGACCGCGAAGAGGGACCGGCTTCTCGCCCCGATGTCACAATTGGCGTGTTTTTGGCACATTTCCCCTTTTTTCGATCATCGTCATACTGCTTGGGAGCATTGCCGGGAGCCACGGCGCTCACCCCTTGGGAATTGCACACCTCGGCCGTCGCCATGCTGCCTGGACGCATGAGGAGTGCGGGCATATGCTTCGTCTTGTCGGAACTCAGCCCGGCCTTCGTCGTGCTGCTTGGGCTCATTCGAGGCCCGGGCATTCCGCCCAGCCCCGCAAGCGCCCAGCCCCGCAAGACCCGACGTCCCTGGGCACATGCCTCGTCGGGGACACTCCGGGCATCGCCTTCCTGGGAGGCGGCCTGCCGGGCAGGACATCCGCCCCGCTCTCCGCCGCTTCGTCCTTCGCCGTTCCCGGCCTTCGTCACCCCAGCCCTGCCCTTCGCACCCCCTTCCAACACCCCCCGTCACCCGCTTGCGCCATAGCCCTCTCGTTCGACGGCGTGGGCGGGCCGTGGCGCTTCTCGTTTGGGGTCATGGGCAGCCCATGGCGCCGCCCGTCCAGGAACGGGGCAGGCCAGATGCCGCTCGACACCCTGGCGGACCTTCGGAAGCAGCGAAGAACCGGGATGTTTCACGTGAAACATTTGTTCTTGTTTTAACGAAAAACACCCCGTCGCGAAACTTCTGGCAGCTTGGCATTCGGTTGCTCCAGCCCCTCCCCCACCCTTGTCACAAGCGTCGCACAGGGACTCGATGAAAAGAAAGTAATGGCAATGAGCAAATAGTTATGAGATGATAGTGGTTGTTTTGTTTAGCATAGATGCCATGGTCGAGCATGCGCCGTTTCCTTGACGCAGGGAGCATCGAAATCGAGAAGGGACCACCCCATGTGGAGCAGCTGCCATCCTAAAACCGACGAGGACCTCAAGGAATGCGCCGAACTCGGCAAGTCGCTCAACCGCCTTTCGCAACCCACGATTCTCACGCTGCTCGCCCGGTCGGACAAGCCGCTGCACGGCTATGTGATCGTGCAGATGGCCGCCCAATCACCCATGTTCGGAGGAAAGAAGCCCGACGCAACCGGCATCTACCGGGCCCTCAAGCGCATGGAGGAGAGCGGCTTGGTCACGTCCGCCTGGGACACTCCCGAGGAAGGATCGGCCAAGCGCCTGTTCACCCTCACCGACCAAGGGCGCCACTGCCTTCGCCGCTGGATCGACGCACTCGCCTGCTATCAGCTGACCCTCGAGGAATTGCGGGCTGAAGCCGCCGGCGCGCTCGGCATCGACCTGCCCGACACGCCCCTCTGCTCACACGAATAAGAACACCCATGGCCTCCCCCTATCGACAGGTGACGGGGCGAGATGTCGCCGCACTGCTGAACCCTCGGCCCGCCGTGGTCGTCGGAGCACACGACGGGGACGAGACGGGATTTGCCACTATCGCCTGGATCACCCCCATCTCCCATGACCCCGCGCTGTTGGCCTTCGCCCTGCGGGCGCAGTCACACACGATGGGACTCATCCGTGAGGCGGGAGCCTTCTCCGTGTCGGTGCTTGACGCACGGGCCTTCGATTCCATCGAAGTGGCCACCTATTGCGGGAACAGCTCCGGACATCGGGAAGACAAGGGAACGGGCCTCGCGCATCGGCTCGTCAAGCCGAAAGGCCAAGTCGGAAAAGAAATCGCAGGCAATGAGCTTCCTGTGGTCGCAGGCGCCCTCTCATGGCTCGCCTGCGAGGTGGAGGACATCCGCGAAGCGGGCGACCATCTGCTGACCACCGCCTTCGTCACCGAAGCCCACACGCGCTGCGACAGCGACGACAAAGGCCGCGTCTCGTCGATCGACGCCCTGCTCTGCATTCAGCACGACGTGTTCGCCATCGCCGAAGCGACGGATCGCTCTTCCTGAAGGAAACGGCGCAGAAGCCGCACGCAACCGAAGCGACACCTAGGCAGATGGCTCCCCGCGTCACAGGCCGCCCCCTCACGCAGGGGAAACGGCGGGCGCCCGAAGCCGAAGCAGGGCCTTCCGGCAGAAAGACGCCCCGCAACCGCGCATCGAACTCGGTCTCAGACGAACCTGAACCCGAACCCCAGCACGCGCATGATCGCACGCGAGCACAATCCCGACAGTCGCCCCTTGCCCCGTTGCGCCCTTCGGTCCCCCCGGCATTCCAGTCCCCCGATCCCCTCAACGCCTGGTCTCGCAGAAAAACGAGCCGCGTCGCAGGGACGCCTGAAGCAAGAAAGGCGGGTTTGAGACAAGGGGTCAGTCGACGCCTTTCGAAGGTCGCTGCAGCTTCTTCCCCAGAGGAACGGGGCCGCATTCGTCGAACAGTTCGCATTCGTCGCATTCGGCCACAATCTCGCCCCGGATGTCAGCCCAGTCCACCGGAACGAAACCGAGCGCCTCGTAGAACGTCAGGCTCGATCCGCGCGACACCAGCCGCAGCTCTCCCTGCGTCTCGAGAGCATCCTCGACCAGCGCACGGCCGACTCCCACTCCGCGCCAGGTCGGATAGGTGACCACGGGATTCACGTGGGCGACGCCGACCTCGTCGAACGTGAGGCGCAGGAAGCCCACCACCTCGTCGATGTCGTCAACCGCCACGCGCAGGTTTTCCGTGCTGTCGATGCCGCCCATGCCCTCCGCGAAGGCATATGAGGTGCAGTACCCCAGATCATCTTCCCGTGCATCGCGGATATGGAACAGTTCCTCGGCCATGAATCCTCCTGAACGATAGACTGGGCATGGGTCGTTCCCCGCAGCGCGCGCAACGAACGCGTCTCGCACCCTGCCACGGCAACGTACCCCCCGCACTTCGTGCCCTGCCGCGGCAATGTGCACGCTCTGGCACCCCGGCACGGTCCGCCCGCCCCTGCAACAACGAGGCAGCCAACACCTCCCTGCGCACCATGCGATGGCGTGGCAACGCGCCCCTCCCCGCGCCGCGGGGCAACACGCACCTCACGCACGCGCCACCTTACGCCATGCAGCCAGCACGGCCCCGCGGATCAGAACGGCGGGAGGTATATCTTGTCGCGGGACTGCGGGATGGCCCGCTTGCCAAGCTCCTTCAACCCCTTGATGACCTCGGGCATGAGCGACACGGGAATGCCCATCATCATCATGGAGTCGTCCACGTCGGAGCTAGCCCGACAGCCGTAGCAGCCGAACGAGATGTTGATCTGCTGCGTCGTCAAGGGAAGCAGCGTCGTCTCGACGCACTGGGCGTTGTAGCCGCTCGCATGGAACTCATGACGATGCCCCGTATAGTACGAGGTCGCCATGGAAAGCCACATCATCTGTTCCGGCTTGGCGATGACGGCGACCACGTCGGCTTCGCAGCGCGCATCGTCGAGCGGGCACACCACGGTCGCATCGATCGTTCGCGGCTCCAAACAGGGACGTTCGTGCACCATGCGCTTCGCCGCCTCCACCGAGTCAAGCTTGTGGAACAGGATGTACAGCTCGCCCGAAGCCAGCTTCTCCGGCATGGGAGTCAACCCCAGAATGGACGTGCCGTCGGGGCAGGCGTGCCGGTTGGCCGGCATCATGAGGCACCGTCCCCGGCGGGCGGCCATGAGCGACTGGCAGTAGCGGAGCCTCTCTTCCGGCAGGGGCACGTCGGGAAGCGGATCCCCCGCCTTCACGAGGGAGATGGCGACCGGATGCCAACGAAGTCCGAGGATGTCCTTCATCGCTTCCGCCCATTCCCGATACTGCTTCTTGACAGCCGGGTCCAGCGGAGGGGCGGTTTCCCGGCTGGCAGCTGCAGCCCGCGTGGCCAAGGAGGCTTCTATGCGGATGGCATGCTCCGGGCATTGTCCCGCGCAGGTCTCGCACCCCCAGCAATCCTCCGCCCGCACCGCCTGGGGATCCCGCCCGTCCATCTCGAACACGTTCACGGGGCAGAATGCCTCGCACAACCCACAGCCCGTGCAACTCTCCCTGTCGATACGAATGGCGTATGCGACTTCATTCCCGTTCGCCATGCGGCGCCTCCTCTTGCGTCCTGTGCCCCTTCGGCCAACCAACGCCCCCATCCGCCGGCCCCGTCCCGATCGGCTGCTCGAGACGCAACTCTTCTTTGCACCAAGGCGGATACACACGCCGTCCGCGCGCGTCCGTCAGATGGTACGAGCAGAAGGGAATGGCACGCCCGTCCGGTACCGTGACCATCATACTGCACTCGCGCAGCCGCTGCGTGTCCATGGACACGGCATCCATGTAGTTCATGACGATGACGGAAAGCCCGCTCTTCACCTCGACGCCTCGTGCGGCGAGGATGTCGAGGAACACCGATCCCTGAGGACTGTCCGGGCTGTATCCGGCGCGGTACTCGTCGACGGTCATCGCCCGTGTTGCGGGATAGAATCCCGAGGAATGCGGCGTCACGCCTTCGGGCGCTTCGCCCTGCACGAGGAACACCCCGGTGTCGCACAGGGGGTTCGAGCATCCCAGCGGCCAGATGTCGTAGGGTTCCAACAGCCCGTCGGACTGCTCAGCCAGCTGGAAGATGACGTCTCCCGCAGACAGCGGCACCGCTCGCTCCGCGTCAAAGCGGCCCGACGTGAACGCGGGCTGGAGTGCCAAGCCCGCCACCACGTCGGCGTTGTCCAGCGAGAAGCGCAGCAGGTCGCCCAACTGCCCGTCGTTCGAGCCGGCAACGACGGCCACCGAAAGCACCACCTGGATGCCCACCTCACGGCAGCGCTCGATAGCCTTCAGCTTGACGTCTAGGATGTCGCGCCCACAGGTCGCCTCGTACACGTTGCCCGTCAGGCCGTCGAACGAGAGATACACGCCCGTCAGGCCCGATGCCACCAACTGCTCAAGATAGCCATCACGCCCTGCGATCACCAGGCCGTTCGTGTTGACCTCGATGCCCCAGAAGCCCTTCTCGCGACCCCTGCGGACGATGTCGCACAAATCCTTGCGGCAGGTCGGCTCGCCGCCGGTTATCTGCACGGCACCATCTGTTCCCACAGCATTCGAGATGACGTCATACATCGCGTCGATCTCTTCGAGGGTGGGGTCGCCCTCCCCGTTCTCGGCGCTCATGAAACACACCGGGCAGTGGAGGTTGCAGTTCCGCGTGACCTCAATCTCCAGCAAGGTGCCGCGGCGCTCGTGCCGGCCGCAGGTGCCGCAGCCGAGCGGGCACGGCCCCGTCACGGGAATGGTGCACGCGGGATCGGGGCGGGTGGGCGCGAACGCCCCGGACCGCAGCCACTGGTAGTGATGGGCGTCGGGCCACATCCGGGTCGTCACCCTGCCATGGTCGGGGCAGGTGCGCTCCATCCACACCGCGCCTTCCGCATCCGCATACACATCGGCCTTCAGCTCGCGAAGGCAGTGCGGGCACAGGGCCGTCGTCCCGTGGAGCGGCATGCGCCGTTCGGATTCCATGGGGTCACTCCGCCTCATCGATGTACTGGCGAGGATCATGCTCGTCGTTCGGCGGGGTGGAGACGCGAATGCCCATGTAGTCGACCCAGTCCAGCACCCGTTGGGGCACGAACAGGTCCGTCTGGCTGCGAGCGGCGACGGCGATGGCGCGCATGCATGATATGGCATGGGCGAGGTCGGTCTTCTCGTCGATGTCGGCAACGGGAGACAAGTAGGCGGAAGGAACGCCACGCTCCTCAAGCTTCTCCATGTAACCGTCGAGCGCCGCACGGCCGTCCAGATTGTAGTAGACGTTCTGATGGTCCATCGGCGTGTCGGCGCTGAAACCGACGAGTGACGTGCCGCATTCCTGGCAAGGTGCCTGCACGAATCCGGGCGTGCCTTGCGACTGGAAGTAATCGAGCCACTGGAAGGCCTGGATGATATGGGACTTCGGCATGGTGGGAATGTCGCCTCCCACCGAGACGACATGTTCGTACCCCCTTTCGAACAGCTGGGAGAACGCATCGTCGAAATGGTCGTCGAACGTGGCTCCCTTGTCCGTGAGGTAGTGGATCTCCAGCGGCCAAGGGCCGATGGCGTCATAGGTGTCCCGCATGAGCTCGACGTTGTTGGCGGGCGTGGTCGACACGAAGAAGTCGTAGATGACCCGGTCCGCCGCCGGGTCCTCGGCGACCAGCGCGTCATTCTGGCGCTGCAGCTCCATGAGCGCATGCATCGAGAGCTCACTCACGTCGTACAGGCTGCGCTTGAAGAACTCCGCTGCCTGTTCGGGACTCAGGATGCCGTTGTTCTCGCGCGTCAGGCGCGTCTTGACCATTCCTGGGATGGGAGGCTTGCTGAACACCAGCAACGCCTGCTTCTTTTCCGTCACGACACTCTCCTTTTCTCAGGCGGACAATCCGCACGTCGAATCATGTATGAACACAAAAACGGCCAGGCACGGCAAAGGAGCCCGACCCCCTGCCGCAGCGGTTTCCCCACTGGCAGGTTCGGCTGTCGCCGCAGGCTCCTCGAGGCCTCCCGGCCCAACAAAGCACCTGTGCCGACGGGCGGGATGATCATCCCCCGCCCTCCCAGCTCAAACGATCGTCGATCCTCATCATGACGCAATCGAGGGCATTGTACGACCAGGTGCCGATCAGGGGCTCCCCCCGCGAAAACGTCGTCAGACAGTTCACGTTGGATTCCCACATGCCGCCGAAATCAGGAGCCCCCGGCTCCCATTCGGGATGCCACCACCCATAGTCAACGCTCACCAGG
Organism: Actinomycetes bacterium; assembly: GCA_023429565.1. Taxonomy (GTDB): domain Bacteria; phylum Actinomycetota; class Coriobacteriia; order Coriobacteriales; family Eggerthellaceae; genus JAEWQO01. Next base: position 37,080 of record JAEZDJ010000075.1, read on the forward strand.
CCATCGCGCATCGGGGCGACCGCCAGCACAAACCGCGCCGATCCGTGGTCGGTGGCAACCTCCACACGGTCTCCCGGCGCCAGCCCCAACCGCTCGGCAGTGGCCGGACTCACCTCGGCAACCGGATGCGGCGATTGCGCCCGGAATGTCGGATTGTTGAAGTACATCGACGCGTTGTAGGGCTGTTTGCGCGACCCCGTGATCATCGACAGATGCGCGCCGCCCTCCCGCGTCGCTTTCGCGCGCAGCTCGTCCGAGCACAGCGTGAGGGGATCAGCGGGCGCGGGGAGCCGAGGACCGCCGATCGTCGGCAAAAATTCGCTCGCCAGCTCAATCTTGCCCGTCGTCGTCGCGAACCCCTGCGGCATGCCATCGGGACCCGGATCCTCGTGTTTCGCGTATCCAGGAGGGCGCCAGTAGATGCCCTGCCGGCAAAATGCGTCCCAGTCCATGCCGGCACGGGAAAGTTGGGCGGCGAAGGCATCGGCGAGCGTTTCCTCCGGCCAGGAGCCTTCCTGTCCCAGCCGCAGGCCAAGAGCGCGAAAGACGTCATAGTCCGTGCGGCGTTCGTAGTAGGGCTCGACCGCCGCCGGGCCGCCGTAGCCGATGTTCGCCACGCCGCCATGAACCTGAAGCACCGGCCGTTCGATGGCTCCCGCGGCAGGCAGCACGTAGTCGGCGATGCTGGCCGTGGGCGTCAGGTAATAGTCGAGGACAACCAGGAGATCGAGACCCCTCAACGCCTCAAACACGCGATGCGTGTCGGCGTAGGTCAGCAGCGGGTTCGTCGCGTTCACGACAAGCGCGCGCACCGGATAGGGATCCCCGGATTCCATGGCACGCAACACCAGGTCAGGATGGGCGGAAGTCAGATAGCGCGCGGGAAGGGTGCGCCCGAGCCGTTCCGTCAGCCTCCGGACCTTCTCATAGCCGTCGTAACACTGCAGAGGCGTGTACGGAGTGTTGAGGCAGCGTGCGCGATGCTCCGGCGCAAGGGAGTCGGTCATCTCCAACTCCATCTCGGAGATGAAGTCGCTCGCTTCGGCCAACACGCAGGAACCGGGCTTGTCGACGTTTCCCGTCACCGCCCGAAGGCAGCAGAGGGCGCGGTGCGTGGGCGCGACGTTGGCACCCACCTGGTCCACGCCGCGACCCGAAACGAGTGCGGCGGCCTGCGCGCGGCCAAACAGCCGAGCGGCCCGCACCACGTCGTCCGCAGGCAGTCCACACACCTCGGCGACGCGCGGAGGGTCATACGGGGCAACGTGCGCGGCCAGTTCATCGAACCCATGGCACCATCGCTCCACGAACGGCCGGTCTATCAAATCCTCCTCGATGATGACATGCAGAAGCCCCAAGGCCAGCACGATGTCCGTGCCGGGACGCACGGGAAGCCAGAGGTCGGCAAGAGTCGCCGCCTGCGTTCGACGCGGATCCACGACCACAAGCGGCATCTCGGTCTTAGACAGGGCGATGAGCGACCGCCAGAAGGCCGAGTTGTCCGATTGCGCGGGGTTCGTGCCCCATATGAACAGGCAGTCGGTCACACCTGGGACGATGTCCGCCTCCACCGTCCAGCCGAAGGTGATGGCATCCATCCAGATGCGGGGATTCCAACATATCTGCCCGATGCCCATGTTGTTGGGAGAGCCGAACAGGTTCATGAACCGGTGCAACGGCCAGAATGACGCATGCGGGCCGCCGATGGCGCTGGCCAACGTTTCGGGACCGTGCTGTCCCGCGAGCGCCCGCAGCTTTGCCGCGATGTCATCAAGCGCCCCATCCCAGCTCACGCGTTCCCATTCGCCAGAACCTCGCTCTCCCCGACGACGCAGGGGATAGTTCACCCGATCGGGACCGTCAAGCACGTCCAGGTTCATGCGCCAGCGGCGGCATCCCTGGAGGATCCTGTCGTCATAGGGATAGCGGGTCGGGTCGGGAACCAGGTCGACGACGCGGCCGTCCTCGACCGTCGCCGAGAACGCGCAGCAGTAGCCGCAGAAATGGCAGTTCGTCCGGCGAGTCTCGCGCGTCATCGCACATCGCATCCCGGTCGGCGCCCGTCGTTCCCGCACGCGGGGCTCAGGCCCTTGAACGGCCGCCCGCCATCCGCAGGCTCCTCCGCGCCAAGCGCCTCGTCAAACAGGAAGCGCAGCTTCATGTACGCGTCCGCATGTCGCCATGCGATGCGCCAGTCGAACAGCAGCTCGAGGTAATGGAACACCGGCACCTTGTCCTGAGAGGCCGAAAGCAGGCGGGCGCAGCTCACGCACGCCGTGACGATGGCGGAGGCGCCCGCCTCAACGGCTTCATCCCCTCGCCTTTGAGCCTGCGCATTCCCCAGGTCGAGCCTCCCCGCCGCGCGGGCGAGGGAGCCGCAGCACTGCGAGCGCTTCCGAACATGGGCGGGATCGACGAAGAGCTGGGAAGGCATGAGGGCGCGCAGGCCGTCGGCGAATTCTCCCGTAGCCCGATCAGGACACGAATCATGCACGCTGAACAACGCGGACGCATCGGGAGAGGCGTCCGTCTCGCCCATGGCAAGCTCGGCGGCGAGCATGCGCATCGCGACCTGCGCGTCAATGCGATAGCCGAGGGCGGCGAGCTCCTGCGGAAGGGCGACGATCTCGACGGAGGCCGTCCGCTCGTCACAGGCAAAGGCGCCGCGCAAGGCGGCGACGCAATTCGGACAGGCGGCAACGATCCTCTCAATCCCCGCCGCGGCCACATGGTCGCGCAGCTGACCCTCGAACGCCGTCCGAACCGCCGTGCCATCCGGCTCGAAGCTCAGGATCTTGCCACAGCAGAGAAGCGACACCCCCTCGACGCGACCCGCGTCGGACAGCAGGTCATACACGGCTTTTACCAGGGGAAGGCCGTAGTTGATGAAGGAGCAGCCGGGAAAGAACAGCGTGCGGGCACGGCGGGGCGCGGTCGAAGCTTCCACGCGAGCATCGAGCCCAGGAAACGCGCACGTGACCGTGCTCCCTGCCAGCATGTCTTCAAACACATAGTCTTCCATGTCACTCTCCCCCCTTCAAGCACATGATCGAAACCGCGACCGAGGACCCAGCCTTGACGCCGGACCCCCGGTCGGTAAAAGTGCGGCCGCGCTGAGCGTTTCGGCTCTTTCCAACAGGTTAGTACAGATTGTCCCCGTTTTTCCATTTGGTGACGAACGGGGCATCGTTCTTCGGAAGCCGCTGGTAGTAGCGGCTCTCGCCCGGAATCTCGGCCCGCTCGTCAGAATACACGCACAGGTAGCGGAGCAGCAAGCCGCCGCACAGGACCAAAATCGGAGCGACAATCCCAGAAGCCGCGGAGTCCCCTCCGCCGATATACAGAAACAGAGGGATGACAAGGCCAAATCCCATCATGCCTATCCAGAACAGAGGAGCGGTCTTGCCCTTGACCCAGCGAAGCGCAACAGCCTTCGCCGTCTGGTTTCCCGCACCCAAGAAGGACAGCACCATGATGAGGAGCACCGTGATCTCGGCACACACCAAGACGATGTCCACGATGTGGAGGATGGCGTGGATGATTTCCTCCGCCACCACATAGACCAGGCTGAACTCGACCGGCCAGCCGCCCAAGCCAAGCGCCATGGCGGCACAGGCGGTTGAGGTGGCAGAGATGGTGAAGAGCACCGGCAACGCCGGCGTCGCCCAGAACGAATGAGCCTTCAGCGTCGACAGCATCACGCCGGTGTACACCATGATGCCAAAGCCGGCGATGCCCGCAATGGCGAGGAACACGCCGCGGCCCCCGGCCAGGATGCCAGCCAGCCCGCTGATCCACTCCCAGGGAAGGAAGGAGACCCACCAAAGAAAACCGCCGATCAGAGCAAACGTCAAAAGCGTGGCGCCCCATTTGATGATGGCCGTGGCCGTGGTGAACACGCGCCAGAACACCAGCGGCTGCCCCAACTCGAACACCAGGAAGAAACAGCCGACGGCAAGTGCCGCCAAGGCTATGAACATCGGCCAGGCGAACAGCTCCGGCACGCCGGGGATGATGAAGAAGTCAAAGACGGCGGACAAAAACATGATGCCACCGCCGAGGCCGCCCAGAAACAGGTAGATGACGATGGGAGCTTCCCAATAGTGATGTCTCATTATGCCCTGCCTCCCAACTCGGGAATGTAATATATCTGAGGGTCCGTGCCAAGATCCTCAAAAAGGCGTTCCGTCTTCACGGAGCCGATGAGCTTGGACACCTCGCTTTCCGGATCATCCAAGTCTCCAAAGATGCGCGCCTTCTGATGGCAGGTCTGGACGCAGTAGGGCTCGGAACCCGGTTCCATCTCGCGGCGCTCACGGCAAAAGGTGCACTTGCGCACGAATTGGTGCAGGCGCGGCTCAAGCTTGGACGTGTCCCGCATGCCGTACGGGCAGGCGTTCACGCACACCTTGCATCCCATGCATTTCTCTGAGTCAACCCACACGGTGCCATCCTCGTCCTGCTGGCTTGCCCCCGTGGGACAGCACGGCACACATGCGGGCGTCGCGCAGTGCATGCACAGGGTGGGCGTCCAGCTGCGATGGACGTGAGGCCAAGTCCCCTGGGTTCCCTCGGTGACGACCGGGTTGTAGACGATGTCAAGCGGCAGGTCGTTCCACGTACGGCAGGCAACCGTGCAGGAATGACAACCGATGCAACGACGCTGGTCAATGACCATAACATAGCGAGTCATATCTCTATCCTTCCTTCTCGATGCCTACGCCTCGATGGGCGCATACGTCAGGTCGTAGCGCTTGCCAGTGGCCTCATCAAGCAGATTGCCCTGCTCCGCGTCGTACAGGTAGCCGTAATTGGCGTCATGATAGGCATTGGTCGCAGGATCTATCATCCAGCCGCTTTCCGGATCGTAGACATAGGGAAGATCGCCCAACGTGGCATAGCCCAACTCCACATTCCACGTGAGACTCTCAGGAACCTCATAGGGCGCGGCAGCCTCGCCAGGATGGCAGCGCACGCCGCCCACGAAGACGATTTCATCGCGTTCCATCGTGTACACCTTGCCGGTCTCGTCATCGACCAACACCTCGCCTGCGGCGTCATAGCGCCAGCCGGTATGGGCGTCGTGGTACCCCTTGGTGCGGGGATTGATGAGCCAGCCGGATTCGTCGAGACGGTAATTCGTGCCCTTCTGGAACAGGCTGTTGCTCTGCCACACGTATTCGTAGCCTTCGGGAACCTCGATGGGCGGCTGCGGCATCTCGAACGGGATGGGCTCACGGGCAAGCCCCTGATCGCTCGGCATGACCGTGACGCCTGGCTCGGGAGACGAGCCCGGGATGGAGAATTGCGTGTCGGACTGCCGGAACTCCTTGTCCAACTGACCGCACCGGTAGACCTTGCACATCAGGCCCCGGTTAGCCCACGAACCGCCCATCGGATCGCAATCCCAGTCGTCAACCGACGTGAGGACGTTGACGTTTGACTCCAGGCAACCGAAGGGATTGTCGAGGTCGGCCGAGCCGTCGCGCTCGGGGAACCACCAGCCGCGCGGCGTGAACACCACGCGGGGGTCGACCTCAGGCTCGACGTTCGCGCGCATCTTGATGCGCCCGCGGCGGGTCTCGATCCAACACCAATCGCCGTATTCGATGCCCAGCTTTTCAGCCAAGACCGGATTGATGGAAAAGTACGGATCGGGATACAGATAACGGATGCCCTGCATCTGGAAGTGCTCCGAGTGGTGATAGGGCATGAAGCCGCCGCCCGTCGTCAGCACGATGGGATACTCTTCCGCGATTTCAGGGGTGTCGATCTCGTTCTCTATGCAGCCGATGTAGGTCGGCATGCCCGAATAACCCAACTCGCGCAGGATGGTCGAATTGCACTCGACCTTGCCCGAAGGCGTCCAGAAACCGCCGTTGGCAATGAATTTGTTCTGGTGCAACGGCGGGTAATACATGCGATAGAAGTCGACAAATTCCTCGTAGTTGCTGATGGAAAGACCAAGAGGCTGCAGTATGTGATAGTATGCCTCCTCCTCGGTCTCCCACGGCCACATCTCGGGATCCTGGCCACACGCCAGCCCCAGCTTGCGCCAAAAGGTCATGTCGGTATGGCGGTCATACAGGGGCTGCATGGCGCGCTTGCCCCCCATGAACGAATCGGTGGCACCGTAGTGGGTGACGATGGTGGGACGCTCGAGTGCCCCAGCGGCGGGAAACACATAATCGGAGAGCAGCGCAGCCGGAGTCATCCAATAATCGACGGTGACCAGGAATTCGCACTGCTTCAGAGCCTGCAGGGTCATCTTGGCGTCGCCATAGGAGTTGACCGGATTGGTCGCGTTCACGATGAGCGCCCTCACTTGATAGGGATCGCCCGTGATGATTGCCTTGAACACGCTCGGGCCATGAGCCTCGCAGAACCACTCGGTGGGCAGCGTCTTCCCCCATGTACGCTTGGCGTTGTCGGATATGAGCTGATAGCCAGGCCACGAAGTGAGTTTGAACTTGTTAGACCCGATCTGCTTTGCCTTTTGTTCCTCAGGCAAGCACTCATTTGCCTCCATCTCCTCATCGGTGAGGAAATTCAGCGCGGGGCCCGGCATGCCGTCGCCTCCTGGAACATCGAGGTTTCCGCAGATGGCCCGTATCAGCGCGATGGTATGGCTGCCAGTCGTGGAAGCGCGACCCATCTGGTCCCACGTGCAGCCCCACTGTATGCAACCGGGCTTGTTCATGGCATACATCTGAGCGACCTGACGTATCTGGTCAGGCTCAAGCCACGTTATGGGAGCGGCCCATTCGGGAGTGTATTCGGCAACGTGCTCCCTCAGCTCGTCGAAGCCGTCGCACCATTGCTCAACGAACTCATAATCGTAAAGACCGCTGTAGATGATGGTGTTCAATATGGCCAAAGCAAGCGCAGCATCCGACCCGGGACGCAACGGCACCCAGAGATCCGCTTTGGATGCGGTCTCAGAATAGCGAGGATCGATGACGATCACCTTCAGGCCCGCCTTCTGAAGGTCGGTATAGCCATGCATGCCGCCCAAAGTTGAGGCGCCTGGGTTCATGCCCCAGAGGATCAGGCATTTCGCACCTGCAAGATCGGTCTCGAACGGAGACCAGCCGGCCACGCACGTCTCCGCCATAAACGTGGGAATCCAGCACAGGAGCGCATTGTGAAAACCGTTCGGCGATCCAAACTGGTTCAAGAAACGGCGCCGCGCCCAATCGTCGGTGCGCGTGGTTCCGCCAGCGGTGGCCACCGCCTCCGCCCCGCTTTCGTCCTTGATGCGGTTCAGCCGTTCTGCAACTTCTTGGATTGCCTGATCATAAGGAATCTTCTCCCATTTTCCCTCGCCCTTCTCGCCCACGCGCTTCAGGGCGTGGTTGATGCGGGCAGGGTGGTTGAGATGCTGGAGCGCGCTGGTTCCTCGGCAGCACAGCCCACTCTGGTTCGAATAATTGGGATCACCTTCGATCTTGATCACCTCGCCGTCCTTGACGTACGCAAGAACGCCGCAGTTCGCGTGGCAGAAGTAGCACAGTGACTTCACCATCTCTACGCCGGGAGCGTGGATATCGATTTCCGTCATCTACCTTCCCCTCTTCTTCTCGTCCATTTACCGGTTCGCCCACCTGTCCGATTGCATGCCCCAAGACCGCAGCAACGAATCACGTGCGCGAGAACCATTCTGAAAGTGTAGGAGAGGCTCCCGGCATGCGCATCACACTAGGAGTTTTAAATCGCGTAAGCAGGTAGGCCCCTTGGTACTACTCGATCGAAGCCCGTTCGAGCCCCCTGCCGCTCATCCGGGTATCCCGCCGTTCGGCGAGAACCCGCCCCCACACAGAATCTCTCGCGTATCCGTCCGCACCCCCGCGCGAATCATCACCCGTGGCACATCCGCCACCCCGTCTTGGCTCCTCTCGCCAACATGACAGCCTCGTTCTGTAAAACACTGTTCAGTGTTAGCCGCAGACTAGTACTTGATATAGTCAGCTACTTGATTATAACCATTACTCAAAAAACCTACCACCTCCGGCAAACGTTTTGTGGAAAAAAAATGCCGGGCAGACCGGTGCACATGCGTTGGCCAAGCAGCTGCCAAAGTCAAGGACCCTCGCACGTCCAACCCGAAGGCATGTGGCGCACCGGCAACAAGCCTCTGTATTCCTCCTGCATGGAAAGCGCTATTATGAGACGACGTCAACCTTCTGGCATAAGTCCAGCGACACAAACCGAGGAGAACGACATGGGCAAGAAGAAGCACGTTTTCACCTTCATGGGAACCGGGGCCGGTTGCGGCGTCCCCGCCTTTTTCTGCGACTGCCCCGCCTGCGAAGAGGCCCGCCGCGACCCGCGTGCGCGGCGAGGAGACTGCGGCGTCATGGTGCGCGGGCAAAAGACCGTGCTCATCGACACGCCCCCCGACACCCGCCATCAGCTGCTGCGCGAAAACGTGCGGGACATCGACGAGCTCCTCTACACCCATGCGCACTTTGATCACGTCGGAGGCCTGGGAGAGCTGGAATACCTGGTGCAATTGGTGAGGAAAGAGCCGTTGCCCACATCGGGGAGCGCGCCGACCCTTGCGAGCATCTGCCAGGAATTTCATTACATGACCGAATGCCTTGCCCTGAACGAGCTCGAGCCGTTCGCGACATTCGACATCGACGGCACGCGCTACACGGCACTGCCCGTCACACATGCTCCCGGCACCTATGGCTATCTGATCGAGACCGAGGAAACGCGGCTGTTTTACGCCTCTGACACCGGCAAGCTTCCACCCGAAACGGCGGAGCGCGTGCGAGGCGTCGACGTCATGGCGCTCGATGCGACGTTTTGGAAGAGGAACTGGTCGCCTGAAGCGCACCACAGCGTGCAGGAGACCATCGAGGAGGGCCTCTCCCTGGATGTCGGGACGCTCTACCTCACTCACCTGGCCATGCATTACGACGAGCCGATCACCCTCGTCCAGCTTGAAGAGTACCTGGCCCCGTACGAGGGCCGCGTCCGTCCCGCAGCCGACGGCCTCTCGATCGACCTGTGAGCGAGACCACGTCCACCTCGTCCACGCGCGCCGGCATTGCCGGGAAGGAGCGTGTCTGACGCGCTCCACCGGAGCAGGAACGGCGGCCCCCTCTCTGGCCAGGAAGGCGGGGCATCGGCACCCTGAGAGACAGGCGCCTCGCCCCGCCGGACTACTCGAACCTAGGTGGTGGAACCTCCGCAGCTGCTGCCTGCACCGGCACAGCAGGCATAGCAATGATTGCCGAACGCGATGTCCCTCTGCAGGGGCAGTGCCCCGTCTCGGGCGTAATCGGCAATGGTCAGGCCATTGGTGCAGGAGAGGCCTGCCGCCTGATTGAAATCGCAATCGTACAGTGAGCCGTCCCACCCCACCGACAGCTGGTTTCGGCACATCATGTTGGGAACGGCTCCGGAATTGAACGCGTTGACGAGTTTTTCCAGGTAGCCTTCAAGATTCCCCGTCTCGAACAAACGGTTTCCAAACCGCCCCAAGGGATTGTTGACGATGGCGTACAGATTGTCGAACGTGACGCCGAAGTCGGCTGAAAGCCTTTGGCGGTATTCGTCCTCAAGCGCCTTCTGGTCAGGGGCCAGGAAGGCCCCTCCGGGGTTGTACACGAGATTGAGTGCCAGATCGCCGTTAGCGCCATACCCCAGGGCATTGAACTCCTTCATCATGGCGATGACGGGATCGAAGGTGTCGGCACCGCGCTGACGCTCGGCCGCCCGTCTGGCGTAATGGGGCAACGAGGCAAACACCGTCACGCCCAACTCCGCAAAAACGGCAGGCAGGTGGCGATAGGGATCATCATGCAGGACAACCAGGTTGGAACGAACGATGGTGTCGATGCCGCGCGCGGCGGCCTCGCGGATGAACCACTCGAAATCCGGATTCATTTCCGGCGCACCGCCCGTCACGTCGAGGGTCTTGAACCCATAGGAGCGGCATACTTCCAGGCAATTGCCGAGCGTCTCGCGCGACATGACCTCCGTGCGGTTCGGTCCCGCTTCCATATGGCAATGCTTGCAAGCCAGGTTGCAGAGCCGCCCGACATTGACCTGCAACACGTCAAGCCGCTCGCGAGTATGCCGCGTCTCCTCGTCCGTCCTCTCCTGAAAGCGAGGAAACGAATCCATGATGTCCTGGGCCTGCCTGTCGGTCGCGGGCATGGGATCACATTTCCAGCTGTTTGACGATGTTCTTCATCTGCACGCCGTGCACGAGCGAAGCGCCGCCCCGGATGGCGTTCGCCACATGGAAGGCCTCGGTCATCTGGTCTTCCGTGACGCCTTTCTCCAAACACGACTGCGTGTAGGAATCGATGCAGTAAGGGCATTGCACCGTGGCCGCGACGGCAAGGGCGATCAGGGCCTTTTCGCGGGCCGTGAGGGCCCCCTCTTCGAACACCTTGCCATAATAGGCCATGTAGAGATCCCACAGTTCCGGAGCCTCTTCCCCCATCGACGAAAATTTCCCCAGATCTTCCGGCTTGTAATAGGTCTCCATGTCTTCCCTTCCCCTCACTTGATAGATCACGTCTGTTAGTTGGGTATGGCAATTATAGCGCGCCTCAAGAGCGACGGCAACGAAAGAGCGCATTGGACGGACGGCCTTTCAGAAACCCAACGGAACGGCACGCCGCCAGCGGGGGAAGAGGGGCGATGCGCACGATCACAAGGGGGCCGGCCGCAAATCAACCCGAGGACAAGTTCCTTCCCCCCTGACGCTCATGGAGAGTTCCTGCCGTCCAGCCTTTTTCAAAAATCACCGGTGCCGGCGTGTCCTATACTGGGGATATCCGATCATTCGGATTCGCAAGCGCAATGATGCGCTGCCCGTTTTTCCATCATCGTGACATGGTGCAAGACGCATACGCTCTCGGCTGCCGAGGGTGCCGGTCTCCCTTTCACTCCATGATCGAAACCGCTGACCCCTGCGAACGCAGGGGCTGAGCCAGTCTGCGTGACGTCTATCTGGCACGCAGACTGGCGACCGCACAACGTTGAACAAGAGAAAGGACACCATGCCCCCCAGGTCTGACACACGCCCGAACCGGGATGCCCGCAACACTGCCTATCTCCGCTGCCTCCGAGGGCAGATCACGGCACCGACCTCCGGGAAGGAGCGCGTCTTCTTCCAGGCGATCATGGTGCTGTTCATGTCATCATGCATGGTGACGCTCAACGCGCTTCTGCGGCAGACCGGCTCTCCGTCGGTTGAGCTCTCCGGCGTTTTGTACGAGTATCCCATCATGTTCTGCATCGCGTTCGTCGTGCGCGTCTTCGTAGCCAACCCCCTCGTCGACCGCATTGTGCCCCATGTTCCGGCATCCCTTTCCGGCGTCAGGCGCGCGCTGGCCATGACGGCCATCAACGTGGGCATCATGGCCACCATCATGACCTTTTTCGGGACGCTCGTCTCACGGGGTCCCGAGGGCTTCAGCTGGATGGAAGCCGTCTCGAATGCCCCGATTTCCGTCCTCATGGCATTTGCCGTGAACTTCCTGGCCATCGGCCCCCTGGTGAAAATCGCATACACGCAGGCCGTGAAGCCCCGGCTCCTTTCAATCTTGCAGAGGACCCGCCGGGCGAGCAAGGTGCTGTCCCACAAACTTCACGCCGCCTTCTCGCGATCAGGGAGGGAAAAGATGGAGCACGAGGGCCCGAACGGCAAGAAAGAGTGCCAGCCTTCCGAAAGGCCATGCGCCATCCCCCCGAAAACCTTTCCAAAGTGACTTGATAAATACTAGATATCATCTTATAATGGAGAAGGTCTGAAACACAGGAGCCGGAAAGCAACGGGATGCTTTCCGGCTCTCTCATTTTCTTCTCAGACAGATGCCCCTTCCAAGGGGAGCGCCCGACAGCAATGAGCGGGCGCCTCTTGCCACGCCTCTTCCCTTGGGCCACGGCGAAGATGCGCGCCGCATCCCAAAACCTTCGCCAAACGGGCCCACGGCTACCTTTTATCACGCCCTCATACCCTCGTGAGGATGAAAATAGGCAAGACCTAGTACGCACAGCTGTATATTCTTGCGCGCGCAACCGGTACAATTCGTACAGCATCGCGGACGCTTGGGACACACCCGCGTGCCGTGGCACCATACCGGAGAGAGGGGATCTATGTCTGATATGACCGTCGGCCAGATACGGAGCAAGCGCATGCTCTATTTGGCCCTGTCCACGCTCACGTTGTTGTTCTTGGGGCTCATCTATGCGTTCTCGATGTTCGTGGCACCGATGTGCTCGACGTTCGGCCTCGAAAAAAGCGCGGTGGCGCTCACGTTCAACATCATGATGATCATGTTCTGCCTGGGAGCCATACTCGGCTCACTGATCGAGAAGAGGCTGGGGGTGCGCGGGACCCTCGTCGTCGCAGCAATCATGTTCCTGTGCGGGTTTGCGGGCACCGCCCTGTTCGGCACGGGGAACATCGCGGTCATCTACCTTTGTTACGGAACGTTGGGCGGCCTGGCCGTCGGCATCGGCTACAACACGGTCGTTGCCACCACGAATGTCTGGTTCCCCGACAAGGTGGGTTTTTCCTCCGGCATCCTCATGATGGGATTCGGCCTGGGTTCGCTCATCTTGGGCACCTTGTCGGTGAACCTGATTCCCGCCGTTGGCCTGAGCACCGTCTTCGCGGGCATCGGCATCATCACCTGCGCCATCGTCATCGCGCTTGCCCTGACGCTGAAGCGTCCGCCCTCCGACATCGTCGCGCTCGTCGCGCCTGAGAAGGCGGTCAGCGGAGGGTACGATCCGGGCGACGAGGATGCCCCCCTTAAAACGCCCACGTTTTACGTGTACTGGGTTTGGGCCGTCATCGTCATCGCCATCGGCCTGGCAACCATCGGCAACGCCGCCTCCGACGCACAGCTGGTCGGTCTGGACATCGGCTTCGCCACGCTCCTCGTCGGCCTGGTCTCCACGTGCAACGGCATCGCCCGCGTGGTGATTGGACTGCTTTACGACAAGACAAACGTGAAGGTGACCATGTTCGTCGACGCCCTCATCGCGGTTTTCGCGTGCGCCTGCATCATCGGGGCATTCGTGACCGGCATCTCCGCGCTCTATATCGTCGGCGCGCTGTGCTGCGGCTTCTGTTACGGAGGCGTGCCTGTCGTGGCTTCGGCATTCGCCCGGCAGCGATTCGGCGCGAAGAACTATCCGTTCAACCTTTCGCTGACGAACTTCGCCATCACCATCGGCTCCGTTCTCAACATCATCGTCCAGGTTGCCGTGGGAGGTGCCGACCAGCGCCTGTCCGTCTTCGTGGTCATGGGAGTGCTGTCCCTGGTTGCCACGCTCGATGTCCTGCCTTTCTCGAAGAGATGGAACGGCGACATGCAGATGCTAGATGCACGCAAACGCCGCGTATGCACCCAAAACGATGCCGTCGCCGATGCCGACAAGGCAGTGGCCACCTCGTAGCTTTGATGGAGGCAGGCTTTCAAACCAAGGGGGCCTAATCGCCCTCCGGATATTCGGATCGCGTCATGTCATGGGCGCACGATGCTCCGGAGGGCACCTCACTGACACGCGCGACGCGCCGTTGCGGTGGTCGGAGGAGGGCAAAGGGGAAGGAACACCATGTCAAAGAAAACGAAGAGCCGGGAAAGCGCCCTTGCCGAGGTGCAGCGGCTCAAGGCGAACCGACGCAAGGACATCATCAAATGTGCCGCGGCAATTGTCGTCATCGTGGTGCTCATCTATGGGAAATCATGGCTTGAGGTAAACGGCCTCATTCCCACCGGCAATGTCGTCATAGGAGCCGCCATGATGGCTGCGGGCCTTGGTCTGGCAATCTTCGCCGGCACGGCCAGCGTCGACTTCGCCAAAAGCGGCCATCTCATCGATGAGGCCTGCGCCCGGGCGAAACTGTCCAAGGAAGACGTCAAGGCATATGAGAAGGGTGCCTGAGGGAACGGCCCTTCCCCCGGCACCCCTGCACGCCTATTGGTTTCCCGCAGCGCGCGCCTCCTGGTAGGCGTCGATTAGCTTCTTGGTCACGTCAGCCGGTGCCGGCTCGTATCCTTCCACCTGGACGGAGTACGAGCCGCTGCCACGCGTGAGCGACCGCAGGTCTTTCGTGTAGCCGACAACCTCCGCATAGGGCACGCGCACCATGATGACGGTCTCTCCCTGGTCGTTGGAATCCGTCCCGACAATACGTCCGCGCCGTGTCGAGACGTCACCCATGACGGCGCCGGCATACTCCTCTCCCACCATCACGTCGAGATTCGCCATGGGCTCAAGCAGGAGGGGCTCAGCTTTCTCGCACGCTGCGCGAAAGCCGATGCGCGCCGCAGTCTTGAATGCCATCTCGTTGGAATCGACCGAGTGGTAGGAGCCGTCATAGACCGCGCATTTGACATCCACCAGAGGATACCCCGCCAAGATGCCCTCGACCATGGCCTCCTGCACCCCCTTGTCGACCGCCGGGATGAAGCCCCGGGGTATCCTTCCCCCCACGATCTCGTCGAGGAACTCATATCCTGCGCCCGGATTTGGCTCTACCCGCAGCCAGCAATCGCCGAACTGGCCCGATCCGCCTGTCTGCTTCTTGTGACGGCCCTGCGCCTCAGACGTCTTGCGGATAGTCTCGCGGTAGGGAATGCGCACGGCAACAAGCCGGGCTTCGACTCCCGTCTGCTCCTTGAGCCGCGCAAGCAAGGTCTCGACCTGCGCCTCCCCCATAGCCATCACGATGGTCTGATGGGTTTCCTCATTGCGGTCGATGAGGAGCGTCGGATCGTTCTCTGCCGAACGGGCAAGGAACACCCCAAGCTTGTCCTCGTCCTTTTTGTTGACGGCCTCTATGGCAACGGGATACTGGGGAACCGGAAGCGGGAAGGGGTCGATGGCAACGGTTCCGGATTTCGAAAGCGTGTCGCCGGTGCGCGTGTCGGTGAGCTTTGGCACGACGATGATGTCCCCTGCCTTCGCACTCTTCACGTCGGTCGTCTCCTTGCCCATCATGACATAGAGATGTCCCAGGCGATCTTTCTTGTCCGTCCGGGCGTTGATCAATTCCATGCCCGGCTCAAGGACGCCGGAAATGACCTTCACGTAGCTCAGCCGCCCGACAAAGGGATCCGACACGGTCTTGAACACGAATCCCGCAGGCTCGCCGGCCTCGTCAACAAGGATTTCCTCTCCATTTGCCAGACGGAAGCGGCCGTGGTGGCGCGGATGGGGGAAATAGGTGGCGATGTCCTCCATGACCCCCTGTATCCCCTGCTTGATGATGGTCGACCCGACGAACACCGGAATGAACAGCTCCTGGGCGATGGCCTTGTCCAACAGCCGCTCCAACTCCTCCTGCGTGAGCTGTTCCTCCCCGTCAAGGTACTTCATCATGAGATCGTCATCGGCTTCAGCCACAAGGTCGCACAGCTTTTCGCGTGCCGCCTGGGCAACGTCCGCAAACGCCGCCGGGATGTCCTCGACCCGCTCGCAATCTGCTCCCTCGTCAAAATAGCGCGCCTTCATGCGAATGACGTCGATGACGCCCCTGAAATCAGCGTCAACGCCGATGGGAATGGTCACGGAGCCGAGTCGGGAGCCAAACCGCGCATGCAACAGCGCCATGGCGGTGTCGAAATCGGCATGCTCGCGATCGATGTGATTGATGAACACGGCGCGGGAAAGGCGCATGCTCTCTGCCTCGTGCCAAAGCTTAGTCGTCATGACCTGCGGCCCGGCAACGGCGTCCACAACGAACAGGGCCATCTCGGCCGCCTGCATCGTGGCGATCGTGTCGCCGATGAAATCAGGATGCCCCGACGTGTCAAGCAGGTTTATCTTATAGTCTTTGTAGGGGATGGGAGCAAGGGATGTGCCGATGGTGAATCTGCGCCGGATTTCTTCCTCGTCATAGTCGAGGTAAGATTTCCCGTCGTGGGTCGTGCCCATGCGAGGGGTACGGCCTGAGACGTGCAGCATCGCTTCGGCGAGCGATGTCTTGCCGGCGCCGTCTTGGCCGACCAGCACAATGTTACGCACGTGTTCGGTAGCAGGAGCTGCCATGTTGACCACCAACTTTCCTGTTGTGTGGCCTGCGCCTCTCGTTGTCTATATAAAAGGCGCGAGCCACTCGTCGAGCCTTACACAAACAAACACCCCAACGCGAACAAACAAAGCTGTCGGCATCAGTGTATCGCAAAGGCGGAGGACGGGACAGGGAAATGAGAGAGTTTTAGATCCTTGAGGGCTTCGGCGACGCTTCACCGCGATCCTCGGACAAAGATGTTGACGGCAAAGGGAACCCCGCGACCGCGAACCGCGCCTTTTCCACAGGGCGCACCCGGAAAAAACAAGAGCTTTGGAGAAACCGGGAGCGTCTCGTTACCGATCGGTGACGAGACGGTACCCTCCACGGAGTCTCCCTCTGAGTCCGTATAATCAGAGGTGCGCACAAGGCATCGGACGACAAATCGCCCTGAAGCGCAAGCCGGGCAGCCAGACGGCCACGGCAGCACAAGCGGCCAGTCACGCCGCAACACGAAACAATCATGTCGAGCCGCCTGGCGGCACCGACACGAAACCGCAATTCAAGCACGGGACAGGAACCATGCCATGAACCCCACCACGCCCATCGAAATCCAACCTATCGGCCACTCCAGCAGCCGAGCATCGGCAAACCAGGCCGGCGGAAAGAATCCAACCGAAACCCCTGGCGGCGCCACGCATGCCAGCACCCCCTACCACGCTCCCCACTACGGTCGGCAACGCGACGTGGAAAAGCCCTCCCGGAAGGGAACGGGACGCATCGGCGGAGCCATCCAGCTGGTGGCCGGAAGCGCGCTTGCAATCATCGGCGTTCCCTTGCTCATCCTCCCGGGCCCCGGACTGCTCGCCATCGGCGGCGGCGCCGTGCTGGCCGCCAACGGCGCGAGAAGGCTCATACGGAAATGAGGCGGCGAGCACCCCGCGCCACAGGTCCTCAAACCAATTTCTCTCCCGTTGCCGCATCGATGCCGGCCGCGGTGAGCAGCTGCGCGAGGGTATAGTCGTCAAAGCTGTCGTAGCGGTAGAACATGCGGTAGAACTCCAGGGTCTCCTCACGCATGTTGACGTCCTGCGCATAGTCCGGATACAGCACCTTGAGCGCCCAGAGGCATCCCAGCACACGCGCGGCGGATGGCGGCCACCGCGCCGGCATCTGCCGAACCCTTGACGATGGAGGACATCCGCAGCGCGCTGCGCAGCCACCGCCTGAAGATGATGGAGCCCTATGGCCTGACCGAGAGGGAACGGCAGATCGTCACCTTGATCGTCGACGGGCAGACCTTGGGAGGCATCGCCGAAGATCTGTTCATTTCCGAGCGCACCGTCAAGTTCCACAGCAAGAACGCCTACGACAAACTGGGCGTGCGCAGCAAGAAGGAGCTTATGCAGATGTTTTCGGAACTCTGAGATGGTATAATCATCCTCAGAAGCACATAATCAAGGGAAATCATGGAAACCACGTTGGCGAACAGCTCGAACGGACACTCTCCCGAGATGCGCTTGGTCTTGGGCAGCATCTCGCGCGAGGCATGCGTGACGCTCGTTGGGTTCGGTTCTCTGATTGCGTGGGTTCAGCTTTACGAGACTCATCTTCTGACAAATAACGTCAGCCTGTTCAACTTCTGCCTCTACGGGAGCATCGCCCAGCTGGCCACCTTTCTTGCCATGGCCGGGGCAGGAGCGCGCTGGTCTTGGTCGCCGCATGCTCGAACAGGCTGCATAGCCGGCGCCGTCGGCGCTTCCGGAATGGCCCTCAGCCTGGTCTCGCCCGGAACGGCCCTCGACATCACAGGCGCCTCGGCCATGGGCGTGTCTTCAGCCATCCTGTCGGTCTCCTGGGGCCTGCGGCTCTCCGCCCGTTCCCCCCGGTCGATCCTCTTGATCGTTCTGGGGGCCCTGCTGGCGGCGACGCTTCTCTGCTTTGCCTGCACTGCCGCAGGCTCCTTTGTGCCGGCAGCATGCGGCATCGCCCTCCCTCTGCTTGCCGGAGGATTCCTTCTGCAGGGCAAGGACTCTTCCGTCGGCACCGCGCAGACGGCCGACCCCAAAAGCCTTCCCTGGCCCTTTCTCATCATTCTCGGCGTCTGCTGCCTGGCGGGATCGTTTTTCGTCGGAGTCGCGCTCAATCCCTATATATTCCAATCAGGCTCCATTTCGCGCTTCGGATACCTGTTCTCGCTCGCGGCGTTCGCGGCAATGCTCGTCTGGGCAGCTGCCACCTCCCGCCCGAAAACCCAGGTTCTCTTCATCGGGGCCCTGATCCTCTTGCTCATGGGCCTGTTCCTCTTTTCGTCAGGCCTCTTGGGAAGCATCATCCTGCCGCTTGGACTCATCCTGGCCGCAAAGTCATGTTGCCTGGCCCTGTGTTGGATAACGTTCTCAACCCTCGCACGCACGGGAAAGCTGGCACCGGTCATCACGCTGAGCTGCGGACTGCTGCTCTGCAACGGCACGTTGGGCCGCAGCGCCGGCATGCTGGTGAGCAACCATATGGCACCCAGTTTCCCCGACATCGCGCTGGCCGCGTCCGCCTGCATCGTGGCGTTCACGCTCTTCTACGCCTTCATGGTGGCAAGCCACCCCGGCACCAACCGAGCCCTCTCCCCCGATGTCAGCGAAGCTCCGCAGATGCCTCCGCAGGCGGCTCAGCGACCGCTCGGCCCAGCCGCCACGCCCGTGCCCACGCCCGTGCCCACGCCCGCGGCAAGCCGGAAGCGCGAGCCCGAATCCCTCACGGCAGAACAGCTGGTGGTCAGGGCCCGCAAGATGCAGGACGAAACCCTGCGCTCATTCGACCTCACTCCCCAGGAACGCCGTGTGGCGCGGTTCATCCTGCGCGAAATGACCTACCAACAAATCGCCGAGAAGTGCGACATCTCGGAACGGACCGTGAAGTTCCATGCCAAGAACGTGTACTCCAAGACCGGAGCCGAGAGCCGCCGCGACTTCGAGATCAAGATGTTGGCCAAGGGACGCTGACGAGCATCCTCTCCTCAGAGCGCAGCCGCCGCCTGGCCGCCTGACGTCAGCTCGTCCACATCGGCACCCGCCGTGGCCAGGATGTCAACCAGCGCATCGTCGTCGAGTTCGATGCGCAAGAACGTCCGGTAGAACGTCCGCGTCTCGTCCACGATGTCGATGTCCGCGGTATAGGAGGGATACAGCAGCTTCAAAACCAGCAGGCATCCCAACAGCCTCATCACCGACGGCGGACGGCCGAACCACGCAAAGGGAGACTGGGGCAGGCGGTACACGGCGCCTGCCCGCACGCAGGGCACGTTCTGCCAGTTGCCGTCGGCCACGATCTCCCCATAGAGGTTCGAACTTTCCGAATCGGACATGCTGTACTCGCTGACCAGAACGGCGTCCGGATTCCACATGATGATCTGCTCCAGGTTGACGCTGGGCATGCCCATGCCCTGGCCCGCCGTCCCCGGCATGTCCGCGACGTTGCCGGTCTCAATGAGCTCCAGCGCATCGGTCACGTGCATGCTTCCCACCGGATCGGTCGAAAGCCCGCCAACCCCCTGGGCGATATAGACGCTCTTGCGCTCCGCGTCGGGAATGCGCGCCGTGCAGGAGCGGATGTAGTCGAGCTTCTGGTCGCAATAGGTGGCCAACTCCTCGGCACGCTCCTCCCGCGCCAGCAGCGGCCCCAGATAGCGAAACATCTCAGCACAGGACCGGATGTCATAGTCTATGAGCAGCGTGGGGACGCCCGTCTCGTCACGGACGCCGTCAGCCATGTCCCGCCCCACTTCGTCCGCCGTCCAGTGGCAGAGGATCGCATCAGGATTCTGCCGCACGATCTCCTCGTCGTTCGGGGTTGCGCCCGCCCCCATCCACACGCCCAGCGGCGGCAGGTTCAGATACACCTCGGGAATGTACTTGCGGTTGTCACCCACCGGACGGAAGTTCCAGCCCACCAGCAAGTCGGGATCCAGCGCATAGATGTCCACCGTGCCGATGGGGTTGCTGCAGAACACGCGGCCGATGGCCTCCGGCACCGCCACCTCGCGTCCCCCCATGTCGACGATGGACCGCAGGTTGCCCTGGAGGGCTGAGCAACCCGAAAGTCCCATGCATCCCGACAAGCTGACCGACGACAGTCCCGACAGCAGGGAGAGGGCAGCAAGGCGCGCGCCATAGGAGACGAACGTCCGCCGGTCGATGGGACTCCCCGAAGAAGCCCTCTGTTCTCCCCATTCCTCAACAGCCATGCTGATGCCTCTTCCTCGTTATCAATGGCACACAGGAAAGCGACGATGCGCCGGCTCCCCGAGGCCCGTCATCGTCCTTTGCCGGAGCGCCCACCTCGTCGATGGCGACCGGAACGCCGTAAAGCCCGCTCAGCCCCGCTGCCGTCAGCACCTCACGCGCACGGCCCTGCGAGACCGCTCCCCCGCGGCCCAGGCACAGCACATCCCCATCCAAAAGGAACGCATGATTGGGGTCATGGGTGGTCATGACCAGCGCCATCCCCTGATCGGCCAGATCGAGAACTTGCTCGAGAAGCCGGGCCTGGTTGCCGAAGTCAAGGCTTGCACAGGGCTCGTCCATCACCATGATCCGCGGCTGTTGGGCCAGCGCCCGCGCGATGAGGACCATCTGACGCTCCCCGCCCGAAAGCGACGTGTAATCCCGCCGTGCCAGATGGCCGATGCCCATGCGGTCGATGGCCTCCCGCGCAACGTCCTCGTCGACCGCAGAGGGAGCGGAAAGCCCCGAAAGGTGCGGCGTGCGACCCATCAGCACCACGTCGTGCACCGAGAACGGAAAGCTTGGCATATGCAGCTGGGGGATATAGGCCACCTCACGGGCAAATTCCTTGCGCGTCCATGCCGACGTGTCGCGCCCCTGAATGCTCACCGTCCCCTTCAGGGGATTTAGAAATCCCAGCAACGTCTTGAACAGCGTGGTCTTGCCCACGCCGTTGGGTCCCAGCAAGCACAGCACCTGTCCGACGGCCAGATCGAACGACACGTCAGACAACACCGTCGTGCGTTCATAGCCACAAGCCAGTCCCCGTGCGGACAGCACCGTTTCCTTCAAGAAATCCATCCGCTCCCTCACATCTTCCTCTGACGAAACAGCAGGTACACGAACAGGGGCGCTCCTATGATGGCAGTGAGGATGGAAAGCGGGATCTCGGTCGTGTAGATGCTGCGGCACACGTCGTCCACCACCAGGAGGAAGCAGCCACCCAGAAGGAACGATGCCGGAATCAGCACACGGTGGTCGGGACCCACCAGAAAGCGCGCCAGATGGGGGATGATCAACCCCACCCAGCCCACCATTCCCGCCACCGACACGGCCGACGACGTGACAAGCGTGGCCGCCAGCACCACCGCCAGGCGCGTCTTCTTGACGTCCACCCCCAAAGACAGCGCCTCCTCATCCCCCAGCGCCATGACGTTGAGCCGCCAGCGCAGCGCGAACAGCGCCGTGCCGCCCACGGCCAAGGGCACCAGCAGCCACAGCAAATCGTCCTCGTGCACGTTGGCCAGCCCGCCCATGAGCCAGAACGTGATCTCGGGCAGCTGAGAGTTGGGATCCGCCACGAACTTCGTGGCGGAGGTGAACGCCGTGAAAAGGTTCTGCACCACCATGCCACACAGAACGAGGACGAGAACCTGGTTCATACCCCGCGCTATGCGCTGGGACAGCAGATACGACACCGCCACGGCAATGACGCCAAACACGAACGCGCTCAGCTGGATGCCGGCACCTCCCAAGGACAGCAGTATGCCTAATGCCGCCCCAAACCCTGCCCCCGCCGAAGCGCCCAACAGATCGGGCGAGACCATGGGGTTGCGAAACAGGCCCTGGTAGGCGCAGCCCGCCAGGGCCAGCATCGAACCCACGAGCACGGCTGCCACCACCCGCGGAAGGCGCAGATGGAGCAGCACGTTGGCCGATGTCGGATCAGGAGCGCCAGAAAGCAGGGATGCCACCTCGTCAAGGGAGAACTCGTAGCGGCCGAGGGCCAGGGACAGCACGAACAGGACACCCAAGGCGACGAAGAGGGCGAGGAACACGCCCACAATCCGTTTCCTGTCGGGAGCAGTCGCCCCGCTGCCCTCTCCCAGACTCAGGTCGCTCATGCAGCATCGCCTGCCGCACCGGTCGAGGCTGTGCCCGAATTCTCAACCGCAGCCCGCCCGGCGTTCTCGACAGTTTCAGCCGTCGGGTCGACGCCCGGGCCCTCAAGCACGGATGCGGAAAGCTCCTGCCCGTCCACCGCATCCCGCGTGCGTACCGTCACGCGCGCACCGTCGGCTTCCGCGGAAAGGCTGTCCCCATAGTTGGCGTTCACCGTGTCAGCCAGTCGCTTGGCGCAGGTCTGAAGCGTGTCGCGGGAGAACTCGTGGTTGTGCATCATCACCGCAGGAAACCCTTCCCCAAACGAATACCAGGTGCAGCACCTCAGCTGGGCAAACTGCTGGATGTCGAAGGACACCGATGCCGCAGTCCCTGTTGCACCGTCCCCCGCGGACGCCTGGATCGCGCCCAGCCGCACGCCGGACGGTACGGTGAACGTCGTCTCCTGCTCCAACACGGCGTTCGAGGAGGACCCCGCGGCCCGCACATGCGGCAACCCGCCGTCCTCCGTACGCGCAGCCACCGACACCTGGCCGTCGTACAGCGCGTAATACACCGACGACGACGCACCCCCGGCAGCGGCCTCAGGCGTGGGCACGATGCGAACCACCACGTCATGCCCCTCGACTCTTGCCTCTAGGGACAGGGTCCGCGAATCGGGGTCGGCACCGTTCAGGAGCACTTTCAGGTCGTCGACCACCTGCCCGGACGTTTCCAGATCGCGGTCAAACGTCAACCGCACCTCCACGTACTGGGAGGCTTCCGTAAGATCGCTCCCCGCCGTGACGGACGACCCCGTGCAGCGCGGCGAGCCCTCATCAACCACCGCGACAGGCGCACAGCCCGACAGCAGGATGCTCGCCACGAAGAAGCCCGCTCCGGCCACAAACATCACCAGGCAGACAAGCGCGAGGGCGACACCGCCTCGTCTCAAGGCGCTCATCCCGCCACCCGCACGAGCCATTCGGGCGCGTCGTCGGCCGGAATGACCAGATAGGCGTAGGCGCTCTGCCCCGCCAGCTTCACCGACAGCAGGTAGCCTCCCCCGTCGAGATAGCAGGCGTTCTTCGCCAGAGGCAACAGCTCGGCAATCTGGGAGGGATCGGTGGTGGAGAATTTCGTGCCGAAGTCCTGCATGCTGATGAACTGCTGGTCGACCGCAGCCCGGTAACCTAGGAAGTAGGCGCTCTGGGGCTCGGTCACAGCGTTCATCCCGTCGAAGGGCGCATAGCGCTGCACCGTGATGCTCTCCACCAGGGACTCCTCGTTCTGCTGCACCAGATAGCCGTCCAATCCCTTCTGTTTGAACCAGTCCAGCGTGTGCTCGAACTCGTCGGTCAGATACACCACCGTGTTCTCGATGCCGTAGGCGAAGGTCTCGGCTGCCGTCTCGCCAGCCTGCGTGAACATGAGCACGCCCCGACAGGTGCCCGCGGGATGATAGCGATCATCGACGCTTTGGTTGGCAATGTCCTCCGCGAGCGCCGCCAGAAGTTCGCTTCGTGCCTGAGCATCGCAGTTCAGGAGCATCGGGTCGGCATACAGCCGATCGGACAGGTAGATGTCGCCCAGCGCGTAGGCCTGCCGCGCCGTCGACGTGCCCAGGGCCGCGGCGTCCTCGTCGTCCAGAAGCGACAGATCGCCCGTCACGGCGGCACGGGCAAGCTCGCGGGCGTGTCCGGTGCCGTCCAGCTGCGTGAGCTCCGACAGCTCGTCGAGCGTTGCGCGGTCATAGTAGCGCACGAGCTCGCTCCCATCGGCCAGCGTGTAGCGAATCACCACGTCATAAGGCATGACCGTTCCACCGAAGTCGGAACGGTCCTCTCCCAACTGGCTGCCTCCCGTCAATGCAAGCTGGGTGTGGACGCGACGCACAACGTCGATGGATTCGGTATCGTCAAACGTGTACTCGGCACTGAAGTAATAGCTTCCGTCACCGGCCTTGGCCGTGTCAAACTTTGTGGCCAAGTAGCTGGGGCTTCCCGTATAGGACACGCTCACGCGGGAGACGGCGGACGCCTCCGGAACGGCAGACGCATATCCCAGGCCACCCGTTCCCACGGCCACCAGCACGGCGGCAAGCACCGCCGCCTCGGCCCCAAGGACGGCAATCGTGCGCCTTCCCGACGAGCGCCCCTTGAGCGGTCCGCGCAACAGCACGGCGGACACGATCAGGAACACGGCGAACGAGGCGGCGATGGCGGCACCCACGTTCAATCCGGCCAAGAGCGTGAACGTGCCACCAAACGCCGCCAGGCCCACCACAATTCCCACCACCAGCGCCAGCACGACATTCAGACCGGCAATGCCGGCTTTCTCCCCCTTGCGCCGACGGACGAGGAAGAACCCCAACGCCACCAACGCCACCAGCACGATCGCCCAGCAGCCCACGAGCAGCCAGGTGCCCACCAGCGGGTAATAGACGGGGTGCTGCACGATGAACACCTGGTGATCGGCCGCCTCCTGAGCGAAGAAGAGCAGGGGGTTCATCGGAGCGGTCACGTCCAGGAGCGAGGAGGCCACGGTGACGGTG
>JAEZDJ010000115.1 GCA_023429565.1 Actinomycetes bacterium
CGGCCGGCCAGCGGCCCAACGGGCCATAGCCATACTAGATCAAAAGCTGGCTGGGCTGTTGACCAGCCGGGGCCGCCAAGCCCCTGGCTACGCTCGATACGGGCTGATTTCTACTGTAATGGGCACCGGAAAATCGACCTTGTCGGGGCATCTTGGAATCATGCCCCGACCTCACCCTGCGCGCAGGACCTCTTCCTTCCCCAGCAGCCTCCACGCACCCGCCTGTTGCTGATCATGCCACAAGGAGGCATAGCGTCCTTCCAACGCCAACAGCTCCTCATGTGTGCCTTGTTCGACCACGCGTCCCTCGTCCATGACAAGAATGCGATCGGCATGGCGAATGGATTTCAGCCGATGAGCGATGACCACCACCCCCTTGTCTCGGACGAGCTCGGCGATGGCCTGCTGCACCAACACCTCGTTCTGAGGGTCGAGCGATGCCGTCGCCTCGTCCAGAAGCACGACGGGAGCGTCCTTCAGCAGGGCGCGCGCGATGGAGATGCGCTGCTTCTCCCCGCCGGAAAGGGTGCATCCGCCCTCGCCCACCACGGTGTCAAAGCCCTGTGGCAGGTGCTCGATGAACTCGAGGCACGCGGCACGCCTCGCCGCCTCGCGAACCTCCTCGTCGCTCGCGCCTTCCCGTCCCATGCGAATGTTCTCGGCCACGGTGTCCTGAAACAGGTAGACGTCTTGAAACACCATGCTCACATTCGAAAGCAGCGTGTCCGTGCGCATGTCGCCAAGCGGCACCCCGCCCAATCGCACCGTACCCTGCCATGGATCCCAGAAACGGGCCATGAGCCTCACGACCGTCGATTTGCCTGAACCCGACGAACCGACCAACGCCGTGAGTCCCTTCTGAGGAGCATCGAGCGACACGCCCCGCAGCACCTCGCGTTCGCCATATCCGAAGCGCACGCCGTCGAGCGTGTACCCGAACGACGCTGGCAAGACATCGTCATTCGGCGCAGGCTCGGGCAGTTCCGGCTCATTGAGCACCTCGTCGATACGACGTGCGGCCTTGTCGGCGTTCGCGAAATCGGACAGGAAATAGAACAGCGAGATGATGGGCTCGTACAGGTTGAGGGCGATGAGGAGAAATACCATGAAGGAAAACGGGGTGATGCCCCCTGCCGCCAAAAGGCTCGTGCCCACCAACATCACCACGCCGATGCCGCACGACAACACGAGCCGTCCAAACACGGCGACCGGTCGGGATGCCGCCTCTTTGCGAATCGACACGCGACGCAGGTCGTCAAAGCTCTCACGCAAGGAGGCGAACCGATCGCCCGAGAGGCCGAAGGCTTTGAGCGTGCGGATGCCGCGCGCATATTCGATGCTCTTCGTATCGGCAACCTGCAGGGCTCGCGCCATGTCGTCCGACACGCGCGAAAGGGCACGGGCGCCAAGCCACAGGAACGGGAGCGCCAAGGGCACGACGACGAGCAAGGCGAGCGCCATGCGCCAATCGAACGCGCAGAAGACACCGCAGAACACGACCAGCCTCACGAGAATGCAACCCACCTGCGCAAGCACTTCACCTCCATAGTTCTCCACCGTCTTGTAGTCCCGCATGAGCACCGAGGTCAGATCTCCCGCATCACGCCTGTTGTAGAATCCCATGGGAAGCCGGCGAAGTTTCTCGCCCATGGTGAGGCGGGCCTCCAGCACGATGTCAGCCGTTCCTGCACAGGTGAGTATGTACATCTTTTTCGAAGACAGATAGGACAGGACCGTCTGGACGCAGAGCGCCGCCAGACACATCCACAGAGCCGCCACGTCAAGCACGGTTCCGGGCACGGCCACAGGCTGGAGCAGAACATAGACGGCGACAAGCATGATGCCCGACGGCAGCGAGCTGACCATCGTGTCGAGCATGCGCCAGCCAGTCATCTTGAAATAGTTCCCCGGATGTCCGAGAGTAAGCCGGTTCAGGGCCTCCATCAGCCTACTCATGGCAGGCCTCCTTTCCCGCGCTGAGGTCCCAGGTGTCGCGCACCTCGTTTGCGGCGACCATCGCACGATAGGTCTCGCTCGAAGCCAGCAGTTCCGCATGGACTCCCTGGCCGACAAGCTTTCCTTCATCCATCACAAGAATGCGATCCGCCGCCTCCACCGTCTTGAGGCGATGGGCGATGATGAGCACAGTCTTTTCCTGCGCCAGACGCGCGAACGCCCGTTGGATCTTCCCCTCGTTCTCGGCATCGGCGTACGCCGTCGCCTCGTCGAGCACCACGATAGGTGTGTCCTTCAGGAGCACGCGCGCAATGGCCACCCGCTGCGCCTCGCCCCCAGAAAGATAGGTGCCGCCCGGGCCGATGATTGTGTCCAGGCCCTGCGGGAGGCGCTCCACGACATCCTCGAAAGAAGCGGCTCTCACGGCATCCATCACCTGCTCACGCGAGGCGTCTTCGTTTCCCATGCGTATGTTGGCATCAAGCGTGTCCGCCAGGAGAAACGAATCCTGGAACACAAAGGAAACAAGGTCCGTGAGATCCTCGTAGGCGATGTCCTTCACATTCGCCCCGCCAATGCGGATCGAACCTTCCTGGACATCAAAAAAACGAAGGATGAGGGCGGCGATGGTGGATTTTCCGCCTCCCGAAGGACCCACGAGTCCCGTCACCGTTCCCGACGGCAAGCGAAAGCTCACGCAGTCAAGAGCCCGGGGGCCGCCTTCGCCAGCGTAGGAGAAGCACACCTGATCGAACTCGATTCCGGCATCGCGGGGCGTGGCCGGATGCAGAGGCTCGACCACCTCGGGATAGTCGAGGATCTCATCGACTCGGGCCACCGCGACATTCACGGTGTTGAGTTGGATCGACTGGGAGACCATCTGCATGACCGGCTCCTTCATGCCGGCTCCCACCAGAAAGAACAGCAGCACAGTTGACAGAAACTTCGCATAGGCGACGGGATCGGCCTCGTTCACCGTGGGCAGCACCGCCAATGTCGTCGCCAGCAAAAACAGGACCTGTGCACCGATGACCGCGTAAAGCCGACCCATGCCGGGAGCATTGAAGTACGTCGCCCACTTGATGTTGCCCACAAACTCCCGCGCATCAGCCTCAAACCTCCTGAACGCCGAGAGGCTTCGATTGAACACCTTGACCACCGGCATGCCATGCACGTATTCCACCGTCGTGCCCGCCACCGTCACGCCGGAAACGCGCATGGCCGTCTGGCAGGCTTTCCCCTCAGGCGTTTTGAGTGCTCCGCCCAGCAGCAGGAACGCCAAGACAATCGGGACCACGAGCGCAAGGGCAAAACGCCAATCGACGGTGAACAGGTAGAGGAGGGTGATGAGCGGAAGGGAGATGGCAGAAACGGCGTCAGGAAGATGGTGGGCGACAAAGCCCTCGATCTCCTCGACATCGTTGTTCATGACCTTCTTCACCTCGCCCTGCCGCACGTCAGAATAGAAGCCTGACGGCACCCGCGCCAGCTTGTCCATCAGATGGACCCGCACCTCGTAGAGAATGTTGAAGGCGGCGGTATGCGCGAGCATAGTGGAGAGATATTGGAACACGCCATAGGCGATGGCAGCCAGGAAGGCGGCAGCGGTGAGCATCCCCATGAGAGACCAGTCCATGCCGCCGAGATCCCCCCAATGAAGAATGAGCTCGTTCATCATGAGATACACGACCACAAAGGGAACAAGGCGGGCGGCCGATCCCAAAACCGCCAACACGGCAGCACCGGCAACCAGGCCTCGACGTCGCCCCGCCAACTCCATGAGCCGTGCAATCCCCTCCTTGCGCGCCGGCTTCACAGTCTCCTTCGAAGACTTCTCGACGGACGCCGAAGGCGATTCCCGCGATGCCGCACGGCGGTCTGCGGGGGCGGATGACGAACGCTCATCGGAATTCGATAAGGCGGCCGCCCGGTCCAGCGCATCGCGCGACAGCCCCCTCTTCTCATAGAACCGCCGCTGAGCATCCGAATACACGGTTGACAGCGCCGGGCGGTAAGCCGCTTTTGTCGCCATGGACATTCCTCATTTCTTCCTCAGGCATATAAATGACCATTTTTATTATTTCGGTCATTTAAGTTAGCACGAGATAACTTTGATCGCAAGAAAAAAATGACCATCTTTTAAAAAATGGTCATATAGGATAGGATGGCGCAGAAGGAAGCACTCGAAAGGCGGGAGGACGCGATGCCGGCAATATTCGACGAGGAAGGCCGTGCGGCCATGCGCAGCACGATGCTGGCCGCAGGTTTTGACATCATGCGCGAAAGAGGCGTGCAGCGCCTCACCGTGAGCGAGGTGGCAAGACGTTCAGGCATCGCCAAGGGCACGTTTTACAGCTTCTTCCCCTCCAAAGAGGAATTCGTGTATCAGATTGTCTCACGAGGACGCATCCGCGTGGCGCGGGAACTCGAGCAAGCAGCCGAGGCGGGCGGCGGCACGGTCGACCGTGCCGGGTTCGAGCACTGGCTGCGCACCATGTGGCAGGAAGGAGGCCAGCTGTATCGCGCCATCACGATGGAAGGCTGGCGATATCTGAGCAAAACCTGGCCTCGCGAGAGGGCGTTCAACCCAGAGCTTGACAAGGAAACGTGCCTTTGGATACTCGGCACGGCACGCGATGCGAGTCCAAACGCGAACTGGAAGGTGGTCGCCAATCTTCAGAAGTCCCTTGCCATGCTGTACCTGAACGCGGAGAACCTGCATGCCGACGCGCTGGACGAGACGGCTGAACGCCTCCTGCGAGCCATCGTTGAGGAAGTTTTTGACTCGTAGGGCAGCGGCTTGAGCCCTCCCCCTCCCGCCCCAAGCAGAAGGCCGGTCTGACCCATCCGTCCCTATGCCATGCGCTCCGACAGATCTCCCTGAACCGTCACCGTGACCACCGACACCGGCAGGTCGCGACCGCTCTCCTCAGCCGCCCGGACCACGGCACGCTCCAGACCGCCGCAGCACGGCACCTCCATGCGAACGACCGTGAGGCTGCGTATGTCGTTCTGCGCGACAATGCGCGCGAGCTTGTCGGCCCATTCTCCCTCATCGAGCTTTGGGCATCCGATGAGCAGTATCTTGCCACGCAGCAGGTCCGCGTGGAAACCGCCATAGGCAAAAGCCGTGCAGTCTGCGGCAACCACCACGTCTGCTCCCGCAAAATAGGGAGCCCGCTCCGGAACGAGCTTGATCTGGACGGGCCACTGGCGCAGTTCGCTGGGAGTGGACGATTCCCGCGAGCCGCCATCGCCCCGATCCTCCACCCGATGCCTTTCCGTATCCGCTGGCTCAAACGAGCGAGCACGCGATCCGGGGCAGCCGGAAGCAGGAGCAAACGAACGCATGCGTGCGCCTGGACAGCCAGAACCCGGCCCCTCCGAAGCGGGAGCCTGGCTTGGCACACCCTGATGGGCAGCCACGGCCGCCTCGTCATAGGCGGCCGCCTCGCGGACCGTGAAGGAGATGGCGCCGGTTGGACACGCCGGAAGGCAGTCGCCTAACCCGTCGCAGTAGTCGTCACGCACAAGCTTTGCCTTGCCCCCCACAAGCGCGATGGCACCTTCATGGCAGGCGTCCACGCAAGCGCGGCACCCCGTGCACAGATCCTCGTCAATCTCTATGATTTTCCTCAGCATGGCACTCGTCCTTCTTCCTTGCCTTCGCGGAATGTTTTCTGTTTCGTCCATTGAACAGCGAAATGAAGTTCGCGTATGTTGTATTTACAACATACGCGAACTTCATACATCCAACGAAGAATTCTGGAGCCGAAAGGGATGGCTATCCACGAAGGGACGTGCTGCGCGTCATTCTCTCACCGAGATCGATGAGCTCTTGCCGCCCATGCACCCCCGTTTTGGCATAGATGCGCCGAAGATGAGTGTCCACCGTGCTTTTGGAGATGAAAAGCTCGGTAGCTATGCGTTCTCCCGTGCGGCCCTTGAGCGCAAGGGGCAAGACCTCGGTCTCCCGCTTGGACAGCCCATGTTCATGGGCGATGAGAAGGCAGACGTCCTCGAAGCGGTCCGCATCGCGGGCGATGACCGACAAGGCGCGGAAATCGCGCTCGGTGAAAAGAAACAGGTAGGAAAAGAGCGTCGCCAACCCGGCGCATGCCACCACGACGTAGGGCGTTTGCCCCGTCTGGCTGACCAGGTCGATGACGTTTCCCAAACCAATTCCCGCAGCCTCTCCCAAATACAGCGCCGCAAACCCACGGGCAAACGACAGCGCTGCGTCTTGATCCGTCAAACGCGCCATGACCAGGAACAGGGATATCAGGACATACGTGAGCCCCAAGTATCCCGCAAGCACGATAGCCTCGCCCGGCACGCCAAAATCGGACAGCACGGGCACGAACAGAAAGCCAGCCATCATGACGAGGAGCGCCAGCCGATACACGCCATCCAGCGGCCCCTCGGGCTCCACGCGAGCGTCGGACGCATCCGCGGAGGGGACCGCCAGGCTCCCCGATCCTCCCGGCGCAATGAATTGCAAGGCTGCAACGCAGAAAAGGACGAACAGCAGGAGACTCGCGGGAAACGTCGGCGTCGAGGCCATGCCCGGATCCGATCCATAGGTTTCCATGAATCCTGCAGCAAGCCCATACAGAACGGTGCCGACAACGATCTTCTTCGACAGCCGCGCCGTCTCTTCGCGCTGTTCGGAGGTGGAAAACAGGTCTCCCAACGACAGCTGCGACGCGTGAGAATTCCGAGCGTCCTCCCGTTCGACGTCATCGCTGCCTCCCGACGGCACGTCTGCCGCCATCGAGCCGGGAAGGAGGCCCCTCAGAGCGAGCGCGCTACCCAGCGGCAGGAGCTTCAAAACGAGAAGAGCAGGTTCGAAAGACCAGGCCGCAACCGCAAAACAGACAATCGCCCCCAGCCCAGAAGCCAGAAACACCTCGACGATGCAACGCCCCAGGGGCTGCGCGCCAAACGCCCGTCCCCACGCCGCCAGCATGAGGGCCGACGGAATTCCGATGAGGACGCATTCGGCGACGAGCCCCGCCGCCTCATTGCCCCCGACCAGACCCGGAACGAGCGAACCGATGACCAAGAGCACGGCATAGAACCACACCAGGGACCGGGTCAGCAAAGAAACGCGCGCCTTGGGCGACGCGAGACGCAAGACCACGAACGAGAGGCCGATGAGCACCAGGGTTCCGAACAGATCGGCGCGCTCAAACACCTGCGAGCCGACGACAAAGGCCTTGTTCTCCCCCATGTAAAACAAGGAGAACACGAATCCCTGGTTGCAGGCGAACCCCAAGATGGTGCAAAGGGCAGCCAGGCGATCTTTTCGCTCGATGATGCGATCCAGGCGCACGCAGCCCCCTCTCTCCTGATCAGTTAGAAGAACTCATGATAGCAGGAGCAAAGGGCCACTGAGTTGCGGGAGCCATACCTTTAGAAAACGCGCAAAAGCCCGCCCCGCCACCTCTCGAAGCAGCAAAGGATGGGGATGGGATGGCGGATTGGCAAAAAGCAAAAGATAGGGGCAGTTTTCCGACGGCCGCTCCACGAAAGCAGCGGAAAACTCCCGTCCAAAAAGCCTGCGGAGCCCGCTTTCTCAAAAAAGTTGCCCATATGGAGGTCAATTCTCCAAATGGCAAGATTTATGCTTACAAAATGATCCTATTGTCATAGAAGGATGTAAAACAGCCCCAGCAATGACTCGTCACTTTTTTCGTCTCGGTTTCGGCTTTGCCATCCGACGGAAACTTATCGCTTCTCCGGACGACAGGAATGACGTACGGCGGAGACGCTTCATGCGTCTCCGCCGTACGGAGAAAATGCGGACCAAGCGCAGTACCTGGCACGTAGTTCCGAAATCCTCTTTAAGAGACCGTCTCCGTAGCGGGAGCCTTCTTCTTCACGACCTTCGCAACCTTGGTCCGCGAGCCAGCAGCCTCTTCCTTTTCTTCGTCAGACTCCTGAGCAAGAACGACGTCTTCGTCCGCGTCCTCGTCGGCCTCGGCCTTTTTCTTGTCTCCGCCCATGCCCTCACGCAGGCCCTTCACCGTCTGCCCAAGCGCAGAACCAAGCTTCGGAAGATTTTTAGGACCAAAAATCAGCAGGATGACGGCCAGGATGATGAGCAGTTCGGGCATGCCCATTCCAAGTATTTTCATGTGAGCCTCCTCGGGTGGCTTCAGGTGCATAACAGAATCGAAGTATGGGGAAAGCAGGCGCTCGACGCTATCATGCAGAACGCTGATTTGCCAAGCAGCAGAACGGTTTCCCGTGTCATGCAAATCGCGTACAAGCTCGTTTTCGCAGGTGATAGCTGACTATGACGAACGCGGGAACCCAGAGCCATCGCTGCGTCAACACGGATGCCTCACGTTTCGTCCATCCGTCCGCCGCAAATCCGCCAAAAGCACCTGCGGGAAAGGGCGTCCTAAGCTTCCTGCGGCACCTCCCCGGCGAGCATCCCTCCAGCGAGCCAGCCCATCACGCTTGCCATCATGAGGCCGCGTGTCCAACCGCTCGAGTCGCCCAAGCACGACAGCTTCCGCACATTTGTGTGAAACCTCTCGTCCATCTTCACGCGGTTGCTGTAGAACTTGAGTTCTGGCGAGTACAGGAGCGTTTCCTCCGCAGCAAAGCCCGGCACCACCTCGTCGACGGCCAGCATGAAATTGAGAATGTTCGTCAAGGCCCGATACGGCAAGGCTGCGGTGATGTCCCCCGCCACGGCATCCTCAAGCGTGGGAACGACATTGCTCCGGCTCAATTCCTTTTCCCATGTGCGCTTTCCGTCAAGGATATCACCCAAGCGCTGCACCAAAATCCGTCCTGCGCCCAACATGTTCGTCAGTTCGCCGATCTTCTGTGCATAGGCGATAGGCTGATCGAACGGCTCGGAGAAGTTCTGGGAGCACAGGATGGCCAGGTTCGTGTTCGGAGACACGCGTCCCTTGTAAGAATGGCCATTCACCACAGCCAAACCGCCGTCGTAGTTCTCCTGGCTGACAAATCCGCCAGGATTCTGGCAAAACGTGCGCACCTTGTTTTTGAAGGGCTTCGGATAGCCGATGAGCTTCCCTTCGTACAAAACGTTGTTCACCGTTTCCATGATCTCATTGCGCACCTCGACGCGCACCCCGATGTCGACCGGTCCAGGACCGTGGGCGATTCCGTGCTCTCGGCACATTCGCTCGAGCCAGTCAGCTCCCCGCCGCCCCGTGGCAACCACCGTATGGCTTGCTCTGATCTCCTGGGAGCCTTCCGGAGCATCGACGAGTATACCCGCGCATTCCTCGTCCTCAATGAGCACCTGGCGACAGGCGGTCGAGAAACGCAGATCGACTCCGGCATCGGCAAGATGCCGCTCGATGAGGGCATACAGGTCACGCGCCCGCTCGGTTCCCAAGTGGCGAAGGGGACAGTCGACAAGCTTGAGTCCCGCCTTGATGGCACGCCGGCGGATGTCGTCCATTTCACCCTGCACTCCCAGCCCCTCGACGCGGGCATCCGCCCCGAACGAAAGATAGAGGTCATCGACCTGCCTGATGGCCTCTTGCGCGGCTTCAACTCCTATGAGCTCCGGCAGATCGCCTCCCACCTCGCTTGAAAGCGAGAGCTTCCCGTCGGAAAAGGCTCCGGCACCAGAAAAACCCGTGGTGATGCGACAAGGATCGCATCCGGCACACCGGGCGCCCAGCTGTTTTGGACAGATGCGACCCTCGATGGACAGTCCTTGCTCAACGATGACGATGCGCCCTGGAAACCCGCAATCGATCAGGGAAAGCGCACAGAAGATGCCAGCGGGACCGGCACCGACGATGACGACGTCTGTTCTCTCGATCGGCATGACGACCTTCTTCCCCTGGCAAAGCATGCCAGACGCGATGGAGTCATCTGCGAGTATAGCCCATAGAGCGAGAGACGCGGGACACAGGGGAAGCATGCCGCCGTCACGTTGCCTGGACACGAACGCCCTTGGGCCTTGCCGCGCTCCATCGTGGTCAGCTCTCCCCTAACGGGCAGAAGACGACCCTTCTCCTCGCGCAAAACGCGGATCAAGGGCAATTGCATCAAGACGCGCCATGACGACGTCCTCAACGTCGAACGAGAAGGGAGCCAAAGCCTCGTCGACGTACAC
>JAEZDJ010000031.1 GCA_023429565.1 Actinomycetes bacterium
AGCTCGTCTTTCCGTTGCGTTTTGTCTTGCCCCCGCACGCAGGGCACTTCACTCTTTTCATGGACTCGATTGAACCATGAGGATTATAAGAGCGTGCTTTTCGATCTGTGACCTGCGCTGTCAAGCCGGAATCGGACACACATTCTTGCCGACCTGTTGAAAACCGCTTTGACTTTTAACGCACTCTTTTTCGAAGGACTACCAGGTGTGATGGCTTCAAAATGGACACACATTCTTGCCTATAACCCAGAACCGTTCGCCCTCAGCTTCGCAGAGTTGGCGGCCTTTTCCCCCAGCGTAGGTTACAGGTCTTCTGCACTCAGGCCTTCCGCTGTTCAAACATACTATGTTGTGATAGCTTAATCTCGTTGTCCTTCCCATTTATCATCCAGGAGACTGACCCATGCAGGAGCCCACCAGCACTGAACCGAGCGCTGTGCCAGACGATGCCGTGCGCATTGACGCACCCGACCCTCAGCAGGAACCCGATCCGAACAGCCCGCTCGATTCCATGAAGCTGCCCTGGCCGCTCAAGGTCTTCGGCATTCTCTGCATTCTGAGCGCGCTCGCCCTGCTTCCCCTTTTCGGCCTCATCATCGAGCTTGTCGCCACGCTCTTGGGAGCAGCGCCGCCCTCAAGCGACTCGTCGGTCGCAAGCGCCATCATCTTCGCGGCCGACCTGCTGCTCATGACGGCATTGATCGTCATGTTCGTCGTGTTGGGCATACGCCTCCTCCGCAACAAGCGCCGGGGCGCCGCAATCCTGTCGGAAGTCATGATTGCCGTGCTCATACTCATCATCCTGTGCGACATCATGCTCAACGGCCTGGGCTCGGACCTCATTCCCTACGGAATCACGCTTGTCGTGCTCATCGCTCTGTCGAGTTACGTCGATCCCTCTCTGGCAGAAGAGCGCAAGCTCAGGAACAAGCTGCGCATCATGGACGATCGCGTGCGAGCCGAAGACGGGACGCTTGGACGCGACGAGACAGGCAAGGGCTACATCAGCCTGAACTTCTTCAACCTCTTTTGGATATTTGTCGTATGCTGCGTGCTTGGCCTGGCTATCGAGACCGTATACCACGTTCTCGTGGTCAATCCTGGACACTACGAGGATCGGGCCGGCATGCTGTTCGGCCCGTTCTCCCCCATCTATGGGTTCGGTGCAGTGCTCATGACCATGGCCCTCAACCGCTTCCATGACAAGAACATCATTCTCATCTTCTTGGTGAGCGCCGTGATTGGCGGCGCATTCGAGTACTTGGTCAGCTGGTTCATGCAGTTTGCCTTCGGCATCGTCGCCTGGGACTATTCGGGAACGTTCCTCTCCATCGACGGCCGAACGAACGGCATGTTCATGGCAATGTGGGGAGTCCTCGGCGTCGTCTGGATCAAATTCCTGCTTCCCTGGATGCTCAAGTTGGTCAACCTCATCCCCTGGAACCTGCGTTACACCGTGACCGCCATCTGCGCAGCCCTCATGATCATCGACGGAGGCATGACGCTGCTGTCGCTTGACTGCTGGTATGAGCGCATGGCGGGCAACCCCCCGCAGTCTGCCGTCGAAGACTATTTTGCAGCCCACTTCGACAATCAGTACATGTCCGATCGGTTCCAAAGCATGTCTATCAACCCGGACAGCGCGACCCGCGCCCGCTAGCGTTTCGTTATCCCTCAAGAAAGCACCCGACAGCGGGTGCTTTCTTTTTTTGCCCAAATCCGAACAGGAAGGCTGTGCCATCTGCCGTCCTTGGGGCGGTGTCGGCCGGCCCGGCAATCCGTTCGAAACACCACCCATACGGCGTGTCCCAATCCAGGCCTCCCCCTCCCAACGGGAATACAGCCATGCCGGCGCTCTGCCCTTTGACACGCTTCCCAAACAAGGCTACCTAAAACGAACATCCGTACTTGACTTCGCGATGTTGGCTCCCTATCATGGAGCGAACAAATATTCGAACGAACGGATGAACGCATGGATATCATCGACAAGCTCGAGGTGTTGGCCGATGCGGCGAAATACGATGTGGCATGCACTTCGTCCGGCATTGACCGCGCAGCCCAAAAAGGCAAGCTCGGAAACACGCTGTCCGCCGGGTGCTGCCACAGCTTCGCAGCTGACGGACGCTGCATCACGCTGTTGAAGGTGCTCATGACCAACGTGTGCGTGTACGATTGTGCCTACTGCGTGAACCGCGTCAGCAACGAAGTCAGCCGCACAGCCTTCACCCCACGCGAATTGGCCGACCTCACCATTGCCTTCTATCGCCGCAATTACATAGAAGGCCTCTTTCTCAGCTCCGGCGTCATCCGCAGCCCCGATCACACTTCCGAACTCATGATCCAGTCGCTCTTGATCTTGCGGGAAGAATATGGGTTCCGGGGCTACATCCATGCAAAAGCCGTTCCCGGCTCATCGCCCGAGCTGGTTGACCGGCTGGGACACCTCGCTGACCGGATGAGCGTCAACCTTGAATTGCCTTCCCAGAAAAGCCTCAAGCTGCTGGCTCCCCAGAAAGAGAAGCATCATATCCTGGCGCCCATGAGGCAGATCCGAGACACCATGGCAGAAGATCATGACACGCGAGCCCTCATGAGGAAGAAAACGACCTACCTGGCCCCGGTCGCATCCCGAAAGAAGGACCGGGCATTCGTGCCCGCCGGACAGTCGACGCAGATGATCGTGGGCGCATCCTCTGAAAGCGATTTTCAGATACTGAACCTCTCTGCAGCGCTGTATCGCACGCTTGAACTCAAGCGGGTGTTTTTCAGCGCCTACACCCCCGTCAACGACGACGCGCGCCTGCCAGGAACCGACGCCCTGCAGCTCAACCGTGAGCACCGGCTCTACCAGGCCGACTGGCTGTTGCGATTCTACCGCTTCGACGTGACGGAGATCATCGACGACCAGCACCCCTTTCTGGATCCCGATCTCGATCCCAAGGCGAATTGGGCCCTCAACCACCTCGACGTGTTCCCCATCGAGGTGAACACCGCCCCCTACGAGGTGCTTTTGCGCGTTCCTGGCATTGGAGTGCGCGGAGCGCAGTCCATCGTGAGGGCACGGCGAGCGACCACGCTGAGGGAGCGTGAGCTCCGGAAGCTGGGGATCGCCTACAAGAGGGCCCGCTTCTTCATCACTTGCAATGGCTTCTATGCCGGATCTGGCGTCGACTTCTCGCGTCAGGGACTCCACGCCCAGCTTGCCGCCCCCATCAAGGGAGGCAGGCACGGACGCCGCGCGGATCGGTCCGTCCCGGGGCAGATGAGCCTGTTCGAAAGCGTCGAGGCTCCGGACAAGAACCCCGCCAGCACCGGAACGGCACGGCGCTTGCCAAAACCTCCGGCAGCGGACTCCGCAGACGGGATCTACGGATGGCAACGCGCCCTTGATCGCCCAAAGGAGTCCTGCGCATGAGCGACGCCGCGCTTCCCGAGGAACCTCTCGCCCATGTTGCCTATTGCCATGACGGCACGCTGGAGGGACTGCTGTCGGCCGTGTTCGAGGCGTATGCCCGTCACGAGCGCCCGCAGGACATCATGGCCGAAGACCAGCTGCAGTTACGCTTGGGCCAGGCTCTTCGCCGCATTCCGACAGACGAGGCCCATGCCGAGCGCGTGCGTCGGGGAATCGTGCGCGTGGGCGGGACGGCAACCTTCGAGGCCGTCATGCAGGCGTCCCTCTCAGACGACCCCCACGCAGGAACCGCCGTCTACCGTTTCATCCGGCATGCCATGGCGCAGGGCCGCTCCCACAGCTGCACCGGATGCCCCCAGTCTCAGACGCGTTCGGGCGTGTGCCAGAGATCGTCATGTCCAAAGGCCACCCTCTCATCCAGCGCGTTCGATGACCCCACGCATCCAGACGTGGAGCCGCTCCATCGCCTTGCCCGGGCAGTCATGAACGAACGTCACCTCATGGTGCAATTCCTGCGCTTCGAGCACGTCGAGAACGGACTCTGGATAGCGCAATGCAATCCCAAGGCATCGGTCGTTCCGTTGCTCATGGATTGGTTTTGTGCCCGATTCAACACGCAGTCCTTCATCATCTACGATGAGACCCATCGGCTTGCCGGCGTCTATGGAGGCCACGCATGGCACCTGGTGCGCACCGAGGGACTCACGGTGCCCGATCAAGCCAGCGACGAACGGGTCATGCAAGCAGCTTGGAAACGGTTCTACCGCACCGTATCGATCGACGCGCGCTACAACCCAGAACTGCGTCGGCAGTTCATGCCTAAGCGCCTCTGGAAAAACATCCTCGAGATGCATGAAGATCTTCCAGGATCAGAACTTTCCCGGTCAGGAGAGGGAGGTGCGGAACGACTCTGGCGAGGATGAGCCCGCGACGGCGCGCCCCCTTGTCCTGCGCTCGCGCGAGGCCTCCTTTGACCTCACCGAACGCCGGTGAGGTCAAAGGAGGGAATGAAGCTTTCCGCAGCCGTCTGTCCCTGTTGCCAAAAGTAGTCATCGAGGCCAAGGGAATCGGCATAGTCGAGCAGACGCTCGTAGTCCTCCCCCGACACCGTGCGCGCAAGTTCGGGGCATTGACGCAGGACGCTGCGGGCCCCCTCGTCGCCCGCAGCGGCCGCACCAGCCAGAACCGACGTGTATTGATTCATGAGCGACAACAGCACGGCAGAGCCATACCGCTCATGCACAAGACGAACGACGCGCATGGACTCGTCAAGGGCATCGGGCAACATGAGGTGTCGCACCACGACGCCGCTCACGAGCCGCGGCATCCCTTCAACCTCGTCAAAAACCGGCACGCCCTTTTGCGCAAGCATCTCGTCCAACGCCGCAAGCGCGATTGCGGGATAATCGGGCGCATGCGAATAACGCGATGCCGTCGCCGAACCGGCGTACTTGAAATCGGTCAGATAGACGTCCACCGCATCTGCATTCGCCCGAATGGCATCGACCGTCTCGTAACCCGACGTGTTCCACACAACCGGCAGCACCAATCCCTTGAGCCTCGCCAGGCGAATGGCTTCACGGACCTGTGGCGCATAGTGAGTTGGCGTGACCAGATTGATGTTGAGCGCTCGCTGCATCTGAAGATCCAGAAACATGTCAGCAAGGTGCTCCACCGACACTGCCTTGCCAACCCTG
Source organism: Actinomycetes bacterium (assembly GCA_023429565.1). GTDB lineage: Bacteria > Actinomycetota > Coriobacteriia > Coriobacteriales > Eggerthellaceae > JAEWQO01. The sequence goes on from JAEZDJ010000031.1 coordinate 5,113, forward strand.
CCCGCGGCAATCGTGGCATTCTGGCAATAAGAGCATCTCAGCGGGCAGTTCGCAAAGAACACTGCACCGCTGCCACGCTCTCCGCTGAGCGGTGGTTCCTCCCAGAAATGAAGCGCGGCCCGGGCGACGTCCAGACTGTCGCCAGCGCCGCAGAATCCCCGCTCCCCCGCGGCCCGATCAGCACCGCATGCTCTCGGGCACAGGGCGCACTCAGTTGGCAGAATAGGCGTCGATGCCGCCAGGGAATCCTCCATGGCCATGGCGATGCCCATGCCCCCCTTCGCATCCCTCGTCGTCGCAGGATCCGTACGTTCCAAAATCGTCGTCCCCGTATCCTTCGGCCTCTCCATATGCCTGCTCGGCGCGCGTCCAGTCAAGGCCGTTTTGCGCACAGGCAGCTTCCTCGCCATACACGAGCGAGAGCGCTGCAGGCGCCTTGTCGGCACCGCCGATGACGGCAAGCAGCTCAAGCAGGTGGAAGCAAGCTTCCGCCTGCGGGAGGATGAGGTCGACGTCGTCTGCGGCCATGAGAGCGGCCGACAGCTCAGCCATGAGCATCTCCAGCGTGTAGTCTCCCTCGAACTCTCCGGCCTCCACAGCAGCGAGGACCAGTTCGGTCTGCGGGGTCATGGCTCCCACCCGCGCACCGTCCTCCCCATAGGAAGCAGAGGAGCGACGCACGGCGCGGAAGAGGGCATCGGCCTCGATGGCCGCCGCAATCTGCGCCGCAGCCTGGATCGTGTACGCAGCACGGACCAGCTGGGAGGAGCCCGGCCCGCCCGTCCTCTCAGCCGAGCCAGCCACGGCCTCGATCAAAGGCTCAGCCGCATCGACGGCGGTTTCGTCGCCTCCCACGAAGCAGAGGAGATTGGCCTGGTCGGAAAACGCATGAGTCACCGTGATGTCGGCCACCACCAGCGGAGCCTCGACCACGGCAAGGTCGCTCACCACCGCAACGGCGTTCAGCTCGCGCGCGAAGCTGGGGGTGGCGGGAGACAGATCGACCAAAACCGTTCCAGGACGAGCCGACTGAACAAAGCCACGCTCATCAAAGTACGCATCCTCGAGTGCCGTGCTCGAGGTGAAGTACGTGAGGATGAAATCGGCCTCCTTCTCATCCTCCACGAGAGAAAAGCCTGCCGCGGAAAGCCTCTTTCCCAAAGCGTTTCCAACGACCTCGTTTCCTGCATACGCATACGTCTTATCCATGTGCGGGCACCTTTCTCCCTGCCTCAACGACTAGTTGATTCCCTTGACGGTCTTCGCGATGCGATCCGCCACCGACATCTCGTCTCGACGATCGCGGCCCCAGAACACAACCGCTATCATATCAGGACCGACATGGCTGCCGATCGTGGGCCCGATGCTGCTCTCCAGAAACAGGATGCTGTCGTCGAGCTTCGAGAGCGCATCCTTCAATCGCTCGACATCCTTCGGGCAATCCGCACCAGCGATGACCACACATGAACCGGGGCCGGCATCGGCAGCACGTTTCTCGTAGTAGTCGGCAAGCTGACGGATGCCCTTCTTGCGCCCACGTGCGACGCCGGCCAGGGAAAGGGTCCCATCCAAGGCAAAGGAGAGCAGCGGCTTCACATCCAGCTTCGAGCCGGCATAGGCAACCGAGGAAGGTATCCGTCCCCCGCGACGCAGCGCCTCCAGATCGTCGACCATGAATTCCGCATTCACGAACCATCGCGCTTCCTCGGCCCACTGGGCAAGTTCCACTGCCGTCAGACCCTTGTCGCGTTGGTTCATGGCTTCGTACACCAACAATGCCTCGGCAACTGAAGCAAGCCTCGTGTCGACGAGGTGGAGCTCGACGTCCGGGTTGTCGGCAAGCACCTGATCGCGCATGAGCGCAGCCACGTCATAGCTGCCCGACAGGCCGCTCGAAAAGCTCAGGCACACGGTGGGAACGCCGCTTGCAGCCGCTTCCTCAAAGGCGGTGCGGTAGACGGTCACCGGAACCTGGGCGGTGGTCGGCTCCTCGCCGTCTCTCATGGCCTGATAGAAATCGCGTGCTGTCGTCGACTGGTACAGGTCGTCAGAATGTTCACCGTCGCTCAGGACATAGGGAAACTCGATGAGCTTGACCCCATCTCTCCGCACGACTTCAGAGGGCAGGTCGCAACAGGAGTCTATGATAAGGTTGCATCTTGGCTGCATGGATTCTCGTTTCCTTCATCTGATGGGGGCGTCCCGCCGGTCTGCCGGCGGGATCCGAAAAAATGCTACGACGCGCTCAGACGGGTTTGAACCGGCGTCATCAGCTTGCCCGCCAGAACCTGGGCGCACTCATAGGCAATTCCGACGGCAGGCCCGACATGAAGGCCGATGACAGGACTGACCGGCAACACGTCGACCGTCCTTCCGATAAGCGGCTCGATGACATCATGGGCCCACGCCACAGCCGGAGCCTTGTCTCCGATGTAATGGACGACGACATGCTTCAAGCCAAGCTTCTCAATGTCATCCCGGAACATCGTGACCATCCTATCGAGAGCCTTCTTGCGCGTGCGCACCTTGGCAATGGGAGCGGCCAAACCGTCGACCACGCTCAGTACGGGCGACAGGTTGATCAGGTTGCCCACCAGCGCCGCAGCAGCCCCTATCCTTCCACCCTTCTGCAGGAAGGTCAGCGTCTCGGGCGTGAACAGGAAGCGCGTCGACTCGATGCCCCTGAGCACCGCCTGCGCGCATCCGTCCAAGTCCGCGCCGCCATCGCGCGCATGCACGGCATCGAACACCGGCCAGGCCTCGTCATAGCCGCACGAGGTCGAGTCGATGATGCGATACTCGAAATCGATGTTGCGTGCCTTCACGGCGCGCGCCGCCCGCAAGGCCCCTTCGCACGTGCCCGACAAGCCGGAGGAAATGAAGATGCCGAGCACCTGATCGCCGGCTTGCGCAGCCTTCTCGAACATCGCCTCGAACGTGTGCTGTGATGGCTGGCTTGACAGGGGAATGTCATCGACCATGTCATAAATGTCAGCATAGAACGCGTCGAGGTCCATCTCGGCGTCAGCATATTCGACGCCGTCACGGTTCACATACAGCGTTACGATGTCTATCCCAGCCTCACGCGCGACGGAAGCGGGAATAGACGCAACCGAATCGGTGACTATCTTTATCATGACGTCCTTCCAACCTGGTGCACGGTACGGGCACCCGTTTTTCCCTGCTGCTTCTCACTACCAAACTAAGCGATGCCACGCAACTGCACAACCAAATCGCGTCGACGCTCAAAAAGACCATATTCGAGGCCGACCGGATACGTGTGGGGATTGAGCATGCGCTTCTGGCTCTCGTCAAGCGTGGCCAGCCCCTCCCGAGCCCGAGCCTGTGCTGCGAGGGCATCCCGATGCTCGTCGGAAAGGACGGTTTTGCCCGAACGTGCAAGCGGCCGCAGCAAAGTCTCGCTACGCTTTCCGCGAAGCTGCTTCTGTCGCAGATCGTCCCCCGGATCGACAATGACCTCGCGCGGCTGGATGCCGCGGTTCACGTCGAACACCATGTCTCCCGCCACACGACCATCGTCATGGAAGTAGCGACGCACGTCGAGCACGCCGGGAACGGTCAGCTTGGCAGCTGACTCGGATATCTTGAGGCGGTCCTTCCATTCGCTCGCGCCCACGGCGCGCGTCGCGGAAAGCTTGTAGACCCCTCCCAACGTCGGCTGGTCATACGCGCACGCAAGCTT
>JAEZDJ010000051.1 GCA_023429565.1 Actinomycetes bacterium
AGCTCGTCTTTCCGTTGCGTTTTGTCTTGCCCCCGCACGCAGGGCACTTCACTCTTTTCATGGACTCGATTGAACCATGAGGATTATAAGAGCGTGCTTTTCGATCTGTGACCTGCGCTGTCAAGCCAGAATCGGACACACATTCTTGCCGACCTGTTGAAAACCGCTTTGACTTTTAACGCACTTTTTTTCGAAGGACTATCAGGTGTGATGGCTTCAAAATGGACACACATTCTTGCCTATAACCCACCGGCTTGGCTCCGGGAAACAGCAAGCCCCAAGCCGTGCGGTCACTTCATCAAGCGAGACACCTCGGCAAGCGTTTTCAGGCGTTCATAACCGCAGTTGATTTCCGATCCATCCCGATCAATGATGAGAGGGTGTATGCCGGCAGCGGATGCGCCGTCGCCATCGGCATCGGGACGGTCACCCACATGTATCGCATTGGAAGAAGCGATGTTCAGACGTTCCAAGGCGAGCTCGAATATGATCGGATCAGGCTTGCGATACCCGACATTCGCGGATGAGATGACCAGATCGAAATAGGGCAGCAACCTCAGATCTCGAAGGAGGCTTTCGAGCTCCGCGTCCCAGTTCGAGACAACCGCAAGCACAGCCCCTTCTTCCTTCAGGCCCTTCAGACACGGCAGAACGTCGGGATAGGGCTGCCAATGATCCGCACGGCGATACGCCTCATGCACGGCCTGAGCCATGCCCTCAGCGTCTTGCACGATGCCGAGAGCATGGCTCAGGTAACGGTACTGGTCAAGCCAGATGGCGACCGAGCCTTCGTGGGAGCACCAGAAATCACCGTCGCGAAGGTACTCCGCCTCATAGAAGGCTTCCATGGCCGGCATGTGAGGCTCGACATCCTGGACGGTGAGCCCATGCCCACGTTCACCGGCAATCCTGGCAAACGTTTCTTCCACCGAAGGGCAAGGATGCAGCAGCGTGGCGCCGACATCGAACAGGATCGCATCCACCATCATGTCATTCCTCATGGCCGTCATCGGGCTCAATGTGAACCAACACCTCAATGACGTTGGGAAAGCGCGTCTCTATCATTCCCTCGACGTCGTCGGCAAGCGCATGGGCGTCACTCACGGTCATGCGAGGCGCGACAAGCACGTGCAAATCAGCGTACACCTCCCCTTCGGTTCCCCTGGTTCGGATGCGGTGCACGTGACGAACGCCCGGAACAGACAGCGCCGCCTGCCGCACCTCTTCCTCTGGGATGCGCGCCCGGTCAGACAAGGTGGCCAAAGCATGTCTGAACACGTCATAAGCCGTTGCCAAAATGGCGACCGTCACAACAAGTGCCATGAGGGGGTCTGCCATGGGAAAGCCCAGCGCGACCGCGGCAAGTCCCACGATGACGCCAATGGAGACAAGAGCATCGGACAAGGTGTGGTTCGCATCCGCCGCAAGGACTTCGCTCTTCAGCCGCTTGGCACAGCGGCGCTCGTACAACGTCACGCCAACATTCACGGCAAGCGTGACCACCATGACCACAAACGAGAGCAACGTGACTTCAGCCGTATAGATGCCTGATGAGAGTTTCGCGACAGCACTTGACCCAACCTCGAACGCCGCAAGCAAAAGCAGAATGCCAATGACTAGGCTCGCATATGTTTCAAACTTGGCATGGCCATAAGGATGCCCTTGGTCAGCCGGACGCGCAGCCAATGCTATGCCCACGAGGCCGACCACATTGCCCATGGAGTCAAAAACGGAATGGATGCCATCGGCCTGCATGGAAGCCGATCCGCTGACGGTACCGTAAACATACTTGGCCGCAGCGACGAAAAGGTTCAGGAACAGGACAGCCCAGAGCACCCGTCTGATGGAACGCATACGATCCGATACGGGATTCTTGGAAAGCATCGCCCTTTGCGGCATGGCTCTCACCCCTTTCCAGTAGCTGTGGCAAGCCTTTCCTTGCAGAAGCCGCCTTCTATGAAAAAAGAGAGCCCGTTGGCTCTCTTTCTCAGTTTTCTGGTGTCGGAGGCGGGATTTGAACCCGCACACCCGTTATGTGGGCACTAGCACCTCAAGCTAGCGTGTCTGCCGTTCCACCACTCCGACGAAGCTGCTCAAACGCAACGCAGGCTATTCTACCGGAAGCGCAGAGCATTGTGAAGGGAAATTTTTGCTATTTTGCAATCGTTCCCTGCGGATAGATGACCATGAGCACAATAAGCGACACCATGAACACAATTGCAAAAATGATGGTGATGCGGTCGAGGTTCTTCTCGACGATACTCGTGCCGGTCTGCGAGGAATACACCGAACTGGCAATCATGTCCGATATGCCTGTCCCCTTGCCGGAATGCAGCAGAATGAACACGATGAGGCCGACGCCTGAAACGACGAGCAAGATGAGCGTGATGATGAGGAGCGGATTCAAGGTTCGTCTCTCTTCTTTCGTTCGATGTATATCGGTACGCAAGTCAACAAGTATAGCGAAACGTAACCGTCAGGGCAAGCGGGACAAGGTGCAAAAGCGCGAGGCCTCGCCAGCCGTGTCGAGTTCGTCCCTGAGAACCCTCAAGCCATGCTCAAGACGGCTCACCGCATCCCATGTGGAAAGCGACACGCGCAAGAACGAACCCGGCGCCTCGCCCGAAACGCGAAACCGGTCGCCATGATAGACACGCACGCCCGCCCTGCGCAAACGCCCTTCAACCTCCGTCGACGACCCCGGCAGCTCGATTGGCATCCAGCGGAACAGCGGATAGGGAAACGAGGGAGGCGGCAACTCAGGGAACATGCGGTCGTACAGCTCGTTCGTCTCAACCATGAGCTGGTGCTTGCGGGCCACGATGCGGGTGGCTCCCCCACTGAATATAAGCTCGGCGATCACCTCGGCGTCAAGCGAGGACGTTTTGACGTTAAGGTTGAACACAGCGTGCGCAATGCGGTCCCTAAAGCGATTTGAGCAGGCCAGAAATGCGATGCGGAGGCTGTTTGCCAATGTCTTGGTGGTCTCGGCGATGTGGATGGTATGGTCGGGCAAAAGGTCAATGAAGCGCGGTGCGACCGGCCTTCCGAGCTCGCCATCCAGACCTTCCACCGTTCCGCCCAGATCATCCTCGACAACCACGAGGCCGCGCTGTTTCACCACATGCGCAAGCTCCTCGCGCCGCGTGCCAGGCATGTGCACGGTAGTGGGATTGGCGCAGGTAGGCATCAGGTAGACACCTCGCACCTCAACGGAGCGGCACAGCGCATCCAAGGCTTCGGGACGCATGCCGCATGCATCGCCGGCGACGGGAACCAGCTCGATCCCCAGCAGCTTTGCCAGCTCGATGAAGTTCGGGAAGGTGTAGGCATCCACCGCGATGCGGTCGCCCGCATGGAACAGCGCGCACAGCGTGACGACAAGGCCGTTCTGAACGCCCGACGTCACCATGACGCAATCGGGCTCGCTGCACACGCCCTTCCAGGACAGCCACCGTCTCCCTGCCTCGATATGATGCGGATAGCCGCAGGGGTTGGAGTAGTCCATGAGTTTCGGTAGATAGCCCCGCTGCGCCACCGCACGTACGGCTTCCGCCACCATGCCGTCGCATTGATTGAATCCCGTGACCATGCCCAGCTCGATGCAACCCTCCTCGAAGCCGTCCGCAGTGAGTGTCAGGCCGCCTTTTGCATGCGGGGCGACGAATGTGCCTTTGCCGGTGACGCCATACACGAGCCCCCGCTCACGAGCAAGCGCGTAGGCGCGCATGACGGTGGATGGATTCAGATCGAGAAAGTCAGACAACTCACGTTGCGGCGGCAGATTCACGCCCACGGCAAGCTCTCCCGTACGCACGGCTTCCTCCAGCATGTCAGCGAGGCACGCATAATACGGCTTCCGGAGCAAAGCGCGATCAGGTCGCCAGTTCATGGGATAGTCGTCGAATGAGTTGAACGGCATACGAGTTCGCTCCATCTCTCGTGAATGCAATTGCATTGCATGCAATTTCAATATTGCATGGTTTTTGTGGCTAGCATAGCATAGCGGACACTGAAACATCCTGACAAGGAGCAGCATGAACGAGACCAGTGATCGCACCAAGCACGCTGCCAGCCTGCCGAACTTCGCCGGCGACGCGGCAACCAGCACATCGAGGGCCAGGATCGCCTTCCCCTTCGCCTTCAAGCAGACTCTTCCGCTCATGGCCGGCTTCGCACTTTGCGGCCTCTCCTACGGCGTGTACGTCACATCCATCGGACTGCCTGCCTGGGCCGCCCCGCTCATGGCCTTCTCCATATTTGCCGGATCAGCTGAGTTCGTAGTGGCCGACATGCTGACCGCCTCGTTTGCCCCGCTTGCCACGTTCCTCGTCGTGCTCCTGATCAACGCACGTCATTTGTTCTACGGCATTGGCATGCTAGAAAAGCACCGCGGCGCCGGGCGTCTTCGCGCATTCCTGCGCTATGGCCTCATCGACGAGACGTTTGCGCTCTGCCAGCCGCTCGAAGTGCCCCGAGGCATCGACCGATTCTGGGTGTACGCCTGGATCACCGGGCTCAACCTGTTGTACTGGGCAGGATTCGCCGCCGTGGGATCATATGCTGCCTCGCGGTTGCCTGTGGACCTCTCCGGTATCGACTTTATCATGAAGGCCCTGTTCATCGTTATCTTCCTGAACTGCTGGACGAGCGAGACGGATCATCGGGCATCGCTCATCGGACTCGGCGCCGCACTCGCGTGCCTCGTCTCGTTCGGTGGCGAGGGGTTTCTCATGCCAGCGCTTCTGTCCATCGTGGCGCTGTTGTTGCTCCTGCGCAAAAAGCTAGACCACACCGGGCAGGCAACGGAGGAGACGCGATGAGCACAGCGGAGATGCTGGTCATGATTGCAGCAGGAGCGTTGGCAACACAGATCACGAGGTGGATGCCTTTCTTGGCATTTCCCACCGCCGAGAAGACGCCGAGCGCAATCACCTACCTGGGCACCGTGCTGCCTGCCGCCCTATGGGGTCTGCTTGTCGTGTACTGCTTCCGCACAGGCGACCTTTTGACCGGCTATCACATGGCACCCGAGCTTTTCGCTGCCGCCGTGGTGGTGGGACTGCATCTCTGGAAGAGAAACATGTCGCTGTCGATGATTGGAGGGACGCTGGTCTATCTGCTGCTGACC
>JAEZDJ010000053.1 GCA_023429565.1 Actinomycetes bacterium
TTGATACACCGAAGCCAGTTCGTCTGATGAGACGGATTCTTGACATCGCAAGCGATGAAGACTCTATCGTCCTTGACTTCTTTTCGGGCTCGGCAAGCATGGGCGAGGCGGTTGTGGCCAAGAATGCCGAAGACGGCGGGAATCGGAACTTCATTCTGGTTCAGCTGCCAGAAAAGGCATCGGGCGAATGGGACACCCTTTGTGATATCGGCGAAGAGCGTATTCGGCGTGCTGGTGCGAAAATCGCAGCTGAAATCGAGGAGGAGAACAAGCAGCTCAAACTCGGCGAAGAGCCAAAACCCATTCCCGACATCGGTTTCCGCGTGCTCAAGCTCGACGATTCGGGCATCAACAACCCCGATGAGATGACTCTTGTCGACAACGTGGTGAAGGACGACCGCACCGACGAGGATATCATCTTCGAGATGATGCTCAAGTGGGGCCTGGAGCTCACGTTACCTGTTGAGCCGATGGAGGCCGCCGGCTATCCCTGTTATTCCGTCGCATCCGACGAGCTTATCTGCTGCATGTCCGAAGGCCTCACCATCGAAGCGCTGCAGGCTATCGCCGACCGCGAGCCCAGGCGAGTATTCATGCTGGACTCTATCCTCACCGACACCCTCAAGCTCAACGCCGTGCAAATCTTCAAGCATGCCTCCGATAAAAGCGGCCTAGAGATAGAACTGAGGACGGTCTAGCATGTCCCAACTCGAATTCAAGTACTCTTCTGACCAGCAGCATCAGGTGGAGGCCATCGAGGCAACCGTCAACCTGTTCACCGGTCAGCAGTTCATCAGCAGCGCATTCACTGCGAATACGGCGCAAACCTACCAGGCATCGCTAATCAGCGGCGAGGAATACGGCGGGCAGGCCGCGCTGTTCGACACCGTGGGACACGGCAACGACCTGCGCCTTTCGGCGCGGCAGCTGGAAGAGAACCTGCACGCCATCCAAGAGGACAACTGCCTTCCCCCAACGTGCGAAACCACCGACGGTCGCCTGCGCGACTTCACCATCGAGATGGAGACGGGCACGGGAAAAACCTACGTGTACATCCGCAGCATCTACGAGCTGAACAAGCGCTACGGCATCACGAAGTTCTGCATCGTCGTGCCCAACGTGGCCATCCGCGAAGGCATCATGAAGTCGTTCGAAACCACGCGCAAGCACTTCGAGACGCTCTACGACCGAACCCCGCTCGACGTGTTCATCTACGACTCGAAGGACATGGGCCCAGTGGGCAACTTCGCCACGTCGTCGTCCATCCAGGTGATGATCATCAACATCGGCGCGTTCAACAAGGCGTTCGACGACGAAGGGATGGAGGACAAGAGCAACCTGTTCCATCGCCGCAGCGAGAAGCTTATCGGCGGGCGCTCGCCCCAAGAGGTGGTTGCCGCCTGCAAGCCCATCGTCATCATCGACGAGCCGCAGAGCGTAGACAATACGGCAAAGGCGAAGAAGGCCATCAAGAGCCTGAACCCGCTGTTCGTGCTGCGCTATTCCGCCACCCACAAGCAAACCTACAACATGATCTACCGCCTGACGCCGGTCGATGCGTTCCAGCGCGACTTGGTGAAGGGCATCTGCGTCGACTCCATCCAATCGCAGGCAGACATGAACGGCGCTTACGTGCGGCTGGATGCAACCAAGGCGCATCCGTTCAACGCCAAGGTTACCATCGACGTGCGCCAGAAAGATGGAAGCCAGAAGCGCAAGGCCGTAACCGTGAAGACGGGCGACTCGCTGTACGATAAGAGCAACGAGAACTCCGATTACGAGGCCGGGTGGATTGTCTCGAACATCGAGACCGCCGAAGGGCGAGAGTTTATCGAGTTCCAAAACGGCGAGTATCTGGAGAAGGGCGAGGCCGTGGGCGATGTGGCCGAGGCTGCCATCAAGCGCGCGCAGATACGCCGCACCATCGAAGACCATCTGCAGCGCCAGCTGGAGCTGTATGCGCGCGGCATCAAGGTGCTCAGCCTCTTCTTCATCGACAAGGTTGAGAAGTACCGCGTGTACGAGCCGGAAATCCACAACGGCGAGTACGCAGACATCTTCGAGGAGGAGTACCGCGCCGTAGTCGCCTCCCCGAAGTGGCAGAAGCGCTACGAGAAGGCGGGCGTTCCCCTGAACCCCGATGCGTCGGCCGTTCATGACGGGTACTTCGCCAAAGACGGCAAGGGCAAGTACAAGAACACGACAGCAACTGCCAGCAGTGCAGCGGACACCTCGGCGTTCGAGCTGATTATGCACAAGAAGGAGACGCTCATCTCCTTCCCCGACGGGCATGATCCTGACAAGGACGTCGCTTTCATCTTCAGCCATTCCGCGCTGAAGGAGGGCTGGGACAATCCCAACGTATTCCAGATATGCACGCTGGTGGAGACGAAGGACACCCTGACCAAGCGCCAGAAGATTGGGCGCGGCCTGCGCCTCTGCGTCGACCAGAACGGCGAGCGCTGCTACGACCCCGAGGCGAACGTTCTCACCGTCATCGCGAACGAATCCTATGACGAGTTCGCCAACGGCCTGCAGAAGGAGTTCGAGAAGGAGGATTTCAAGTTTGGCATCCTCACGCCCGAGTCGTTCACGAAGGTGACCGTCGAGAAGCCCGACGGAACCGAAGAGCGCTTCGGTTATGCGCGCTCGAGCCAAACGTACGAGCACTTCAAGGCTGCGGGCCTCGTTGACGCCAAGGGCAACATCACGCCCGCACTCAAGGCCGATGCGGAGGCTGGCAAGGTCGAGCTTCCCCCAGAACTCGAGCCCGCGAGGGAGCAGATACAGGCGGTTATCCTGCATAAGGCCCAGAAGCTGCAGATTAAGAACAAGGCCCAAGAGGTTACCGTCGAGCTGCAGAAGGACGTCACGAACGACCCCGCGTTCATGGAGTTATGGGAGCGCATTCGCCGCCGTACGCGCTTCGAGGTCGACGTCGATTCGGATGCCCTCGTGGCTGACGCGATTGCAGAGGTCCAAAGCATGCCCAAGGTGAAGCCGCTTGAGGTCATGAGCTTGCGCGCATCGCTCAACGTCGACGATTCGGGCATATCCACGACGGGAACCGGCACGTCCATAGTAACGACGGATTCAAAGCGCGTATATGACCTTCCCGACCCCATTGCCGAGTTGCAGGATGCCGTCGGGCTCACGCGTGGGACGATAAAGAGGATTCTCGAGGGCTGCGGCCGCTTCGACGAGTTCGCCGTCGATCCGGCGACCTTCCTAGCGCAGGTGGCCGCCAAGATTACGAAGGCAAAGAACGCAGCAGTCGCGAAGGGCATCAAGTACGTGAAGCTGCCGGACGACGAATGGTACACGATGAAGGACCTCGACCCCGGCGATTTCCACGCCTACCTTGATTCGAATGCCTGGGAGCCGCAGGTGAATCCCGACAAGTGCCTTTATAACTACGTCGTATACGACTCGTCGAGTGTAGAGAAGCCTTTTGCGGAGGCGCTTGACCTGGCTGACGAGGTGAAGGTGTTTGCCAAGCTGCCTTCGTCGTTCAAGATAGACACGCCCTTGGGTTCGTACAACCCCGACTGGGCATACGTCGAGGAAAAGGATGGCGAGAACCGCGTGTACTTCGTAACCGAAACCAAGGGAGGAACCAACGGCGACCCTGCGCTGCGCGATTCCGAGCGAGCGAAGATCGAATGCGCCAAGAAGCACTTCGCCACGCTCGAATTAGGAGACGATTTCGAATACGACGTCCGAACGACGTACGCGGTAACAAGTATTTAGGGCATCTCGCAATCGGCCAAGAAGCGCTTCGGGGAACTGGGGCAGGGATCAGGCTTCGTGCATGACGTCGAAGTCGAGTATCGCTACTCGAATGTTTAGGAGGGAAATTGAGCTTTAGCTGGGAGATCAAGCTGAAGGGTTTCGGACCGTTTGCTACGCAGGCTGGCGGTACTCTAACCCTCAGCAACTCACGGATAGCAATTTATTCTGGTAACGGCCAGGGCAAGACCTGCATCAGCCGCCTTTTCCGCGCTGCCGATAACGATGCGGGCGCATTGGCGGGTAACATAATCAACCGCACTGAAGATGCCGGTTCTTTCTCTTTCGTCACTTCGAACCAACGCTCCCAGCCCGAGAAACTGCACATTACGATGGAGCGCGGCAAAGATGTCATTGTCAGGAACGACACAGGTTACATATTCCACGTATTCAACAGTGATTACATCAGAGATAACCTCGGAGCACTCCACTATGCACCAAACGGTGACGGCTTCACCGGATACATCATCGGCCGAGATAACATCGATGTCTCTGACAAGAGGGAGCAGCTCTCGGGATTGAGCAAGCGTGGACAAGAAATACGTGCCGCAATCGATAAGGTCGTCGCTGAAGGGCGTACAACCCTTGCAGACTACGAGCTTACTAGATACAGGGGATACTCTGAACTTACCGTAGAGAACATATTGGCAATGGACTCTTGCTCGTCCGAATACGAAAGCAAGCTCGCAGAGTTCGAAGCGTTACGAGGGCTTCCGGATCCTATTCCAGTTTTGGCAGGGATCAACTGCACCGCAGGGCAAGTCGATCTTGATAGCATCGGCATCCTGCTTACCCAACCCTTCTCGCGCGACAAGTTCGCCGATGAATTCGTTGCAGAAGTGCAGCCAAAGATGGAGTTCGTCAAAAATGGCCTCGACCTCACCAGAGATAACAGATGCCCTTATTGCGGTATGGTGTTCGATGGCGATGCGAAAACGCTCATACACAACTACGAAGAGTATGTACGCGGCGCAGAGGCAAAGACCGTTTCTGAAATAGAGGGACATATCAGGACACTGAATACGCTCTGTGATTCATATGAGCGGTTCGCCTCTCTCTACCGCACAAAGCGAATACAATTCGATTCACTGAAGTCGGCATTTCCCGATCTTAGCGAGGCTACCCTCGCTGATGTTCCGACATTCACTGAGATAAAGGCCTCCACGAGCGCCGTCAGCGAAACGCTAAGGCGCAAGATTGCCGATATCTCACTTACCTACGATGTTGCGCCAGTGACACAACTCAAGACATTATTGGATACCATGGAGGCTGCCGTCGCCGACACGGAAAATACACTTTCCAGGTTCGATGGTCTTGCTGCAAATGCATCCAAAGCAATTAAAAGCGTCAAGCGTGATCTTTGTGTCGAGATGACTCGCAAGATTAGGGTTGACTGCGATTCATTGATTTCTGCACGCGAATCGATTCTGCAAGCATACAGACAGCTCGATGCCGATATAAAGGCAGAAGAAGTCAAATTCAGGAGACCAAAGCGAGCGGCCATAGCTCAGATGCTCGCAAAAATGATTCACGAAGTCTTCGGCGATAAGTATGTTTTCGATTCGGACCAGTTCACCATTTCACTAGGCGATTCACCACTCGGCGAAGATGCCGAGGACGTTATGAGTGATGGCGAAAAATCCGCTCTCGCATTCTGCCATTACGTCGCATCAACATGGAATCTGCTAGAAAGCGATGATGATGCCCAGAATCTATTTTTCGTTATCGACGATCCAATATCAAGCTTGGATTATCACTACGTTTACAGCATTCTCCAGATTATCAGAGATTTCAATATCACTTTTGGCCTAAAACGAGTGCGGTTTCTGCTTTTGACGCACAGCAGTGCCTTCTTCAACATGCTGGCCAGAAACGGCGTTGTTAAGGAATGCTTCGTACTACATGACGGGGTTATTAAACCTTGTGTAAGCCACTACATCACCCCATACAGCGAACACCTTAAGGATCTTGTCGAAATTGCACTTGGCACGCGCGACCCGTCACATACGACAGGTAACTCCATACGTCAAATCATCGAGTCGCTTTGGAGGTTTGACAACCCAGCATCGACGGACCTGCTCGCCTATCTCAATACGCAAGAATGCGCCGCGCTAAAAGATTGCGAATACATCTACTCTATCTGCCAAGACCAATCGCATGGTGCCTCGCTGTTCGACAGAGACCAGCCTCCAGATGACGAATCGATACGTAGAGCCTGCTGGGCGGTTCTGAATCACGTCCACGGTCGCTATCCTGGGCAGCTCATCGCTTCATCAATTGACTTTGAAACGTTAGCCCAACAGCAAGGCGATAACGACTATAGTAATTTCCGCTGATTAGCAAGCGGTTGTATATGCAGATGAGAAAACGGTAAGACACGAGTACGCAGCTTGTGGTTTAAACTCCACTGTTTGTTCGCTTTACGGGAACTAATGTTCGCTCTACAATCCTAAGCATCGGTTGCGGATTGGAAGGGATTGGGGGCGAGCATGCGCAAGCGGGCGATACTGCACAGCGACATAAACTGCTGCTATGCCCAGATAGAATGCCAAGCCCACCCCGAGTTGCGCGGCAAGCCCGTGGTCGTTGGAGGCGACGAGGAGGCACGTCACGGCATCGTACTCGCAAAGAACATGCTGGCAAAGAAATGGGGCATCGGCACGGCTGAGACCCTGCGCGACGCGCGTCGCAAGTGTCCAGAACTGGTGGTAGTGCCGCCCGACTATCGCCTGTACATGAAGGTGTCGGGGCTGGCGCGCAAGATCTACTACGACTACTCCGATTGCGTGGAGCCCTTCGGCCCCGACGAGGCATGGATTGACGTCACGGGAACGCAGAGGTGCTTGGGGCTCACACCGGTAGAGATCGCACGGGAGATATCCGAGCGCATGAAAGCAGAGTTGGGTATCACGGTATCGGTCGGGGTTAGCTGGAACAAGATATTCGCCAAGTTCGGCAGCGATTACAAGAAGCCCGATGCGGTGACGGTGATAGATGAAACCAACTATCACGACATCGTATGGACTGCCCCGGTGCGCGAGCTTTTGTACGTGGGTGCCGCTACCGATGCCAAGCTGCATTCGTCGGGCATTTGCACCATAGGCGACCTAGCCCATGCCACCGACTACTAC
The DNA here is from genome assembly GCA_023429565.1 of Actinomycetes bacterium. Taxonomy (GTDB): domain Bacteria; phylum Actinomycetota; class Coriobacteriia; order Coriobacteriales; family Eggerthellaceae; genus JAEWQO01. Next base: position 6,921 of record JAEZDJ010000053.1, read on the forward strand.
CTGCAGCACCGCTTGGGCAAGATGGGCTTTTTGCTGCGCGCGTTTGCCCGCGGCGATGATGCAACGGAGGTAAAGCCGCTCGACCGCGCAAGCTGCGATGTTGACCGCGAAACCAAAAGCTACGGCAACGGCATCACCTTCCCGCGCGACATCGAAGACCCTCAAACCGCCAAGGCCGTCATCTGGATGCTGGCTGAAAGCGTAGCCCAGCGCATGCGCGAGGGGCGCGCACGGGCGCGAACCATCGCCATAGGGGTGAGAAGCGCCCGCAACCTGTCCAGCTACACCCGGCAAACATGCGCACCTCTGCCCACCAACATCACCGGCGAGGTGGCGCACATCGCCTGGCGGCTGCTGTGCGACAACGAGCCTCTTAACGACACACGGCCCTTGCGGGGGCTGTACGTGCGCGCAAGCAACCTGGTATCGGCGGACGAGGACATGCAGATGATGCTGTTCGACCCGCTGCCGCAACGCACCGAGCGCGAGGGGCTGGACGCGACGATCGACGAGCTGCGCCGTCGCTTTGGCAACAACTGCGTAGTGTGGGGACCGCAGGCGCAAGACGCCACCGCGTGGGAGCTGGATGCCAAGCGCGACAACGTGGTGCATCCCGTCAGTTTCTTTCATAGGTAGGGGTGCTTTGCGATGGTCCGAGGAATAGAGCGCCGCGAGAAGTGCTATGTGGGCGTGACGCTGCATGACGACGAAGACGGAATCAGGACGCCTTTGGCGATAGCCTGGGAGGACGGGCGCTGCTTTGCGATAGACCGCGTGACCGAGTGCCGCTATGCCGCATCGATGAAGACGGGCGGCCACGGCATGCGCTACGCAGTGGTGGTCGAAGGTAAGCCGACATTTCTGTGGCATGACGGCGAGCGCTGGTACGTGGAGCGCATCGTGCACGACGGCGTAACGGCGATGTAGCTGCCGTCCGAGACACAGCAGCCAGCTAATGAATTCGCAACGAAAATGACGTAGCATGAACACACGTTGGGGCGCGTGTCTGCGACCGGCCGGAGTAGCGCGCCCCACGTGCAAGAATGCTTGGCGCATATGAGTCATGCTACTCCCCGACGGACAAAGCTGCCTGAAAACTGGAAGCCGGACGCTACCTCCACCGTGAGTACTTGGCAAGCTCGCGTTCAACATCTCCAACGCTGAACCTTACCGCGCGACCAATGCGGATGACGGGGATGCGGTTCTCGCGAGCCATTTTGTATACGAAGCCGGTTGAGATACGCAGCGTCTCGGCAAGCTCGCGAGCGGTAACGATCCCGTCGGAAAGAACCGATTGCGTAGTGCAGCGCCGGGGATCGGGCATGTTGGCCATGAGGGTGTTCTGGGAAAGGGTTGCTTGCATGATGGATTCCTCCTATGGGAAACGGGTTGTCTGTCAAGGTCTCGGGCAGCTCGTGTTGCCCGAGACCTTGTCTGCTGCCCCAGCCTTCCGGCCGGGGCAGCCGCCTCGCGGATCAGCCGAGGTCGTAGCCATCCGCGGAAAGCGCGTTTATATGGTGGCGAATCAGAGCCTTGGTATCGCCTATGATGAGCATATTCACGCAGTCGAACCGGACGGCGCCTTCGGGGATGTGCGGGTGGTCTGCTAGGTAGGCGGCCGCTATCCGCTCGAACTTCTTGCGGCTTGCCTTCTCAGGCCCGAGCCCATCGCCCTCGTTCCTGCGAATCCGGCAATCGATGAAGACTAGCTCGCCATCGTCGTCGGCTATGAAGTCGATCTTGTCTTTGCCGTGGGCCCAGCCTTTCTCGATGATCTCCATCCCGCGACGGGTGAGAAACATTTCGATGCCGCGCAGTGCCTTGTCTTTGAGCGTTGCTTCCATGGTGACCTCCTACCTGATTCGGCCCGCCCCCTGTGGGCGAACCTTGTAACTCGGAAGCCACCGGGGTTCTGGGTCAGTGCAAGGGGTAAAGACAAAACGCGTGAGCGCTTGAGTTTTTCGCTGGCATCCAACGAGCATCTTCCCAGCTAAAAAGTTTTTGCGGCCCTTGCGCGCCATCCCAGGTTCCAGGTGAGCCTCTAGAGTTCAAGAGGACGCGCTTCAGGGGGTGTTGGCATCTAGGTGGAGTCGAGCGGGACATCGTTGACAAGGGTACTTGAGTGGAAGCGTATACTTGTCCGCATCGCGGAACCGGAGACGTCAGAGAAAGGGCTGAACGCATGGCATCGAGTAAGGACTACTTGGCCTACGTCATGGATCTGCTGGCAGACGTGCCGGATGCAAGGTACCGGGCGATGATGGGCGAATACGTGCTGTATGCGGGCGATAAGGTGTTCGGAGGGATATACGACGACCGCTTCCTGGTGAAGGGCATCCCCGCAGCAAAACGCCTGCTTCCCGACAGCGAACAGCAGATGCCCTATCCGGGCGCAAAGCCCATGCTATCCGTTACCATCGAAGACAAACGAGCTGTGGCAGAACTGGTGGCTGCCATGGTGCGCGAGCTGCCCCGACCGAAGAAGGAGCAGGACAGCAGATAGGTCTTTTTGCAGACAAGCTTAATATGACATACGAACGAAGTGCTCATTCACGCGAGAGGTTCATCATGTCGGCCGCCTCGGAGACGCCCTTGGATACCTCCTTGCTGTCATAGCAGCCAAGGTCTTGGAGCATCGCTGTCAAAGAGCGCATCACGCTTCGCATTTCCGGGTCGAGCTCGTCCGCCGAATGGATGCGCCTCAGCTCTAGGTAGATCGCCTTGGCAGTATCTTTCATCCCCTTGTAGACACGCACGCTTGGCGAGACGTGAATCTGTGCGTCTTCAAGTTTAGCTATGATATAGTCCTGCTTCAGCATGCCGCTCATGGCAACAAGCTGGTCGATCCTGTCCCTCTCTTCGGGCGTTACGCGAAAGGCGATCGTCACGCTTCTCTGTCTGGCGCTGTTGGGGCAAGGCATCAGAGCTCGCCTCGCTCGACGTCAAGCGAGTTGGCCATGTCATGCTGCACGTCCGGGAAGAGATGCGCATAGCGATACGTGATGTCGATGCTCTCGTGTCCAAGGCGCTCAGCGATGGCAAGCGGAGTGTAGCCCATGTCTATGAGCAGCGAGACATGGCTGTGCCGCAGGTCATGCACGCGTATCTTCTTCACGCCTGCCGCCTCGCTGCAGCGCTTCATCTCGTTATGCAGGAAGCCCTTGGTGATCACGAAAATGCGCTCGTCTGGCCCCAATCCGCAGATCGAGCGCACGTACTCTTCGATCTCCTCACACAGAAACGACGGCATCACTATCGTGCGCACGGACTTGCGCGTCTTCGGCTCGGTAATCACGTCTTGCCCGCGGATGCGCTGGTACGACTTGGTGATATGCAGGATGTTCGCATCGAAGTCGAAGTCGGCGGGAGTCAGCGCCAAGAGTTCGCCAAGGCGGATCCCGCACCAATACAGCAACTCGAACGCATGGAACGAAGTCGGCTTGTCCATGGCGGCGCTCGAAAACCTCAAGTACTCGTCTTTCGTCCAAAACAGCATCTCCGTCGGCTTCTTCTCGCCCATAGGCGGCACGGCGAGCATGGGGCTCTTCCGGAGCCCATAGAAGCGCACGGCGTGGTTAAAGATGGCGCTTAGCTGGCTGTTGATGGTGCGCAAGTACGTTGGGGAGTACCCGCTCGCATCATCGCCATCCATCAAGGAGTTTTGCCAGCGCAAGATGTCTCGTCCGGTGATGTCGATCACTCGCATCCTGCCGAATGTGGGGAGTATCTTCTTCTCGATGATGTGCTGCTTGGTAAGCAGCGTGTTGAGCTTTAATCGGGGACGCAGGTCCTCCAGGTAGCGGTCCACGAAATCGGCAAGCGTCATCTCCATTGTTTCGCTGTAGTAGTCCAGGAATTCGCGCTCCCACACATGCGCTTCGCCCTCCGTCTTGAACCCTCGCTTGGTCTTGTGGCGGCGCTTGCCGGTTGCATCCCGGTAATGAAACGTCGAATACCACGTTCCAGATTCGTCGTTCCTAAAGACTGTCATGATCTTCCACCTTATCGCCTCCGAAATCGAAGAAGCGGTATTCGTAGTAGTCGCGGTTCACCTTTCCCGGCAAGGTTGCGTAGCCCTGGTCTTCTAGCTCCCCGTTGAGCATGCGGATGATGCGATAGGCATAGCCCATCGACACAGATAGTTCTTGGGATACCTCTTGGGCCGTGATCATTCTCTTTGATCCCATTTCATCTTCCTTTCGATATAGAACGATTCTGTTCTGTAGTGCTGATTGTCACTATAGTAGAACGTTTTTGTTCGGTCAATACATATAGCACGATATTGTTCTATAATGACCTGTATCGAACGCAATGAAGGGAAGCGCATGGACGTAGGGCGGTTCATAAGGGCTCGCCGCAAGAGCCTTGGATTAACGCAGCAGCAGCTTGCAGGGGCTGTCGGCTGCACCGATGCGGCAATCCGCAATTACGAGAGCAACTCGCGCACTCTTAAAGGCGACACCCTCGAGAAGATGGCAGAGGCGCTAGATGTTGCTCCCTCAATGCTGGTCGATTACGGCATAAACGATGCCCGCGGCCTTCTTTCGCTGGTGCTTCAGCTAGAAAGCGAGTTCGGTCTCATGCCTGTGCAAAGCGGCGAGGGCCTTGCCATTGGCATGGCGCATAGCTCCGAGGCGGCGCCGAAGCTGCAGGCTGCGCTCACGGCGTGGCAGAGACAGCGTGAGGCGCTTGATGCCGGAGAGATAACCCTGCCCGAATACGAATCGTGGAAGGCGGGGTTCGAGGCTTAGAGGGCACCGTTATGAGCTATTGCAAGCTAACCATCTGCTTCGAGAAGCCCTTCTGGATTGGGCTAGTCGAAACCGAAGACGACGCCGGGCGCTACCAGGTGGCGAAGCATACGTTCGGCCCCGAACCGACTGACCCAGAGGTGGCGGAATTCATACGCGACCATTGGAGCGCACTGCGCTTCACCAACCAGCTGCAAGTCGAGAAGGTCGGCGGGAAGAAGATGAGCCACAAGCGCATGCAGCGCATTATCGCGAAAGAGATTGCGGCCAATGCCCGAAGCGGCACGAAAGCCCAGCAGGCCATCGCAGAAGCGCGCGACGAGCATAAGCTGCAAGCGCGCAAGGAAGGCAAGGAGCAGCGCGAAGAGCAGCAGCGCGTTCGCTTCGAGCAGAAGCAGGCCAAGCGAAAGCAAAAGCATCGCGGTCATTAAGCGAAAGTCCTGCTCAAAACATGAATAATAGTTTTGTGCCATCTATCTGGGCAAACGTATTTTTTGAGACCAAATCAGCCCTCGAAAAGCAAGTTGAGACCACTTTGAGACCACTTTTTGAACGGTAGATTTCAAACGGGTGCTTGGGGTGGTCTCAAATCTGCAGCAGCTTGTGAATAGCGTGAATGGCGTTTTTCCGCGGTGGCTTGCAGCGTTCCTCTTGAACTGATTCCAGGTAACGCTTGATATGTAATCGCAGGTCGGAGGGTATAAAGAAACCCCCTCCTGACTACTCGGGAAGGGGCAGAATCTTGAGACCAAATTAGAGGATTTCAGGTGGCTTGCACTAACGCCCAATCACTTCCAACAACATGGGAGAACGCTATTTACGGGGTCGAAAAACGCCTCGGATTATTCCCACTCAATCGTCGCCGGTGGCTTGCTCGTGATGTCGTATGCCACGCGGTTGACTCCGGGCACCTCGGCCACGATCCTGCTTGACACGCGCGTCAGCACCTCGTAGGGGAGCTTCGCCCAGTCGGCCGTCATGGCGTCGCTGCTCTCCACGGCGCGCAGGATGATGGGGTGCGCGTAGGTGCGCTCGTCGCCCATGACGCCCACGCTGCGCACGTCGGGCAGCACGGCGAAGTACTGCCACACGCTGTGCTCGCTGTTGCGCTCGCCGGTCTCCTCGAACAGGCGCGCGTTGTAGGCGTCCAGCTCCTCGCGCACGATGGCGTCGGCGTTCTTCAGGATCTCCAGCTTCTCGGGGCTCACGGCGCCGATGATGCGGATGGCCAGGCCGGGGCCGGGGAAGGGTTGGCGGTGCACAATGTGGTCGGGCAGTCCCAATGCCGTTCCCAGTGCGCGCACCTCGTCCTTGAAGAAGTGGTCCAAGGGCTCAATCAGGTCAAAATGAACGCCTTCGGGGAAGGGGATGAGGTTGTGGTGGCTCTTGATGGTGGACGCCTTGCCGCCCGTCTTGCGGGCGCCGCTCTCGATGATGTCGGGGTAGATGGTGCCCTGGGCCAGGAACTGCACGCCGTCGAGCTTCTGGGCCTCGTCGAAGAACACGCGCCAGAACTCGGTGCCGATGATGCGGCGCTTCTCCTCGGGATCGACCACGCCGTCCAGCAGCGCCGCGTAGCGGTCTTCCGCATGGACGTGCACGAAGTCCACGTCGAACTGCGTGGTGAACACGGCCTCAACCTCTTCGGGCTCGTTCTTGCGCAGCAGTCCATGGTTCACGAACACGCAAGTCAGCTGCTTGCCGATGGCGCGTGCACACAGCGCGGCCACCACCGACGAGTCCACGCCGCCCGAAAGCCCCAGGATGACGCGATTCGATCCCACCTGCTCGCGGATGGCGGCAACGGAGTCCTCGATGATGGAGTCCATGGTCCACGAAGCCTCAAGCCCGCAGATGTCAAACAGGAAGTTGCTCAGCATCTGGTTGCCGTGGGGTGTGTGACGCACCTCGGGGTGGAACTGCGTGGCGTAGAGCTTGCGCTCCGGGCATTCCATGGAGGCGATGGGGCACGTGTCGGTTGACGCCGTGACCACGAATCCCTCCGGCACGGCGCTCACGGCGTCGCGGTGGCTCATCCACACGGTCTGCTCGGCCGGGGTCTCGCCGTACAGGGCCGAAGAAACTCCCTCGCAACGCGTCAGGGCCGCCGGGCCGTATTCGCCCTTGTCGGTATGGCCGACCGCGCCGCCCAGGCACACGGCCATGATCTGCTGTCCGTAGCAGAAGCCCAGCACCGGAATGCCCAGCCCCAGGATCGCGGGGTCGAGGGAGGGCGCGTCCTCGGCGTAGACGCTGGCCGGGCCACCCGACAGGATGATGGCCGCCGGCGCCAGCTCGCGCACCTCGGCGGCCGTGACGTCGCACGGCACAATTTCCGAATACACATGCAAGTCGCGCACGCGGCGGGCGATCAGCTGCCCGTACTGCGCGCCGAAGTCGACGACGATGACCTTCTGGGTGGGTTGGGCGGCGCTCTGCTGCACGGTGGCTCCTTGTCTCGGTTCGCTTGTGTTGAACCATTATAAGCAAACGTGTGTATTTCCCGGACGTTGCGGCGCCCCCTCCACTTTCGAATCACATCACCGGGCGATCATGGTACGATGCCCCTCGTGGCATAACGTCAAACTGTTCCCGAGACACTCCCAGAGGCATGCATATATGATCATCGAAGTTCTGAAGTCCCTCCTCCTCGGCATTGTGGAGGGCATCACCGAATGGCTGCCCATCTCCTCGACCGGGCACATGATCCTGGTGGACGAATTCGTCAAGCTGCAGGTGTCGGACCAGTTCCTCGCCCTGTTCCTCGTGGTCATCCAGCTCGGCGCCATCCTGGCCGTGCTCATCTTGTACTTTCACAAGCTCAACCCGTTCTCTCCCAAGAAGACCCCGCGCGAGCGCAAGAGCACCTGGCGTTTGTGGGGCATGGTTGCCGTGGGATGCATTCCCGCCGCCATTTTGGGAATGCTGTTCGACGATTGGGTCAACGAGCATTTCTACAACAAGATCACCGTGGCCACGACGCTCATCGTCTACGGCGTGATATTCATCGTCCTCGAGCGGCGCAACCGCCGCCGCCTTCGCGAGGCCGAGGCCGCGCTCGAGGCGCCGCGGGGGCGCCATGCCCGCGTGTCGCAGGCGGACGTGGCGGCACAGGCCGAGGCGTCGCTGTTCAAGATCAACGACGTCGACGAGATCGACTGGAAGACGGCGCTCAAAATCGGATGCTTCCAGGTGCTGGCCATGATCCCCGGAACCAGCCGTTCGGGCTCCACCATCATCGGCGGCATGCTTGCGGGCTGTTCGCGCACCGCGGCCACCGAGTTCACGTTCTTCCTGGCCATTCCCGTCATGCTGGGCTGGGGCCTCGTGAAGGCCGTGAAGTTTGCCTTGGCTGGCCTTGCCATGACGCAGACCGAGATCGTCGTGCTCGTCGTGGGCGTGCTCTCCGCCTTCATCGTGTCAATCCTGTCCATCAAGTTCCTCATGGGCTACATCAAGAAGAACGACTTCACGGTGTTCGGCTGGTACCGCATTGTGGTGGGCCTTCTGGTCATCGGTTATTTCGTCCTCGAATCGATGGGCCTGCTGCCGTAGCGCGGTTCCTTCCGCGGGCCGCTTTTGCTATCATGTTCCCCACACGAGGGCTGTGTGCCACTGGGCATCCGGCCATGCTCGTTACCGCTTTATGATTGTGAGAGGAAAGCCGATGTCTGAGGAAAGCAACTCCTTCCCGGAGATACAAGAACATCGTGCCAAGATTGACGAGATCGATCGTCAGGTCGTCGCGCTCCTGAACAAGCGTGCCGGCCATTCGCTGGTCATCCGCGGGCTCAAGCCTGGCGCCCATCTGGGCCTGTATGATCCCAAGCGCGAAGAGGAGATTTTCGCGAAGGTGAACAGCTATAACGAGGGTCCCCTGTACAACGAGAACCTGCGTGAGATATATGCGGCCATTCTCAAGGTGATGAAGGAGACTCCGTCGGTATGAACGATCACATTGCATCCCAACTGCCGGATTACGGCACCAGGACCGACGAGATCACCATCTTTGCGGGCCCGTGCTCGGTCGAGAGCGAAGAACAGTTCAACGAAGTGGCGGCATGCATCAAGGACCTGGGCCTGCATTGGATTCGCGGCGGCGCGTTCAAGCCGCGCACCAATCCGCATTCGTTCCAGGGTCTGGGCGAGCAGGCGCTGAAAATCATGAAGGATGCGGGGGAGGCCTATGGCCTGAAAACCCTCACCGAGGTCATGGACTCGGCCCATTGCGAGCTGGTGCACTCCTACGTGGACGGCCTGCAGATCGGCGCCCGCAACTTCCAGAACTTCAGCCTGCTGAAGAACATCGGCAAGGTCACGGCCGACTCGCACAAGCTCGTGCTGTTCAAGCGCGGTTTCGCGGGCACCATCTCCGAATGGCTGGCCGCCACCGACTACATCACCATGGAGGGCAACGACAATGTCGTGCTGTGCGAGCGGGGCATCCGCACGTTCGAGACGGCCACGCGCTTCACGCTCGACATCTCGGCGGTGCCCGTCATCCACAAGCAGAGTCTCTATCCCGTCTGCGTTGACGTGTCGCATCCCGCAGGCGTGCGCGACCTCGTGCCGTCGCTTGCCAAGGCCGCCGTCGCCGCCGGCTGCGACTCCATCATGATTGAGGTGCACCCCAATCCGCCGGTCGCCCTGTCAGACGGCCCGCAGCAGCTGACGCCGGCACAGTTCGAAACCCTCATTGCCGAATTGCGCGAGATCGCCGCCGTGTTCGGAAAGAAGATCGTGTAGGAATCTCTTGCGGCCCTCACCTCGCTTGGTCGAGGAGGAGGGCCGTCATCAGCGAATTCGCCTTGGCTGGTGCATCGTGCCGCAGCCGAGGCGTGAGCCTGCTCAAAGTAAGATCAGCCTGGAGAACAGAAAAAGGAAGTTCCGTACATGCCACTTGATATTGACGCCTTGAACGAACCACAGCGCGAGGCGGTTGTCACCACGGATGGACCGCTGCTGGTGCTTGCGGGCGCGGGTTCGGGCAAGACGCGCGTGCTCACCTACCGCATCGCCCACCTCATTGATGACTTGGGCGTCGCGCCGTGGGAGATCCTCGCCATCACGTTCACGAACAAGGCGGCGGCCGAGATGCGCGAGCGTCTGGCCGGGCTTGTAGGGCCGCGCAGCCGCGGCATGTGGGTGTCGACGTTCCACAGCATGTGCGTGCGCATCCTGCGCGCCGATGCCGAGCGCCTGGGATTTTCGAAAAACTTCACCATCTACGACACCGACGACCAGAAGCGCCTGTATCGGACGATCATGGCCGAACTCGACATCGACCCGAAGCGCTTCCCGGTGAACGCGCTCATGAACCGCATCTCCACGGCCAAAAACGAACTCGTCGTGCCCGGCGACTTCGAGAAGGAAGCGTCGGACCCGGTGGGCAAGGTGGCCGCGCGCGTCTACACGAAGCTCCAGGAGCGCCTCAAGGCGGCCAACGCCTTCGACTTCGACGACCTGCTGCTGTATGCCTTCCTGCTGCTGAAAAGCCATCCTGACGTGCTTGACGCGTATCAGAAGCGCTTCCGCTACGTCATGGTGGACGAGTACCAGGACACGAACCATGCCCAGTATTCCATCACGGGCCTGCTGGCGGCGGCGCACAAGAACATCATGGTGGTCGGCGACGACGACCAGTCCATCTATTCGTGGCGCGGCGCCGACCTCCGCAACATCCTGGAGTTCGAGACGGACTATCCCAGCGCCCACACGGTCAAGCTCGAGCAGAACTACCGCAGCGTCGGCAACATCCTGTCCGCCGCCAACGCCGTCATCGCCAACAACCAGCACCGCAAGCAGAAGAAGCTGTTCACCTCGGCCGAGGACGGCGCCAAGCTCAACGTGTACATGGCCACCGACGAACGTGACGAGGGCCGTTGGATAGCGGGGGAGATAGAACGGCAACGCGCCGAGGGCCTGTCCTACACCCAGATGGCCGTGTTCTACCGCACCAACGCCCAGAGCCGCGTGCTTGAGGACATGCTACTGCGGGCCGGCGTGCCCTACCGCATCGTCGGCGGCACGCGCTTCTTCGACCGCGCGGAAATACGCGACGTCATGGCCTACCTCACGCTTATCGTGAACCCGGCGGACGACATCGCCGCCAAGCGGGTCATCAACGTGCCCCGCCGCGGGGTGGGAAAGACCACGGTCGAGCGCATCGAGCAGTTTGGCCGCGAGATGGACATGACCTTCATGGAGGCCGCCGAGCTTGCCATCGCCGACTCTGAGCTGAGGGCTTCGGTGCGCACGTCCATCGCCGAGTTCGTCGGGCTTTTCAAGGATGCCCAGACCTACGGGGGAGAGCTGCGCAAGGTCATCGAGATGGTGGTCGACCGAAGCGGACTCGTCAGCTCCCTGCAGGCGGAGGGAACCGACGAGGCGTTGGGCCGCATCGAGAACATCAAGGAGTTCCTGGGCGTTGTCGACGAGTTTGCCGACACGCACGATGCCGACGAGTCGTTTTTCGCGTCCCCGACTGAAGAGTCTGACCAGGAAGGCGAGAGCCCGGAGGATCAACCCAACCAGGAAGGCGAGAGCCAGGAGGCCCAGCCCGTGCGCGTGCTGCGGGGAGACTCCCTTGCGGACTTCATCGAGTGGGTCCGCCTGCGCACCGATCTGGACACCATGGCCGAGGACGGCCATGCGGTCACGCTCATGACGGTGCATTCCTCAAAGGGCCTCGAGTTCGACTGCGTCTTCGTGGCCGGCATGGAAGAGACGCTGTTCCCCCACATGAATTCCGTGGCGGACCCGGCGGGCATCGAGGAGGAGCGCAGGCTGGCGTACGTGGCCATCACGCGAGCTCGCAAGAAGCTGTATCTGACCTGTGCCAACGCCCGCCAGATATTCGGGCAGACGTCATCCAACCCCGTGTCGCGCTTCATCCAGGAAATCCCCAGCGAGCTGCGGGCGACGACGGGCCTGGGATCGGCGGGCTTCAGTGGTACGGGCTGGGAGAAGCGGGGCAGCCGCCGCGGCATTTCGGGCTCGGGATCCGAGGCGGGCGAGGGCCGCGTGTTCGGCCGTTCGAGTGCCTCCGGGTCGGCCGGACGCGGGGATTCCCGCGATCGGGCCTATGCCCGTCCCGGAGCCGGGAAGAAGGACGCCGCCAAGATGACGTTTGCCACGGGCGACACGGTGGACCACAAGACGTTCGGCCGGGGCCGGGTGACGAAGGTGGACGGCGACACGCTGCACATCAAGTTCGCGAAGACGGGCCAGACGAAGAAGCTTCTCAAAGACTACGCTCCCATCGTGAAGATCAACGGCTGAGGTTGTGATGGTTTGGCGGGGCGGGCGTGGTTTTCGCGCTTTCCCTTGCCATCCCTTCGCTCGCACGCCATGATATGCGTGCTCCCGCATCGTGGAGCACGCTGCATGGTGGGGGCCATGTCTGGCGATGCAGGGGATCCGACGCCTCCGACGTCGGTGTCCCGAGCATGCCGTCCGACGGTCATGCTGGGGCAAGGGGAAAGACAGGGACCCGAGACGAGAGAAGGAGCCCCGTATGAAAATCGTTGCTGACTCCTCGGTCATGCTCTCCGTCGAGCAGGGTGCCGAGTGCGGGATGGACATCCTGCCGCTCGCGGTCACCATTGACGGCAGGTCATGGCTTGAATATGAAGACATCACCTCAGAGGAATTCCTGGCGCTCGTGAGATCGGGCGCGATGCCCCAAAGCTCCTCTCCGCCGCCCAACCTCACGCTTGCCGCATATGACACGGATGAGGAGGTGCTGCACCTCACCATGGCCGACGGATTGTCGGGAGCCTACGAGGTTGCCTGTGGGCTGAAAGCCCAGGCGCCTCATCCCGAACGCGTCTGCGTCTTGAATTCCCGCACGCTGTGCGTTCCGCATCGTATCCTTGCGCTCTGTGCCGTCGAGCTGGCAAAGCGCTGCGAACATGTCGTCGAGGTGGTGTCCCACCTGAAGCCGCTCATCGACAGCGCCCGCTCGTATCTGATCCCTGAAGATTTCGACTACCTGCGCAGAGGGGGACGCCTGACGCCGCTCGCGGCCACGTTCGCGCATCTGGTCAAAGCGGCTCCGGTGATGCACCAGACCGAAGACGGCACGCGCCTCGAGCGCCTGACCATCGCCCGCAGCTTCAAGAAGGGCGTGGACGCGGTGATAGCAGACCTCAAGGGGCGAGGCGTCGGCGAGGGCTTCTATCTCAGCGTGAGCCATGCGGACAACGCGGCTGACGCGTCATGGGCGGCAAAGCGCCTGGAGGCGGCCTTCCCTGCAAACAGGGTCGGGGTGTTCGAGCTCGGCCCGGCGTTCATCACGCAGGGCGGCCCCCTGTGCATTGCGATCCAGGCCATCAGCCTCGGCGCGTTTCCAAACCTTCTGGTGCATGAGGGGGCGCTTCCCTAGAAGGGAGTCTGGCGCGCTTCCTCCACCATGGCCAGCAGCTCCTGTTGGTTGTGTATGTCCAGCTTGCGGTAGATGTGCGAGATATGCGTCTTGGCCGTGCTCTTGGAGATGCACAGCTTGTCCTGGATGTACGCGGCGTTGTGTCCCTTGGCCAGCATGAACATGACCTCGGTCTCCCGCCTTGAGAGCAGGTAGCGGTCGGCGATGGCCTCGCATTGCGCACGGAACCTGCCGCTTTTGCGCGACGTCTCCGCCGTGTATTCCATCTCGATGGGAGAGGGCAGTATCCTTCCCGATTCGTGGCTCCCGCCAAAGGAGACGCCGGCCTTGCCGTGCCCCCGGGGGTCGTTGGTGGCGCTCCTCCAGCCGAGCGGCTTTTCCGCGGCAACGTTCTCCATGCCCCCGAACATGTCTGCGGCGCCGAGGGGCTTCGTCCCGTCAATCCTGATGGGCGCTTCCGCCCGGCGCGAACTCCAGAGTATCTGCTCGCTCTGCCGGTTGAAGGAGGCAATGGCGTTGTTCATGTCCCGGGAGTTCTGCACGATGATGCGCTTGATGTCGCGCACCCGGGGCAGCAGCGCATAGGCTATCACCATGACCAGCATGATGAGCACGGCGATGCCCGCCTCTCCAAAGGGAGTGAGCACGTACAGCAGCGACGGGTCGGCCACCAGAAGCGATCCCGCAAGCGAGCCCAGCGCAAGGCAGCCCCGCCCGGTGCCGAACACGAAAATGGGGGACAGCCGAAACTCCTGGGATATCTCCCCAAAGAACACCCACATGAGGGCTTCGAAGCACATGTAGCCCGTCAGCAGCACAAGGGGCGCCACCAGGGTGTTGTCCAGCGCGAGCGACGGCAGGAACACCAGGGTGACGGCGATGAACGGGATGATGGGCCTGAACAGGAAATCCCAGTGGCTGCGCTTGTCGATGGAGAACACGGTCACCAGCAGCAGCACGGTGGCCGCGCCGCCGGCAAACAGCGCCAGAAGCTGGGTCGTCAGATCCGAGGACGGCAGGATGATCTGCGTGGATATGGATCTCATAGCCCCCAGCGCGAACCCGAACAGCAGCACGGGCAGCCCCAGCCGAAGCAGGAAGGGCCCCTTCTTGACCGGCAGGGGATTGAAGATGGGCACGGCATGGCGCACGGCGTAGCTCACCGGAGTCAGCCGCCACAGCAGGGGCAGCTCCAGCAGGGGCAGGCAGGCGGTCAGCACCCCGGAGAAGGGCGCGGGGATGATGTGGAGAGCGAGCGAGTAGATGCTGACGGCGATGACGATGGCAACCGCCGTGTTCATCACGATGGAGGCGGCGCTGTCGCGCGAATACGCCGTGCCCCAGAACAGCAGCAGCACGGCCGAGCCGACGCCCGTGGCAACGCCGGCGAATGTCATGGCCACGAAACCGACGAAGCCGGGAACGGGAGCCGCGAACACCGCGAACGTGCCCACCGAGGTGAGCAGGGCGGCGGCCACCACGACGCGTTTCGCGGTATAGAAGCGGAGGTATTTCTGATCTGTCGCCGCGGCGAACAGGAGCGAGGACCCGAACACCACGATGGAGACGATGAACACCAAGGTGATGGATGAGAAGGGCGTACCGTCCAAAGGGTATACGGTGGGGGCCTGGAAGATGGAGGAAGAACCGAACATGGCGGAATAGATCCAGGCTTGATGGATGCCGAAGCCCAGTGACAAGGCGCTCAGTTCCCCCTGAGTGCCCATGCCTCGTTCATCATCCACCGTGATGCTGATACGCGGAAAGGTCAATGCCATAAGCAGTTCCTCGCGTTCCCCCCGATTGTCGTCTCCGAAGACGGGTTCGCCCTCGGACGGCACTCCGGTTTGCGCGGTCCAGGCGCCTAGAACCGGATGGCTGAGCTGCTGATCCCTCCAACCCAACCTTGGGTGTCATTATAGACGGAACGCCGACCTGTTCAAGAGGAAAAACTGAGATAGTTTATGTCATCAGGCATTATACCCCTTTGAGGGGGGTGGGTCTGAGGAAAATCAACCTCTCAGGCCGATGGTCTCGAACGAAAATTGCCCCCGTGATTCGATGTGCCTCCGATGGCAGACCTTAAGCTTTGTCACGTCAGCTTCTTATGGCAAGGATTTGGCAAGGGGGTCAGCTGGGCTTGTTCTATCTCCGTCTCAGCTTTCCAACAGAGAATCGTGAAAGGAGGATGCGCGCAGTCGTTTCTTCTGGATGATGCGCGGTCTCGGGGGCATCTTTCGAAAGCCGTTAAGGGGCGGCAATCAAAACTATGGAAGCATCAAGTATTTCCGATAATACTGAAGCGTCCGTAGTTTCCTGCAGACGTGTTGCAGTTCCAGTCTTGCCACTGTGTCAGGGTGATCAGTTTCTCATTGTGTCATCTGGCCGTCTTGGTCGGATACACTGACGCTGAATTCATTCAGAGGGGGTATTGATGGACAACAAGGAATTTACAATCTCAGAAGTCATAGACTCGATTGGCATCAGCAAGCACACCTGGATTGTTTTTGCGGTCCTCGCGTTTGCCATGATATTCGATGGCTACGACTTCATGATCGTCAATTCGACCAACCTGTTCGTTGCTCATACGTTCTGGCCCGACAATCCGAACCCGGGCGCGCTCATGGGATCTCTCACCACCTGGGGCCTGCTGGGCATGGTCCTGGGCGGCGCAGTCGGCGGCATCATGTCTGACAAATTGGGTCGCAAGAAGACGCTGATTGCTGCCGTCATGTTTTATGGCCTGTTCACGCTGCCGCAGGCGTTCGCCAATGACCTGGCGTTCTTCGCGGCGTTCCGCCTCATCGCGGGCTTCGGCGTTGGTTCGTGCATTCCCGTTGTGACGACCGTGTTCTCAGAGAGCATGCCGTCCAAGCAACGTGGCGTGTTCGTCACCTTCGGCATGGCCTTCATGGTTGTCGGCTGGGTGCTTGCCGGCTTGATAGCCAACCCAATCTCCAACGCCGCCACGCCGCTTCTCGGTGACTTCACGAATCAGGTCACCTACACGCTGGCCGACGGCGGCACGGCCACCATGTACACGAACTGGCGCCTCTGCTACCTGATCGGTGCCGTGCCCTTGCTCTACGGCATCCTGCTCATCTTCGTCATGCACGAGACGCCGCACTGGTACGCCAACTCCGGCATGAAGGACAAAGCGTGCGAGCGTCTCACCCAGATCGAGCAGGCAACGCGCCACACGTCTCACGTCTACGACCCCGACTTGCTGATCGTTCCGCCCAAACCCGCTAAAACCGGTCCGTCGGTGCTGTTCTCCAGCAAGTTCATCGTGGCGACATGCGCCATCTGGGCAGCCTATTTCGTGGGCCAATTCTGCGTCTACGGCATGAACGCCTGGATACCCACCTGGTTTGTGGGATTGGGCTATTCGCAGGCCGACAGCGTCGCATTGCAGACGTGGAACAATGTGGCGGCCATCGCCTCCAACATCGTGGTCGGTTTCGTTTCCGACAAAGTCGGGCGCAAGCGGAACCTGGCCGGCGCATGGCTGTTCTGTATCGTGGCCATCGTCCTGTGTTCCATGTTCGTGGTCCCGAACAACATGGCTTTGTGCATCGCGCTCATGCTGCTGTTCGGCTTCGCTCTGAACTACGCCATCACGGCCGTTCAGCCGCTCATGCCGGAAAGCTACCCGACTGCCATCCGAAACACCGGCACGTCATGGTGCCAGGCTTTCGCCCGCTTCGGCGGCTCGGCTTCCTCCATCGTGCTCGGAGGCATTGCCGGCATGGCTCTGTTCCAGACCGCAACGGGTGCCACCAACTGGTCGCTGGTTGTGCTCGTGCTCATCGTTCCGTTCGTGCTCGGCTTCGTCTGCACGGTCCTCTTCGTGAAGGAAACGGCTGGTAAAAGTATGGATCAGCTTGCAAAAGAGGAAGAGAGGGCCGGCAACTCCGAAAAGGATGGTTCGATGCGCTTCATCGTCATGCTGGTGATCGTCGCCATCCTGGCAATCCTGTGCATCGTGTGCCCGTTGGTTGTTCCCAGCTGGTCAAAGCAGCCCTACGCTTTGCCGCTCATGGCCATCGGCCTCCTCTTGCCATTCCTCTACTTCTTCATCTTCGGCGGCTCTCAGCTGGCGAAGAACAAGAACAGGTAAGGGCGGGAGACGTCCTTGCAGGCCCGGTCCGGCGGCATTCTGGCTGCCGGACCCTTGAAAGGGGCCCTGAGGGATCGAAGGCTCCCCACGTGCCGCGGAAACGCGGCGGTGGGGAGCCTTCCTGTTTTGGGCTGGCGGGCGAGCCTGCCGTGGCGCCGAGCCTCTTCGGCGGGGCGGCAGTTGGCCCCACCTGCGTCTGCCTTCCGTCAGAGGCTGCGGCTGGCAGCCTCCTCCTGCGCCAGAAGCTTCTCATAGGATATGCCCTTGCCTGCGAATGCCCAGTGCTTCGCCTTCGCGAGCCTTGAGGCATTCGGGTCTTTCTCTCCCTCGCTCAAGCCCCGGTATTCTTCCTTGATTCCCAGGGCGACTACGGCTGCGACGGCAATGCGCAGCTTAGCCACGTCCTTGGCCTTGACCTCGTAGCAGGGGCCCTTGTCCCGGAAGGTGACGGCTTTCACGCACACTTCCTGGGCCAGGTTCTCCTCGTTGGCGAACTTGAGAGGCGGCTCGGTCAGGCTGCCCTCGACCATCCACTTCATCCCGTTGACATAGTATCTTCTGAACAGCCTCAGGGTGTGGAAGACGTATTCCCAGCGCTCAAGCTTCAGATAGTAGGTCAGAGCCTTGGGATCGGGCTTGATGCACCCCATCTCGCCGCCCATGCGGCCGAAGACGGTCACCTTGTCACGCTCGGCGGCCCAGGATCCCTTGAAGCTGAGGAAGACGTCTCCGTCCTCATACCAGGCATCGAAATCCTCGTGGCGGGCGAACGCGTTCTGGGGCAGATACGCCTTGTTGTTCTTCACTGGAATCCTCCTTGGAAGCGTGTTTTCACACAGGACAAGTATATCGCATGGGAGCTGTTGCCTGGGTGAGGAGGCGGCTGTCGCCCTGAACTGAAGAATCTCAAAAAAATACATTTTAACAGGCGTTATATGATGAAATAGCCCTCGGGAACGAGGAAAATCAACCTCTCAGGCCGATAGTATGAGCAGCAAAATTGTCCCCGTGATTCGATGCGGCCGCAGCCATTGCCCCTAAGCTAGGAAACGCCAGCTCCTTTTGGCGGAATACTGGTGAGGAATGGGGAAGGGGAAACGAATAAGTCGCTCGGCGAGCGCAAACCCATTCCGTCTCCAAACGTCAGAAGTCAGCACCTGCCGCAGGCTTTGCGTTCCGAAGGCCTGCGGCACCCTGTGGGTCCGCCGATCCTTGTGACCGGGCGGAGTCGCCCCATCCGTGCAATCCGGGGCGCAGGTGTGGCGAAGAGCGGTCATTCGCGTCTTGCGAGGCACCTGCCCCGAGGGATGCATGACATACAGTGGAAGGGGTTGGGAGGGCAACGCGATCAACGCTGCCGGAACCGACCGAAACTTGAAATGGAGGCTCCCCTATGTGTTTCAGACCAGCTGATGCGTCCGCAGGCGGTGGCATGAACAAGTGCCCCGAGTGCGGCAAGCCCATCCAGATGATGGCGGGCATCACCTTGAAGGCGTGCCCGTTCTGCAAGGCGGACTTCACCCCGTACATCGATGGCACAAAGCCGCTTCCTGGCGCAGCTGCCCCCGGCGCCCCCGGTGCTCCCAAGGCTCCCGGCGCCCCTGGCGTTCCCGGTGCGCCCGGAGCCCCGAAGGCCCCTGGTGCGCCTGGCGCTCCCAAGGCTCCCGGCGCGCCCGGCGCCCCGAAGCCTCCTACTCCGTAGTCGGTCCAAGGTCGGAGGCGTCCGCTGAGGGGACGGGCGCCTCCGAGGACTTGAAAGGAGGTGGTCCCCGGCTCAGGCAGGATTCACGGGTTTTGCGCGCAGGCGCGCGCGATGGTTTCTTCAGTATGTGAGTGACGAGCTCAGAAAGAAGGAGAACATGGCATACGGTAAACAGTGGCAAACCGTAATGGAAGACGGAACGGTTGTAACCCGTAGCAACACGTGGTCCCCCCCGGGGAGTCACCCGGTGGGATACGGCGTGAAGGTCGTGACGAAGGATGGCGAACTCGTCCGCGTCGAGGGCGACGATGACAATCCCATCACCACCGGCCGCGTCAACGCGATGAACCTCGCCTTGCGCGAGTTCACGTACGCGCCGGAGCGCATCATCTACCCGATGAAGCGTGATCCCAAGGACCGCGGCAAGGACACCTGGGTTCGCACCACCTGGGACGAGGCAATGGACACCATCTGCGAGAAGGTGCGCTATTTCCAGGAGACCTACGGTCCCGAGTCCATCGTGTGCTTCGGTGGAACCGGCCGCGAGGCATGCATTTTCTACTATGCGCTGACGTTCTCCGTGCTGCAGTCACCCAACTGCTGCTACACGCAGTCCGGTTGGTCCTGCTACGGTCCGCGTTGCTCCATCTCCGACTACGTCCTCGGCGCAGGCTATCCCGAGCTTGACTATGCCGGACACCTTCCGGGCAGCTATCAGGACCCGGCCTACATCGTGCCCAAGTGGATTGTGGTCTGGGGCAAGGAGCCCCTGCCCTCCAACGGCGACGGCTTCTTCGGCCACTGCCTCGTCGACCTGATGAAGCTTGGCACCAAAATCATCTCCGTCGATCCCCGCATCACGTGGGTCGGTGCCCATGACGGCAACATCAACCTGCAGGTCCGTCCTCAGACAGACACTGCCCTTGCTCTGGGCATCATGAACCTGCTGTTCGAGAACGACGAGTACGATCGCGACTTCGCCGAGAAGTGGATCTACGGTCTGGACGAGATGAAGGCCCGTGCGGCCGAGTACCCGGTCGACAAGGTGTCGGAAATCACCACCGTCCCGGTCGAGGACATCAAGCGCGTCGCCCACATCATCGGCACCGAGCGTCCCATCGGGTGGGCGTGGGGACTCGCGTTCGACCAGAACAAGAACGGCGTCCAGCTGTCCCAGGCGTTCATCGTCCTGGCTGCGCTCGCCGGCTCCATCGATCGTCCGGGCGGCCTGACCCTCGGGCCTCCGTCTGCCCTGCTTGGCAAGTGGCGCATGGAGCAGCGCGGCGCCATGGAGGATTCCGTCTGGGAGAAGCGCATCGGTGCAGCTGCCTGGCCCGGCCTGTCCACGGGCATGGCCACCACCCAGCCTGACGAGACGCTGAACACCATGGAGACCGACGAGCCCTATGCCCTGAGGATGGGTTGGTTCAACAGCTCGAACTTCCTGACCCCCACCTGCTCCGCCCAGCCCAAGCGCTGGCACAAGGCGCTCCAGAAGCTTGAGTTCGTGGTTGTTCAGGACCTGACCATGACCCCGACGGCCATGGCGGTGGGCGACTACTT
Source organism: Actinomycetes bacterium (assembly GCA_023429565.1). Lineage (GTDB taxonomy): Bacteria > Actinomycetota > Coriobacteriia > Coriobacteriales > Eggerthellaceae > JAEWQO01. The sequence continues at coordinate 27,443 of JAEZDJ010000053.1, forward strand.
CCTGCCCATGTCCACGTGGGCAGAGCACAACGGCATCGTTCTCACGCACTACGGCCGCAACACCGTGTTCATGGGCCCCATGAACAAGGCGTTGGAGGTCGGCGAGTGCAAGTCCGACGTCGAGATCTGCCTCATGTTCGGTCAGCGGCTCAATCCCTCATGGTGGCCTTGGTATCAGCCGGCCGACGGCAAGTCTCTCGACCGGGATGCCCTGGCGACGGCTGTCGAGGGCTTCTACAGCGACCAGCTCAAGGAGCTTGGTTTCGACTGGAAGACCTTCCAGGAGCTTGGCCTCTATCAGCCTGGCGCCCATGGATTCGAGTACGAGAAGTACGAGAAGGGCATGCTGCGCTTTGATGGGGAGCCCGGGTTCAACACCATCACCGGGCAGATCGAAGCCTACTCGATCCTGTACGAATCATGGGGCGAGGATCCGCTGCCGTACTACGAGGAGCCGAACTACAGCCCCATCAGCAAGCCCGACTTTGCCAGCCAGTATCCGCTGATCTCCACTTCGGGCTCGCGCCGCTACAGCTCCTTCCACTCCGAGCACCGTCACGTCCCGTCTTTGCGCCAGATCGATCCGTGGCCCTGGGTCCAGATCAACCCTGAGACCGCTGAGGAGTATGGCGTGACCGACGGCGATTGGTGCGAGGTCTACAACATGTTTGGCGAGGCCCGCTTCAAGGCTGAGATCACTCCGGTCATCAAGCCGGGCATCCTGAATTGCGCTCATGGCTGGTGGTTCCCTGAGCAGGACGGCGAAGAGCCCAACCTGTTCGGTGTCTGGAAGTCCAACTTCAACAGCCTCGTGCCGCACTTCAACGTCGGTAAGCTTGGCTTCGGTGCTCCGTACAAGGGCGTCATGTGCAATGTTCGCCGCGTCCGCAGCCTGGACCAAGACTAACTCGAAAGGAAGTGGCATAAATGGCAGATCAGAAATACGCTTTGCTCGTCGACTACACCTACTTCTCTGGCAACCATGCCGCCGAGATCGCCTGCAAGGAAGAGCTCGGCCTTTCCCTCGATCAGTTCGGCATCAAAGAGGTCGAGGTGGGCCCGTTCAAGAAGGGTGACGGCAACGACGGCGACGCGTGGGAATGGTTCTACCTTCCCTGCCCGACGTCCATCTTCTCCGATCATTGGGGGACGAACGGCGACAAGGCTGGTCAGCGTCCTTTGGCTGTCCAGGTCGAGGAGTCCGCATCCATGTACTACGGAACCTTGGAAGACATGACCGCCAAGATGGCGGAGTTCGATCGGCCGATGGTTCTGTTCCAGCTGTAAGATCCGAATGCTCTGCCTGCCATGGTCGCCGGTCCCGGTGGCCGGCGACCATGGCACCGTGTTGACGACCGACAAGGAGGGTAACATGACTGAAGACGAATTTTTGGCTCTTGAGGCCCCTGAGGGCGCCGCGAAACTGAATGCTCTTCTGGCTGAGGGCAAAAGCCAAGACGAGGCTCTGGCTGAATTCGGCCTCTCCAAGGCACACCTCATGAAAGCGCAGATATTCTTCGTGAAGGACAAGTTCATCGCTCGCGCTTGGGGTGGCTACACCTCCACCAAGCGCACCGGCAACGAGGCGGGCGACGACGAAAAGGGCGTGGGCGGCAGCGATCCGACCAAGGGTTTTTCGGGCGTCTAGCCCGATCCGCCGACGGCCATGGGGGGAGGGCTTGCTCGTTGGGGGCGAGCCCTCTGCACAGCAGACGTCGAGCATGCATCTCCCCGCAACGGGTGCCGAGACGCGTTGTGGGGAGATGCATCCTGGCTGACGAATCAGATCCAAGATGGATGACCGAGAAGGCAATTCGAGCATGAGGAGGCGCGGCTTCATGGCAACCGAAGAAGATGTTCAGAAAGAAGTCGAACGCTGGGGCCGTTTGACCCCGGAGCAGGAAGACATTCTGTACAACATATCGCTGAAGCAGGACGAGTTGGGCAGGGAGTCGACCAACCTGCTGCTGAGCAGGCTTGAGGGAAATCCTCTCTACCAGAGCATGATCGAGCGGGAATACCTGACCTATGACGTTTTCAACCATGGCGGAAAGCATGAGATAGCGTGCCTGTATGTCACGCTCAAAGGGCTGCGCTACTGCGTGATGTTTTCAGACGAGCTTTCTCCTCGCCGCAAGCTCAATCCTGCCGGAGCACCTTGGCAGGCTGACTGACGTCCCTCGAAACGAATCCGGGCCCGCCGTTTGACGTGCGGGCCCTTTTATTGTGCCTCAGGACGAAGGGACGGATTATATATTCTCGTTAGGGTATAATATGCGCTGATTCGGTTCGCGTTCGATGGAGATGGATATGGACGTGCTTCTGCGAAAAGACGTGTCTGAGCGCATGACGGAGATGCGTGAATGGCACGACGGGTCGGGCGCCGTTTGGAACTATGCCGTGCTTGCCGGAAAAGGCGTGCGCATCGAGCGGTGCGACGCCCGCTGCTCCCAGCTTGTCGTCCCGGCGTTCATCGAGGGTCTTCCCGTCGTCGCCCTGGCCGCCGATGCCTGCTCCTACCTTCCTGCCGTCGAGGAGCTCAGGTGTCCCGACTCGATTGTCTCAATAGGCTTCTGCGCCTTTCGCGGAGACACGCGCCTGAGGAAGGCCGTGCTGCCAGCGGGCCTTGCGACGTTTGACTCCGATTGGTTTCGGGGGTGTTCCAAAATTGACCATCTGGTGCTTTCGGGGCGCGTTCCGCGGTTGGACGCCAGCATATTCGACGTGCCCCAGCTGCGCACCTTGACCGTTGGCCCGGGAACGGAGGGCGTCGAGCCCGGTGCCTTTGCAAAGAGCTCCCTCGAGGTCATTGAAATCGATCGTCGAAATCCCTTTCTGATGACGGACGGCAGAGGCGTCTACAGCCGAGATGGCAGCGTGCTTGTGGCACTTGCGGTTCCGGGCGAGGCATATGAGATACGGCCAGGATGCCGGTCGGTTTCCAAAAAGGGGTTCAGCGCGTTTTCCTGCATCGAGCACATAACCGTCCCCGATAGCTTGGAGGTCTTGGAGGAGTTCGCCCTCTCGCGCACGGGCATCGTCGAATTCGTCTCTCCGCCGTCTCTCAGGCGTATCGGCGGGAAGGCGTTTTTCAATTGCGCCCATCTCAGGCGAGTCAGCTTGAACGAAGGCTTGGTTTCCGTGGGGAGCAACGCGTTCAGCGACACGGACATTCGGGAGCTGCGCATGCCCGCCTCAATCGAGGCGCTGGGAAATCCGCTTGCCGCGATGACGGCCCTCACCTATTCGGGCGAAGGCGCGACGTTTTCGCTTTCTCCCGATTCGGCTCATCTTGAGCTCGACGATGCGGGCGGCCTCTATCGCAAGGAGGCTGGGGGCTTGCGGCTGATCCGCCTGATGGATCCTGATGTCCGGACCTATGCGGCGAAGCGTGGCACGGTGGCTGTTGGCCAGGAGGCCTTCGCCAACCAGGGGACCATTGCCGAAGTCGTTCTTCCGGACGGCGTGATTGACATCGAAAAGGCCGCGTTCAGGGCATGCCGCGCCTTGGTTTCCGTCGAGGTTCCGAGCAGCGTCCGACGCATTGCGGAGGACGCGTTTCTCGACACCGGCCTCACCGGCCTGCGCCTGCCCTCCGGGCTTGAGCATCTGGGGACAAATGCGCTCGTCACCCAGGGCGCGCACCATGGCACCGGGGAATCGTCGCTCCGTGACGTGTCGGTTGGCCCGGGGAATGAGCGCTTCTACACCGTCCCCGGCCTTTTGCTCGAGCGCACGAGGGACGGCAACGCGCGCGTCATCCTCTGCACGGGGGCTTCCGACGTCATCGACATTCCTGCGGAAGTCGACGAGATCATGCCCTATGCGTTCAGCGGCGTCTGTGGGATACGCGAGTTGCACCTGTCCGACCGCATCCAGAAAATCGGCACCAGGGGATTGGCCGTCGGGTGCCTGATCGGGCGCATCCGCGTTCACGTGGAAAAGCCGATTGCCGGAAGAGAATGGCTTGCCATCGATTTCCCCGACACGGATCGCGGCATGCAGCAGATGACGCTTGCCCTGGGCATGTCGGGCAAGGTGGACGTGGCAGCCCTCTTCGAGCATTACGACAACGCCGTGATCAACCGAAGCGGGTTTGATGTGAGGAACGTGGGAGGCCTGGACCTCTACGAACAGGCCACGCGCATCGTTGCGCGCCTGCGAGACCCCCTGTTGCTCACGCCGGTCAACTGCAGCATGTATGATCGGATATTGAAGAACAACGTCGAGAAAATGTGCGTCGCGGCTGCCCGACATGACGATAGAAAGGTCATCGACGCTATGCTTGATCTGGGATACCTGAATCAAGACAACCTCTACCGCGTCATCGACCGAGTTTCTTCGCTGCAGGACGCTGCCATGATGGGCCACCTGCTTGAGGCGAAGCGCCTGCGGTTCGGGCAGGACTCCGTTGACTTCGGCCTCTAGGAGGCGACCCATGGAATTCACGCCCGAAAGGCAGGACGCCAAGCTGAGGCATCGCGAGCACGAGGACAGTTTGGGGGAAGACATCGTCGACGAATGCCGCGTCCAGCTCATGCTTCGGTTCCGATTCCTGGACCGTGCCCTGTGGCGCATGGACCTCAGGCCCCTGCGCGTCGGTGCGCGCTATCCGTTGGCCACCGATGCCCGGCAGGTCTTCTATGATCCGCCGCGCGTCATCGCCCGGTTTCGGGAATCGTTTGAAGAATCGGTGCGCGACTGCCTGCATCTGATCATGCACTGCATATTCCGCCATCCGCACAACCGGGAGCATGACAACCGTGAGGCATGGGGCCTCGCCTGCGACATCGTCGTCGAGAGCGCGGCGATGGACCTGTGCGGCGACCGCTTTGCCAGCGCGGATGACCCAGCGCGCCGCCAGGCCCTGAGCGAGATGCGGATGATTGTGGGCCGCCTGCTTCCAAACAAGGTGTATAGCCTGATAGATCAAATGGTGTCCATGCCGGAAGGTCAGCGGTGCCATGGCTTGGGCCGCAACGCGCTGAACGAGTGGCGCAATCTGTTCGAGCGCGACGACCATGGGGCATGGCCGGCGAATGCCGGCATGGCGGGCCAGGAAGACGGACCTGAGCGCGACGCTGACGGGGGATTTTCTGAAGACGACGTGAATCCTGAAGCCTCTTCTGACGGCCTTCGCGTCGAGTCGGCCGGTGAGGATGAGCCCGAGGAGGCCCAAGCGCAGCGTGACGCCCGCGAGGAAAAAGAGGGAGACGAGGCGGGTTCGGGAGGTGATTCCGACGAAAGCCCGGTTGAGGAGGGCGGAAATCCTCAGGTTGGATCACCTGACGGAGGGGAGGCCGAAGGGCTTGATCAAAGCGGCATCCTCGATGAAGATGCGGAACGGGAGCGGAGGTGGGAGGAGGCGGAGTGGAGAGACATAGCGAAGCAGATCGAGATGAATCTCGAGACCTTTTCTCGGGAATGGGGCGAGGAGGCCGGCAGCCTGATGGCAAACCTGACCGTGGCCAACCGTTCCCCGCAGCGCTACGAGGACTTTCTGCGCCAGTTCATGACCGTCACGGAGGAGATGCGCCTTGACATGGACCAGTTCGACTACGTCTACTACACCTACGGAATGGACCGCTATGGCAACATGCCTCTGATCGAGCCCCTCGAATATCGGGAAACCGAGCGCGTGCGCGACTTCGTCATCGTCATCGACACCTCGGAATCCGTGAGGGGAGATCTGGTGAAGAGGTTCGTCGAGCATACGTTCGACCTGCTCAAGAGTTCTGAGACGTATGCGAGCGAAGTGAACATCCACCTTGTCCAATGCGATGCGAAGGTTCAGTCCGACACCGTGATTGGAGACCTCGGGGAGGTTGACCGCCTGATGGAGGGGCTTCGGATCTGCGGTTTCGGCGGGACGGATTTCAGGCCTGCCTTTGACTATGTTGACACGTTGAGGCGGCGAGGCCAGCTGCCCACTATGAAAGGCCTCATCTATTTCACCGACGGCCTGGGACAGTTCCCCGACAAGCCTCCCGACTACGATGTGGCGTTCGTGTTCGTGGACGAGGAGGGCGGGAAACTTCCCCCGGTGCCTCCCTGGGCGTGTAGGATAGTGATGGACGAGGCTGGAATCAAGCAATGGGGAAGCGGGGCTGGCAACCGGTCTGCCGCCGCCGGAAGGGAAGGGTGAACCATGGATATTTCTTCAGCGAAGCGTCAGGTGAAAGATGCCGTCGAAGCCTATCTGCGAAAGGATGACGCAGGCATGTACGCCATGCCGTCCGTGCACCAGCGTCCCCTGTTCCTGCTGGGCGCCCCGGGTATTGGCAAGACCGCCATCATGGAGCAGGTTGCGCGAGAGCTTGGAATAGGCATCGTGTCGTATTCGATGACGCATCATACCCGCCAAAGCGCGTTGGGGCTGCCGCGCATCGAGCGGCATGAATTCGACGGATTCGAGTATGAGGCGTCGGAATACACGATGTCCGAGATTGTGGCCTCACTTTACGACCACATGAAGCGCACCGGCATGCGAGACGGCATCCTGTTCCTGGACGAGATCAACTGCGTCTCCGAAACGCTCTATCCCTCGATGCTGCAGTTTCTGCAATTCAAGACATTCGGCAAGCATAGGATTCCCGAAGGGTGGATTGTCGTGTGTGCCGGCAACCCACCGGAGTATAACCGCTCGGTGCACGAGTTCGACGTGGTCACGCTCGACCGGATGCGGGAGCTTGACGTCGAGCCCGATTATCCGGCATGGAAGAAATACGCCTCGGAAAAGGGACTGCACCCTGCCGTCGTCACGTTTCTTGAAACGAAGAACGACTGCTTCTACCAGGTCCGGTCCAAGCCCGGCGGAGGCAAGGCGTTCGTGACCGCCCGCGGATGGGAGGACCTGGCCTGGATCATCGGACTGCATGAAGACATGGGAAAGCCGGTTGACCGGGATTTGATGGCTCAGTACATCCGCGACGACGAGATTGCCGACCAGTTCTCCCTCTACTATGCGCTCTTCGAGAAGTATCGATCCGACTATCAGGTCGATGCGATTGTGGCAGGGGAGGCGGGCGATGCCATCAAGGATCGTGCCCGGGCGGCGGGGTTCGATGAAAGGATTGCGCTGATTGGGCTGATCCTCGACGTCGTCGCCCGCCAGTGCGCGCGGGTCCTTGACCGCGAAGGCGTCATTCTGGAGGTGCGCGACATGCTGCGTGACGTCAAGGCGGAGCTTCTGGAGGGTGCCGCAGCCGATGTGGCCATACTGCCCCGGGTGACCGAGCGGGAGAAGGCTTTGGACCGCAAAGTCGGGTCGGGCGTGGTGTCCGATTCCTTCATTCGAAGGGAGCGGCTGGTCATAAAGCTGATGAGAAGCTTTATGGCCCGTTGCGCCCAGGAAAGGACGGAAGGGGGACCGGAAGCTTTTCGCACGATCGAGGGAGAATACCAGGCCGAGGTCGACAAGATCAAGCCGGCGGCCGCGGAGGCGAGTGCCGGCATGGACCATGCCTTCGACTTTGTCGAGGAGTGCTTTGGCACGCGGGAGATGCTCGTGTTCATGGCAGAGCTGACCACCCGTCAAACGACCGCGCAGTTTATCGCGCATTACGGGAACGTCTCGTACTATGCCCGTAACCAGGAGCTGCAGGCTGATTCCTCTCGCAGGGGACTGAACGAGCGCGCCGACCTGTTGCGGGAAATGGACGAGAGCATCGAGCATGCCGGACTCCGCCCTGCCGCTCCGGCATCTGCCTCGCGTCGGGATGCAGGGCAGGTCTCGTTGGGGAGTCAGGAGACGGGGCCGGACGGTCGGCTTCCGGCTCCCTCTGCTGAAATCCTGAAGGCCTATTATGGCGGCAAGCAGTTCGAGTATGGTTTCACCAGCGTGTGCAAGATGCTGCTTCCTGCGTCGCTGCTTCGGGGCAAGAACGTTCTGGACGTGGCGTGCCGCAGAGGCAGGGGCGTCTACAAGCTCAGCGCGATGGTCGGTGACGGGGGCGGCGTCATCGGCATTGACTGGAATGCATCCTTCATCGACGAGGCGAAGGATGGAATGGAGCGCGCGTGGCGCAAGAACAACCTGGTCCGCAACAACATGGAGTTTCGGGTCGCCTACCCCGAAGACCTCATAGCTGCCGGCATCGGGTCGAGCACGATGGATGCCGTCTACGTGAACAACGTGATGACGCTTCTGTACAGCCAGGCCGAAGCTATCAAGGAATTTGCGCGGGTGCTCAAGCCCGGCGGCCTGCTTATCATGGAGACCGTCTTTGCCGATCGGGCGCGTGATGACGAGGTGGTTGCACGAGCCCGTGCCGCGGGCAACAGCGTACAGGCTGCGCGCACGCGTGAGGAGAACCTCGCCTGGCTTGCGGCGGCCGGCTTCGGGGAACCAACGATGGAGGAAGACTATGAGGTCGAGGTCCAGCGCGGGGACACGGCCGACCGATTGGTCGAGGTGGTCGACGGCGATGGAGAGGTGAGGTACCGGGCGGTCTCGATGAGGGCACGGAAAGAGAGCGGCACTGTTTGAACCGTGCCGCGATCAGGCCTTCGCGAGGTGTTTTGACGGGTGCCGGTCTTGGTTCTGGGTTGATTGTGGGTTTAGGGATGCGCTGATTAACTCGGCACGCCGTCCAGCTGGCCTGTTCCCGCTGGATCTGGCTCGGAAATCCTCGACGTGCCGCCAGCACGCCTGCGGTTTCTTCGCTCGTCCCGCAAGAAATGGGCTCGCCCGGCCGACGACCTCGCTTTAATCGGCACATCCCGAGCGTTCCTGATGGGCGGTCAGACTTCGGCGAGGATGCAGAACGACGTCCCTCTCATGCTGGCTGGAGCGCTACGTCGATGAGGTAGCTTCCTTCTTCGTCCGTCTCATGCACCAGGAAGCACAGCAGGGGCTGTAGGGCTTCGTCGCCCCTGTTGCCGCCTTCGTTCCCGCTGCCGTCCCCGGCCGCGATCGCCGTTTTGCGGATTGCCTCGACGAACCGAGGCGGGAAGGCGAGCGACTGTTCGTCGGCGTCTTCGACGAAGTCCTCGCAGCCTGCTGCCTCAAGCGCCAAACGTGCCGCTTGCCTGTCGGGTCCGAAGACCTTTGCCGTCTTCAGGAAAAAATCGTCCTCGTCAAACTCGATGCAGGGATGCGCGTGCGCCGCAGGTTCGTTCTTCTGGCGAATCTCGCTCCGGTGCTTGTTCTCGAGCGAGCAATAGTGCAAGCCAAACGCCATTCCCTGATCCTGCGCCCACAGCATCAGCTCCAGGGCGAGTTCCTCGCTGCCCGCAACGGCCAGACCGCCGGAATAGCCGTAATCGTACATGACGTCGAACGGGGGATTCTTCAGCGTGAAGCCGCGTTGGGCGAACTCGTCCCAGTTGCAGAAGGGGAAGCAGAACTCCAGCAGGTTGATGCCGTCGATCCCGATGTCCTCGAAGCGACGGAACAGCTGCCGCATGTGCTGGCCGGCGCCAGGGATCACCGGCATCTCAACCATGACCGAAGGGATGAAGCGCTTCGCCAGACGCAGGGCGCAAAGCACGTCCTCCTGCTGATCGGGCAAATCGTCGTCCTTCACGCTGAAGCGGATCTCGTCCAGCCCCGCGTCGCGCAACCGCGCGGCGCTTTCTTCGGTCAGCAAATCGCCCGAAGTATACAGGCGCTTGTGGGCGTGGGGCCACAGCTCGTTCACGCGATTCAGCAAACGCAGGGCGTTATCGAGGTCAAGCAGCGGTTCTCCGCCGGTGATTCCCACGCAGGCAAGGGAGTCGTTCTGGGCCGCCGAACGAGATAGCTCGTCTTCCCAGGGACATCCCTCGCGGAAGAACCGCTGGTAGTCTGGCTGATTGTGGTTGAAGCAGAAGTAGCAGTCGCGATGGCAGGCGAATGTCGTGGAAAACGTTTCGGATCCCTGATTGCCCGTGCATTCCACACAGGCGGGGGAGAGGTGTCCCTGCGCGAGGCTCGCGCCCGCATTGCGCATCGTGACGCCGCGCGCTGCGAGCGCCTTGCGCAGCTCGGCACGCCGGGCCGAACCGGCTCCTGGTTCGGCGAACCTCAGTCCCTTCGCCTCGAGCGCCTCGACGTAGCGCCTTTCAACTGCAGCGTATTCGGCGAGCGCCGCATCCAATTCCCTGTTTTTCATCCACGTGCTCCATCCCCGGACCGTTCCCCTCTGGCCTTGCCGCGCACGCGTTATCCAAAAGAAAGCCGTTTCTGCCGGGCGGATGCCTGTTCGACGGGATTCCGGCTGGAGCCCGCCTGTCTGACAGCGAGGCGACTCAGTCGTACAGTCCCCGGTCGAACGCGGCGTCTTTCATGCCGCAGCCGCTTTGGTAGCAGGTGGGCCGAAAGTCAAGAACCCGCTTGGCTATCTCAGGTTGGGTGCGCAACTTGACGAGCATATTGTACACTGCCGCACCGTCGATGGACACGATGCGGTCGTTCCGGGACTTCATGGAAAAATAGACATCCGCTGCCGTGTATCCCTCGACGCTGAGGGGATTTTCGATTGAGTCGAAGAACCGTGGCTCCGGGAGGTCCAGATACGCGCAGAACTCGCGATAGATATCATCGTTTTCGGCAGCAAAGAGCGTCTTTGCGTAGTTGGGTCGATGCGTGAGGCAGGAGGTCTCTTCCGTGAGGTCGGCGTCCAGTTCGGCGAAATATTCGAGGGCGGCCTGCCCTCGTTGGGCCGTTCCGGCGGAAATCATGCGCTGCTCCCGTTCGTATGCTCCCATGGTTGGTGCCTCACTTCCTTCGGAGTGAACTGCCAGCTAGGCATATCATAGGTTGCACGCAGGGGTTGTCAAGCGCGGGAGCAGTGTGGCGACTGTGGGCACGGATGTTGTTGGCAGATTGCCGAGCATGTCGTCTGTGCCGCTCGTAGGTTGTTAAGCGTACCCGCGCACATGCTGTCCGCGGGCTGCAGGGTGCGGGAGCGTTGAGCACGCAGGCGTCAAGTGGGGAAACATTGCGGGTTGCGGGAGCGTCGGGTGAAGGCACATTGTGGGGTGATGGAGCGTTGGTGTGCACGCATCGGGCGCGGGGCGTCGGGCGCGCAGGGGCCGAGCGCGGGGCGTTGAGTCCGTAGGCATCGGGTGTGCATGCGTCGAGTGAGGAGACATTGCAGGGTGCGAGAGCGTCGAGTGAAGGCACATTGCGGGGTGAGGGAGCATTGCGGGCTGCGGGAGGGTCGGGTGCGCAGGCTTCGAGCTCGTAAGCTGTCGTCGCGGGATCGCGAATGCTGTCTGCGGGTTTTCAATGAGTGGGCGTGGACTGCTTCGGGTCATTTTCTCTGTGCGATGCCGCGAGCCCGAGAAATGGCAAGAAATGAAAGCCCTTGGCCTTGCCGGCTTTCTGACAGCCAAACGAAATGCCAGCTCAAGGGCTTGGGGCAAGTGTCTGGGAGTTTCGGGCCTTGCCATTTCTCGGGCTCGCGGCACTTTTACCCCGTTTCTTTCCCGCAGGGTGCGCCCCGCCTTTCCCCGGGCCGCATGCACATCATCGAACGACCCACCGTTGGCCAACTGCTGCCCGCCGAAGTCAATCGGCTGATCCATCGACGGGACAACTGGAGTCAGCGACCGACTCGCAGATGCCCATCGGCGTCCAGCAACCAATCCCGCGATGCCCAACAACCAATCCGGCGACCGACCCGCCGCCTTCCATCGGCTGTCCCGTAATTGATCTTCTGCCCGCAACGGCGCACCTGCCGATGGCCCCCTTGCCCGCCATCGGCGCACCAACTGCCGAGTCTTTGTGGGCCGACGGTGGGCCACTTGTTGGCCTCATTTCGGACTGGCGCGGCCCGTGTGGCGGGCAGGGTGCCGAAATGGGTTGAAAACCCGTTGTTTTGCCTGACTGATTGCGTGCGGAGCAGGGAATTGATGGCGGCTGTGTTAAAATGTCACTACGTTTTGACGCAGGGGTGCCATGCTGGATGGCATGCGTGAACGGCGGGTGGTTCTCGTAAGTTTCAGGGGGAGAGGCCACACGTCTAATCCAGGTGCTCCCTGTCATTGACGGTGCTGTTGGACGATGGGCGGACCACCTTGCCTGCGGCTCGACGAGCTTCGGGCGTGGTGCGTCGACTTGGGAGGAGATTGGGACGATGCAACTTGGCTCCACGGTAACTCTTATCTACACGGGCAAGCTCGACGATGGCACGGTGTTTGGCTATGCCACGAAAGAGGAGCCCATGAAATTCCAGACAGGCATGGACATGGCCATCGACGGGTTCGAAAAGGCCATTCTCGAGATGGACGAAGCGGGCCAGAAGAAGACGTTTGTCGTCAACGAGTACGACGCCTACGGCGAATACCTCGACGACCACATCACGAAGATCCCGATCGAGCAGATTCCGGTGGACAACATCGAGGTGGGGAAGCGGGTTTGGCTTTCGAGCAGCGAAGACGGCGCCCCGATGCCGGCAACCGTCCTTCAGGTGGAGGGCGGGGTTGCCACGTTCGACCTCAACCATCCCCTCGCCGGCAAGAACCTCACGTTTGAGGTGGAACTGATCGAGATCGAAGACGCTCCTGAGAACTTCGTCTCTGCTGCCGAGAAGGCAGACCACATCAAGGAGCAGTCGAAGTTGCTGGGAGGCGACCAGGGCGAGGACTTCCGCTGATGTCCTCAATCCCGACATTCTGTCGAGGCGTTGCTGAGCAACGTGCGTTGGAGATGGGTGACGGGGCATGGTCGGTTGGGAATGCGATGCGGGATGTTCGGTTCCCCCTCGTTGCCGTGCGTCAGAAAAAACTGGCGGCGGCGTCCGGGGTCCGCTGCGGGGCAGCGGACTTGAAGGAAGTGATAAAGCGTGTGCTGGTCATGTAATCCCATATGCGGTGGCTGCAGGCCACCGCGCAAGCGTCCGGTGAAGTGCCCGGAATGTGGCGCGTTCAATGCGGTTGACCTCGAACATTTCACTGAACCGAATCCCTGCTCGAAGTGTGGGTTCGACTTGACGGACCTCGCCATTCCCGAGCCGGTGGTGTGCACGATTTGTGGCGAGGTATGCTACAACTCCTGCCGCAAAGGGCGAACCGAACAGCCGGGAAGCGAAATGCGTCCCTGCCACGTGCGCGTGAGCGAGCCCTTTCCGTCCCGCAAGGGCTGACGGATCGCGTCGCATTTCCTGATGGCGGCATGAGTTCGTTTCACGCCGCCATCAGGTGTCCCCACCCGTCTCGGATGTGTGCGGGCAGGGGCTTCAACCTCGGAAATGTCCTTGCGCTGGCCCACCCATCGTCCGCGCACGCGGATGGGTGGGCGAAACCGGGAAGCGTGCCGCCCGAAACCGTCTCGCCCGTGGCACACGCGGATAGGCGGCCATGCCGTCAGGAGCGTGCCGCGCACCAGGCGCACGCGCTTGGCGTCGCGGCGATCCCGCCGAGGGCGCTCTCTCTCAGCTCGAAGGGAAGCGACCTGCCCACGGCGTCCATGGCGGACACGGTCTCGTCGAAGTTGACGAGGTTGCTGACGCCGGCGAGCGCGATCTGCGCGCTGACAAGGGCTGTTGCGGCAGCTGTGGCATTCCGCTTCTGGCAGGGCACTTCAACCAAGCCTCCCACCGGGTCGCACACCAGTCCCAACAGCGACGTGAGGGCGTTGCCCGCGGCATCGAGCGCCTGTTCGGGAGTGCCGCCCGCCATCTCGACGGCGGCCGCCGCGGCCATGGCGGCCGCCGCGCCGATTTCCGCCTGGCAGCCGCCTTCTGCCCCGGAGACGGTGGCGTTACGGGCAATGAGGTATCCCACGGCCCCGGCAGCGAACAGGCCGTGCTTCAGGGTGGCGTCGTCGAAGCCGTGCCTTTTCTCCAAGGAAAACAGCACTCCGGGCAGCACGCCTGACGAACCCGCTGTTGGCGCGGCGACGATACGCCCCATGGAGGCGTTCGTCTCAAGCGCTGCCAAGGCGTATTCCATGGCGTCAGCCGTCAGGTCGTCGACGATGGCCGTGCTCTGCCTCCTCGTGTCGGCCAGCATGCGCGCCTCTCCTCCGATCAGCCCGCCCATGGACGGCGTCGGATGATCGAGGGGGCCGTTGACGGCTTCGCGCATGACGGCGATCACGTGGGTGCAATAGGTGTCAAGGGGCGTGGGCTGCCCGTCCCGCGCGCCCAGCGCGCGCTCCCGCGCAAGGAATGCCTCGCCAAGAGAGCATCGGAGCTCCTTGCATCGTGCGAGAAGCTCCTTGCCGGAAGTGAAGTCGACGCGGTCGAACGCCTGGTCCGCATCGGGGGAAGCGGATCCGGCCGTGTTCTCCTCTACTGCGTTCACTTCGGCCACATCACCTTCGGTTGCGCCGCTGGCGGCGGAGGTGCTGCCGCGTTGTCCTTGGTCGTTCGACCTGCGGTTGTCCGGGCCCTCGGCGAGGTCGAAGTTTCCGCTCGCGTCGGAGGGTATGATGCGCACCGAATGCACGCCGGGGTGCTGGGCGATCACGGTCGCCGCGCCTCCGGGCACGCGTCCGTCGACCTCCATGACCGTGTAGGCCGTGTCGCCGCGGCGCGTCCGGTACATGCGTGTGGTCGCTATGTTCACATCGTAGTCCGACAGGCAGCCTGCTATGTGTGCCAGCACGCCCTTCACATCGTCCTGCCTGACGACGATGCTGGTATGGGCTCCGGTGATGTTGACGTCGACGCCATCGATGCTGCGGATGGCTGCGGCACCGCCGCCCGTGCTCACCCCGCGCAACTCCAGAGTGCCGCCTTCTGCGTCGACGATATGCAGGTCGACCGTGTTGGGATGCTCGGTCGACGTGTCGAGGTCCCGCGAGAACGACACTGCGAGCCCGTTGCTCGCGGCGAGTGCGAACGAGTCCCTGATTGCCAAATCGTCGGCAGCGAGTCCCAGCATTCCGGCGACAAGCGCCTTGTCCGTTCCGTGCCCGCTTCCCGTATGGGCAAACGACCCGTACAGCGTGAAATGGACACGGACGGGGGCTGCGGCCATCAGGCCACGCGCCATGTGGGCGATGCGCAACGCGCCCGCTGTATGGGAGCTCGAGGGCCCGATCATGATTGGGCCTATGATGTCTCGCATGCCGAGCGTTTCCATGTCTCCTCTTTCCTTTTCGGTCGGCTCCATCCTAACTCGTTTTCGCATCGCTCGTCCTCTGTTTCAAGATATTCGGCGACGAAACAGGAACTGTCCTGACGCATTGTTTCCGGAACGTTATACTGGCACCATCGCGCACCGGCTGCCTCCCGGGCAGCTCGACGGGCGCAACCAGAACAAACGACCATGAAGCGCCCGGAGTGAACGGGCGACGAACACACGCAAGCGAAGGAGCGAAGGCATGGAGGCACCCATCATTGTCGTGGGGCATAAAAATCCCGACAACGATTCCATCAGCGCAGCGGTCGGCTACGCTTATTTGAGGAACGAGCTTGCGCGACGCGCAGCGCACGAGGGCGAGGAAGTCACGGCCTTCGTTCCGGCGCGTTTGGGGCCAATGCCGCCCGAGAGCAGCTGGGTTTTGGAAGAAAACGGCTTGCCTGCTCCCGCATTGCTTGCCCATGTGCATGCGACCGTCGCCGACGTCATGACGTCGGGCCCCGTTTCCGTGCGCCATGACGAGACGGTGCTCGAGGCGGCTCGCCTCCTTCGGGCGAATGACATCGGTTCCCTGGTTGTCACGAAGGACGACGGCACGTACCTTGGCCTGGCCACCAGGAGTGCACTGGCCGACCGCTACCTCGCGGCGACCGATGCCCTCCAGCAGGACGGCGTGGGGGAGAAGGCCGTCGCTGACGACCTCGCCGCCTCGCTTGACCAGAACGTGGCCGACATCGCCCAAGCCGATGCGCTCATCCTCGATGCCGACGCCCTGCTCAATGACGTCATCGATGACCTCTTGGCGAGCGACCTCCGCGAGGCGGTGGTCCTCGACAAGGAGGGACGTGCGCGGGGCATCGTCACGCGCTCCGATGTGGCCGTGCGCCCGAAGCGCAAAGTGGTGCTGGTTGACCACAACGAGACGCGTCAGGCGGTCGACGGGATCGAAGAGGCTGAAATCGTCGAGATCCTCGATCATCACCGCATTGCCGACGTCACCACGTCCAACCCCATCCGCTTCCTCAACCTTCCCGTGGGATCGACCGCGACGATCGTCGCCATGGAATTCCGCAGCCAGGGGGTGGAGATTCCTCCCTCCATCGCCGCCGTGCTGCTGTCTGCGATCATGACCGACACCGTCATTCTGAAATCGCCGACCACCACTGACGTCGACCGCGAACAGGTGGCTCTCCTGTCCGACATCGCCGGAGTCGATCCGACTGAGTTCGGGCTGGCCGTGTTCCGCTGCCGTGGCGGAGAGGGCGAGATACCGGTGGAAAAATTGGTCGGAGCCGACTCGAAGGAGTTTCCCTTCGGCGATGCCACCGTCCTCATCGCCCAGCATGAGACGGTCGACCTTGCTGCCGTCATGGAACGCGAGGACGAGATTCGCGAACAGCTGCGACACCTGGTCGCCGAGCATGGCTATGAGTTTGTGCTGCTGATGGTCACGGACATCATTGCCGAAGGAAGCCAGATCCTCTGCGAAGGCAACGCGCGCGCGGTGAGCCGCGTGCTCGGCGTGGACGGTGCCGTCGCCGGAGGCACCTGGATGCCCGGCGTCCTCAGCCGCAAGAAGCAGGTCGCGGCCAAGGTTCTGGAGGCGTAGCTCCCAACGCGAGCACGGGGCGATGTCGGCCGGTCCCCGGCCAGCCAAGCGGGCGGCCGGCCAAGCCGACCGGCGTCTCCCCGCAGCGGATTGACCTGCCTTCAGAGGGCTTTCCTGTCGGGATCTCTTGGTTCCGACAGGAGGACGTCGTCGAGTGAGCGCTTTGGCACGTGATGGACGTCCGCCTCGTCGCGCCAGTATGCGACTGACCCGTCGTCCGGCAGGGCCGCGACGCGCACTTCCTCTGCCGGCTTTCCCAGTGCAAGCACGAGGCTTGCCTGGATGGCGGCGTCTTTTAGGCCCAGCACTGCGGCGAGGCTCCGCTTCTTGACCGAGGCGATGATGCAGCCGCCGTATCCCGATTCGGTTGCCTGAAGCATGACGGTTTGTGCGACTATACCCTCATCCCAGGCTGTGAACAGGTCGGAAAGCGTTCGACTGGCGTCTCGGCACATGACGATGTAGGCGCTTGGCCGCTCTCCTGCCGCGGGACCGGGCCATTCAGGCAAGGCGCGGGCCCAGGCGAGGCAGGAGAACACGCGCTCGCACTGCGCGGCCTCGCTGACGATGGCGTAGCGCAGGGGCTGGGCGTTTCCGCTCGATGCGACAAATCGCGCCGTATCCACCCAGCTGCGGAGAAGATCCGCGTCGATACGGTCTTCCTCATGAAAGCGGCGATAGGTGCGGCAGGCTTTGACGGTGTCGTGCAGCATGGGACCTCCTGATAATTGGCGGTCTCGGCGGGGCGGTCCGGTCTCGGACTGCTCGTGCGAACGGCCGCAGGGCACGGGATGACGCTGTGTGTTGAATGCTATGATATCCGAAACAAAAGGAGACCTGATGAATCCAAACCGCTTGCTTGACCTGTTTTTTGACCTGGTTCGCATCGAGAGCCCTTCGCACCACGAGCGCCTCATGGCACAGCGTTGCACGGAAGAGCTGGAATCGCTCGGATTTTCCGTGCGGTTTGATGGCTCGGCCGCCACGACTGACTCTGAAACGGGCAACTTGATTGCCCATCTGCCCGGAACCGCTTCGGGGCACATCGTGCTGTCGGCCCATATGGACACGGTGCAGCCGTGTGCGGGCATCGAGCCGGTCGTCGACGAGGGAATTGTGCGGTCGGCGGGGGACACCATCCTTTCCGCAGACGACAAGGCCGGTGTGGCGGGCATCCTCGAAGGCATGCGATCGGTGGTGGAGGCGGGAGTTCCGCGTCCTGACGTCACCGTGCTGCTGACCACCTGCGAGGAGCAGCATCTGCTTGGCTCCGGCGCGCTGTCTGCCGACGAGTTGCCAGCGGGAGCGCCCTGCTATGTGATGGACGCCGACGGCGCACCGGGAACCATCGTGACCGGAGCGCCCTGCCATTGGACGTTGCGCGCGGCATTCGAGGGACGCGCCGCGCATGCCGGGGTGGCTCCGGAAACCGGCGTGTCCGCCATCCTCATGGCTGCCGCCGCCCTCGAGGCCATGCCGCTCGGTCGCATTGACGAGGAGACCACGGCAAACGTCGGCACGATTGCCGGCGGGAGCGAGACGAACGTCATTCCCGCATCGTGCGTGCTGACAGGAGAGTGCCGCTCGCTGCATGGGGAGCGCGCCGAGGCGCAGAAGGACGCCATGACCCACGCTCTCGAGAACGCCGCTTCCCAAGGGGGCGGAACGGTTGACGTCGAGTGGCTGAAAAACTACGACGCTGTGCTCTACGACCAGGATGACGAACTCATCCAGGGCATCGTCCGGGCCGCACGCGCCGCTGGGCTTGCACCCAGCTTCCGTCACTCGGGCGGTGGCTCGGACGCGAACGTGCTCGCCGCGCGCGGCGTGAGGGCCATCACGCTCGGTGTGGGCA
>JAEZDJ010000060.1 GCA_023429565.1 Actinomycetes bacterium
GCAGTCGGTCCATGGAAAGGCCCGGCCGCCGCCCGTCCAAGCGATCAGGCCTTGGTAAAATCCGTTCAGCTAACTGCAAGAACGGGAAGATGCCAGCAGACGTTCAGCTGGCTTTGCCATTCAACCGTAACGTTTGAAGCTCGGTTTCCGAACGGTGTTTGAGCTGGCGCTGCCGTCTGCGCCGAAGGGGGGCTGCAGAGGGAATCCTCTCGTCTTTGCGCAGTCGCCCTCGCATGCCGTCGCTCCTTGCCCACTCCTTGAGGAAATGGAGAATGAGCAGTTCAGCCCTATTGCGACCATCTTCCTTGGGGCGTGGTTCCCCTCCTCTGCCGCGGAGGGACGGGGAGGAGGGCAAGATATTGCATGCACGTGACCGACGGGCATTCAGCGGCTTGGACCTTGGAAGTCCCGTAAAGGGAAGGCTCGTCACCTTTCGATGTGAATGGGGTAAAATAGACCAGCCTTCCGCGAATGTTCATGTCGTTGAGAAGCATGCACCCCTTATTGAGAGACAGGCCATGACCACTGACCCGAACCATATACGTAATTTTTCCATCATAGCCCACATCGACCACGGCAAGTCGACGCTGTCTGACCGTATTCTAGAACTGACGGGCACGGTCTCGCAACGCGACATGACCGAACAGCTGCTTGACAGCATGGACATTGAGCGAGAGCGTGGCATAACCATCAAGAGCCAGGCCGTCAGGGTTGACTACACGGCTGACGACGGACAAGCGTATCAGCTCAACCTCATCGACACGCCGGGACATGTTGACTTCACCTATGAGGTCAGCCGTTCCCTCGCAGCCTGTGAGGGCGCCGTGCTTGTCGTTGATGCGACGCAGGGCGTGGAGGCCCAGACGGTCGCCAACGCCATGATGGCCATGAATGCAAACCTTGAGATCATCCCCCTTATAAACAAGATCGACTTGCCGGCAGCTGAGCCGGAGCGCGTGCGCCGGGAGATCGAGGACGGCCTTGCCATTCCCGCCGACGATGCGGTCCTCGCATCGGGCAAGACGGGGGAGGGCGTGCACGATCTGCTCGAAGCTGTCGTCTATGGGGTCCCCGCACCAATCGGAAATCCCGACGCCCCCCTCAGGGCATTGATCTTCGACTCCTATTTCGATGCATATCGCGGCGTTGTGGCGCTCATCCGCGTCGTCGATGGAAGCATCGGGAAGGGCGACCGCATCCGGATGATGGCAACAGGCACGGAAGACATCGTGGAGGAGGTGGGAGCTCGCCGCCCTGCCGAGATCCCGCTGTCTCGCCTTTCCGTTGGCGAGGTCGGCTATCTGGTGACGGGCCTCAAGGACGTGAGCCTGGTTAAAGTGGGTGACACCGTCACCAGTGCGCGCGACCACGTTGCCGAGCCCCTTCCCGGGTACCGCGAAGTTAAGCCCATGGTGTACACGGGGCTGTTTCCCCTCGACGGGGACCAGTACGAGCCCTTGAAGGAGGCGCTGGAAAAGCTCTCGCTCAATGATCCGGCCCTTCTTTGGGAAGCTGAGAAATCGCATGCTCTCGGCTTCGGATTTCGCGTGGGATTCCTTGGGCTCTTGCACATGGAGGTCGTCAAGGAACGCCTCGAGCGCGAGTTCGGGCTCGATCTGCTGGCCACCGCGCCCTCGGTCGAATATCATGTCTACAAGCAGGGCGGCGAGATGGTTTCTCTTCACTCGCCGCAGGAAATGCCCGATCCAGGCGAAATCGAACGCATCGAAGAACCGTTCCTCAGGGCCAAGATCCTCGTTCCCCCGGACTTTGTGGGAACCGTCATGGACCTGACCGTCGCACGACGCGGCACATTTGTCACGATGAGCTATCTGTCTCAGACGACGGTGGAGATGTTGTGGGAGATTCCCCTTTCGGAACTCATCATGGATTATTTCGACCGCCTGAAGTCCAACACGAAAGGCTATGCCTCGCTCGACTACGAGTTCGATGGCTACAAGCCGTCGAAGCTCGTGAAGCTCGACATCCTGCTGGCGGGCAAGCCCATCGACGCGCTATCGTTCATCGTGCATAAGGACAAGGCTTATGACCGTGGGCGCGTGCTGACGGAAAAACTGAGGGGGATCATCCCTCGTCAGATGTTTGAAGTGCCTATACAGGCGGCCATTGGCGGACGCGTGCTTGCCCGTGAGACGGTGAAGGCCAAACGCAAAGACGTGCTTGCCAAATGCTACGGCGGAGACATCAGCCGCAAACGGAAGCTCTTGGAAAAGCAAAAGGCGGGCAAGAAGCGCATGAAGAATATTGGAAATGTCGAGGTTCCCCAAGAGGCATTCATGGCCATTCTGAAGGTGGATGACTGATCCCCATGCCTCACCTGAAGGAACGTCGACCGGGAGTGATTGGTTCGCGGAGATGAGCAAAAAGGACGAGTACGATTGGCTGGACGATCCGTTCAATGACAAGAAGGCATCTGCTGACCGCGAGGGAATGGGCAGCGGGGCAAAGCTGGCGCTTGGATGCGGGTGCCTCGTGGTCGTTGTGGCGCTGGTGGTGCTGGTGCTGTTTGTCGGCTTGAATGCACTCGACATCCTCGGAGGCAGGTAGGCGCGGTGCAGGAATTCTTTCAACGCCACCGGCTTCTCCTTGCCCCCATGGCTGGCGTGAGCGATGAGGCCTTGCGCGTTCTCTGCTGTGAACAGGGAGCCGATCTGGCTTATACGGAAATGGTGTCTTCGAAGGGACTTGCCTTCGCCAGCCAGAAGACGCAATCCCTTCTGCATCGTGCGCCAGGCGAAGACCAGCTGGCTGTCCAGCTGTTCGGCCACGAGCCAACGACCATGGCTGAGCAGGCCGCATGGATCGAGGATGAAATGGGGGACGCTCTTGCGTACCTCGACATCAACATGGGATGTCCCGCACATAAGATCGTCGCGAAGGGCGATGGGTCCTCTCTCATGAACCGGCCTGATGTTGCTGCTTCGATCGTGCGGGCCGTGTCGACCGCCGTCAATCATCCAGTGACGGTCAAATTCCGCCGCGGATATCACGTTGGTGAGGAAACCGCGGTGGAATTCGCCCGAGCCATGGAGGCAGCGGGAGCGGCGGCCCTGACTGTCCATGGCCGCTTTGCCGAGCAGCTGTATCGAGGGCATGCCGACTGGGGGGTCATTGGCCGCGTGAGGGAGGCCGTCTCCGTTCCCGTCGTGGGCAACGGGGATGTGAAGTCGGGTGCAGATGCGCGACGAATGGTGGCGGAGACCGGATGCGATGCCGTGATGATCGCGCGGGGGGCGGAGGGAAATCCTTGGGTGTTTGCTCAGGCAAAAGCCGCTCTTGAGGGTTGCCCGATGCCACCTGCTCCCACGATCGACGAACGCATCGCCATGGCCCGCCGTCATGCGATCCTCCTCTCGCAGCGTGAGGCTCATTGCCTTGTGCGCATGCGAAAGCATGCCATGTGGTATCTCGCGGGACTTCCCGGTGCATCGGTGGCGCGCGGGCGCATCAACGGATGCTCGACGATGGCGGATTTCGATGACGTGTTCGATGAGTTGGCGGAAAGGTCCTCCGATGTCTCATGATCCTTATAAGGCGCTGTACATCCATCTGCCGTTTTGTGTGAAGCGATGCGGATATTGCGACTTCGACACAGATGCGGTGGCTGCCGACAGTGCGGTCGTCGATGATTATATCGACGACTTGGTGCTGCAGATCAGGCGTCAAGCCAAGGCGGGAGAATTGGGATCGCTGGAAACGGTGTATCTCGGAGGAGGGACGCCCAGCCATGTGGGGCTGTCGCGGCTGTCGCGGCTTTTGTATACCTTGTCGCTCTCTATGCATCTCGTGCCCGAGGTCGAGTGCACCATGGAGGCGAATCCAGAGAGCCTCACGGAGCGCATGGTGCGCGACGTGTGGGCGCTTGGGGTGAATCGGCTGTCCCTCGGGGTCCAAAGCTTCGATGATCGGGTTCTTGAGATCCTTGGCCGCGCCCACACGGCTGAAGATGCGCGCCGTGCGCTTGGGGCGGCAAAGACGCGGTTCGAGAACGTGAGCGTCGATCTTATGTGTGGAATTCCCGGTCAAAGTGTCGAATCGTTCGAGAGCAGCGTTCGCGAGGCCATCCGCCTGGGAGCGGTGCACGTGAGCGTCTATCCTCTCTCCGTCGAGCCGCACACGCTGTTTGATGCGGCGATCCTTTCGGGCGAATTGGCCGAGCCTGACGATGAGGTGCAGGCTGAACATATGGAGCGTGCCGAGCGCATTCTGTCAGCTGCAGGCTTTGCCCGCTATGAGGTGGCGAGCTACGCCTTGCCGGGATACGCCTGCCGACACAATATCGCCTATTGGACGGGCGTGCCCTATCTGGGGCTTGGCCGTTCGGCCGTGACCATGACGCAAAATGCCGAATGTCGCATGCGTGTCCGTGATGGACTGGTGACAGACGAGCTCGACGTTTGCCAGATGGCGGCCGAAGACCTCATGCTCGGCATGCGCATGACGAACGGAGTCTCGGACGGGTTTGTCGCCCATGTCCTCGACTTGCTCCCTGCCACCCAGAACGTCCTTGCGCGGCTCGTACGTCAGGGGCTCGTCGTTCAGGCTGCCGGCCGATGGAGGCCGACCGAGCGTGGTTGGCTGTGCGGCAACGAGCTGTATGGACCCTTGCTCGATCTGGCACCCTAGGCGCCAGTGATCAAGGCGAATCCCGGGTGGAGGTCGCCGTCCTGCGCTCCCATGCAGCATCCGATCCCTGCTGCACCAGGGGGATGGCCCACGCTATCATGCTCACGCGGGCTGGAGAAGGCTTTTGAACAAACAGGGGCGGGCATCCCTCGACGCCGCGGCCTAAGGACGTCCTCGACCGCCCATGGACGCAGCAGATTGGTTTCGACACGTTTTTCACAATTATTAGCACTCTGTTGACGAGGCTGCTAAAATGCAGTGATGGCAGGTATTCGACACGCCGGCTTGGAGAGAGTCCGAGAAGGCGATGGCTTGTCCCTGTGCCACAGGCGACAAAGACCGGCGATGCGGCACGATGCATCATGAGTGAGAGATGAAGAGGTGTGAGACGTGCTTTCGGACAGGCGACAACGAGTGTTAGCCGCACTCATCGAAGAGTACGTTGCACGTGCGCTTCCGGTGGGATCGCGCACGCTGGCGGAGCGATATCAGCTGGGCGTGAGCTCGGCGACGGTACGAAACGAGTTGTCCGTGCTTGAGGGGGGCGGCTACATCACGCAACCGCACACGTCGGCTGGCAGGATCCCAACCGATTTCGGATACCGCGCTTTTGTCGATGACCTTTTGCGGTCGGGTGCGGCGGGCGTGGCTGAGGAGAACACCCGTTATGAGGCGGTCGTCAATGACCTCAAGCGCAGCGCGACCGAGCTTGACACCCTGCTTGAACAGACCTCGGCAGCACTCACGAAGCTTACCGACTGCTTGTCCATCGTCTTGGCGCCTTCGGTTCTCACCCTCCGCGTCAAGCAGCTGTCTTTGATTTCCCTCAGCGTCTATCGTGCGCTTGTCGTGCTCGTGACCGAAGACGGGCAGGTGTTCAACCGGCAGGTTGAATTCGGCGAAGAAGTCGATTCCGACGAGCTTGCCAACGTCCAAAATTTCTTGTCTGAGGTGTTCGCGAACAAATCCCTGCGCGACATAGAGGAAAGCATCGGGCGCGGCATGCTTGAGGCGTTTCGCAACCCCCTCGTGGGCCTTGTCATGGACGAAGTGCTGTCATGCCTGCAAGAGAACGAAGTCGGCCGCGCGCACCGAATTGGAGTGAGCTCGCTGCTCACCAAACCTGAGTTCAGCCGCTCCCAGACGCTCCTTCCCATCTTGCAGGTGCTTGAAAACGACACGGTGCTCTTCCACATCCTCGATGATGCGAACATGGAGGACGGCGTGCCCACCGTTCGCATCGGAAGCGAGAACGATGCCGCAGAGCTCGCGGGCGTTTCCGTTGTGGCGGGCCGCTATGGCCGGGGCGACTCCGCCGGCGTCGTCGCCGTGATTGGACCCACGCGCATGGATTATTCCAAAGTCATCAGGGCCGTGCGTGTGGCGAGCGAGGCATTGCGGGAAGCATAGGGCCGCGCGAAAAAGCAAAGAGCGCCCCCGCATGAGGGCGTCTGACGAGGAAAGGTTTTCGAACAGCATGACCAAGGATCTGTATGAAACACTGGGCGTCTCAAAAGACGCTTCGGAAGACGAGATCAAGAAAGCCTTCCGCCGACGAGCCCGGGAACTGCACCCCGACGTCAACAAAGCCGCTGATGCGGAAGATCAGTTCAAAGAACTCAACGAGGCCTACGACGTGTTGTCTGACTCAGGCAAGCGTGCTCAATACGACCGGTTTGGAACCATCCCCGGGGCAGCGGGGGGAGGAGATCCCTACGGTGGCGGCTATGTCGACTTCGAAGATCTTTTTGGCGGCGGATTCGGCATGGGCGACCTGTTCAGCTCTTTCTTTGGAGGCGCGGGCACAGGGCGTGCAACCGTGCGCAAAGAGGGGCGCGACATGGGCGTCGGGCTGCGTCTGACGCTCGAAGAAGTGGCTGCCGGCGCGAAGAAGGAGATCGTCTACGACCGACTTGCCCCGTGTCCCGACTGCGGCGGATCGGGCCTTGGCGAAGGCGGGAAGCAGGTCACCTGCCCCGACTGCGGCGGATCGGGACGCGTTGTCACCATCCAGCACACCTTCCTCGGAGACATGCAGGCCGCAACGACGTGCAAGACATGCGGCGGCACCGGCCAAACCATCGAGAATCCGTGTCCCGAGTGCGAGGGACAGGGACGTGTCCCCGATCGGCAGCGTGTGACGGTAGAGGTTCCGGTGGGTATTCGGGATTCCCAACAGCTTCGCCTGTCGGGATTCGGGGAGGCCGGCATGCATGGCGCCGCTGCCGGCGACCTCATTGTGACCTGCCGCATCCAGCCTCATGAATTCTTCGAGCGAGACGGCGACAGCCTGCATGCTCGTGCGAACGTTTCCATCGTCCAGGCGACGCTCGGCGCCGAAATTGAGATCGATGGGATATTCGAAGACGAGAAGGTGCAGGTGCGCATCCCCGAGGGCTGCCAAAACGAGCAGGTAGTCCGCGTCCGCGGGTTCGGCATGCCGCGGTTTCGCAGCGAGGCCCGGGGAGACATGTATGTTCACGTGAATGTGGTCGTGCCGAAGAAGGTGACGAAGAAGCAGCGTGAATTGCTCGAGCAGCTTGCCGAAGACATGGGCGAGGGCATCTCCGACGCGCGTTCCCCGCTGCAAAAGCTTCGCGACGCTTTCAACTGACATGTCCCTACACCGTTTCTACCTCAGCGAACAGGAACTTTCTGAGGAGAGGGGGGAGGCTTTCATGCTTCGTCTCTCTCCCGGCGATGCGAAGCATGCCCATGTGCTGCGCCTCAAGCCAACGGAGCACATCGCGGTGGTCGACGCTGCACGGGACTACTTCGAATGCGAGATCGTCTCGTTTGACGGCTCCTGTCCGATGGTGCGGATTGCACGGCATGTTGCGGAATGCCAAGAGGAGCCGCCGGCTGTCATCCTTGCCCAGGGACTTGCGAAGGCGGATAAGATGGAAACGGTCATCCGTCATGCCACCGAGCTCGGCGTGCGCGGATTCGTCCCCCTCGAATGCGAGCGATCGATCGTCAAGCTGGATGCCAAGAAGGCTTCTGCGAAGAGGGATCGCTGGCAGGCCGTCGCAAAAAGCGCAGCCATGCAGTCGGGGCAGCCGGGGATCCCCGAGGTGTCTGAGCCTCTCGACATCGAACGCGCATGCGAATCTTTCAGGGAAGCGGCTGCTGTCTTGGTTTGCTGGGAGGAGGCTCCCTCGACGGCACGGCTTGCGGACGCCCTTGCGGAGAGTTGCGGCACCGCGGGATCTCGGCAAGGGAAGAACCCCGTTGCCGTGGTCGTGGGCCCCGAAGGCGGTCTCACCGAGCATGAGGTGGAGATCCTGCTTGCAAGCAATCCTCGTGCGGCGCTCGTCTCGCTGGGCCCCTCCATCCTCCGCACGGAAACGGCGGGCATCGTGGCAAGCGCGCTTGCGATCTACGAGCTGGGTGGACTGGGCAATGCTCCCGCTCCGTCCGATGCTGCCGACCGAAGCCCTGTGGACCCGGTCGCCGGTGGAGCTATGGCATGAAATTCTCGGTCATCAACTTGGGGTGCAAGGTCAATCGCGTCGAGTCCGACGCGGCTGCCGCCCTTCTCCTTTCCCAGGGAGGGCAGGAGGCTCTCGCAGGGGAGGCTGACATCGTGGTGGTGAACACCTGCACCGTGACGGGAGAGGCCGAGAAGAAGGCACGCAAGGCGGTGAGACGGGCTTTGCGCGACCATCCTCGCGCACGCGTCCTTGTCACAGGCTGTGCGGCAGCCCTCGACGCCGCCTCGTACCGGGCTCTTGATTCCCGTGTTGACGTGGTCTCGAAAGACGCCGTCGATTCCTATCTGGCTGAGAAGGCTTTTCATTTCCGCAAGGGGGAGGCGGGGGAGCATCGTGATTCCTCCAGGCTGTTCGACGCCCCCTTGCCGGGCCGCGTTGGGGGCTCCTTCCGCACCCGCGTGGGCGTCAAAGTCCAGGATGGCTGCGACAATGCCTGCACGTTCTGCATCGTGCACGTCGCCCGAGGGCCCGCGACGAGCCGACATGCCGACATTGTCTCGGGCGAGTGCGTGGCACTCGCCCGTTCGGGCGTGAGGGAGATCGTCCTCACCGGCATCAACCTGGGATCGTACTGCGACGGAGATCGCCGGGACCCGCAGGCCGTTGGCCTGTCGGATCTCGTTTCGCGCCTGCTGCGGGAAACGGCCAGCTTGGATGGGCGGGAAGATTCTCCAACCCGGTTCCGCATCTCAAGCATTGAGCCACGGGACGTCAATGACGAACTGGTGTCGTTGCTGGCGGAGGGGAACGGCAGGCTTTGCCGGCATCTCCATCTTCCTCTGCAGTCGGGTAGCGACAAGGTCCTGCGCGAGATGGCCCGCCCCTACGACGTCGAGCGCTATGTCTCGCTTGTCGAGCGTCTGCGCAAAGCCATCCCAACGATATCGCTTTCGACCGACATCATCGTTGGGTTTCCCGGGGAGACGGATGCGGAATTCCAGCAGACGCTCGCCGTCGCACGGCGCTGCCGATTTTCGAAGATTCATGCGTTTCCCTACTCCACCAGGGCTGGCACGCCCGCTGCGGAACGCTCTGACCAGGTTCCAGCTGAGGTTCGCACCTCCCGCGCCGCCACCGTGCGTGCCCTTGGAGACGAGCTTCGCGCCGCGGAGTATGCACGGCGTGTCGGCACGTCCGAACTCGCTCTGGTGGAGGCCGGCGGCACGGCCATGACGGAAAGCTATTTCGAAATTCCAGCTCCGCGGGGATCATCTCCGGGCACGCTTGTCGACGTGCGCCTTCACCCGTCGCCTGGCTCAGGGACGGGGTTCTGTGCGTGAGGGCACAAGGCGATGCAGGGTGGCGAAGTCCGACCAGAGCGCGACACAGGCAATCGCCGCCCACACGGGACTGCGGGTCGCTGGCTTTGCTCGAAGGAGATCAAAGGGACCGGTAAGCAAGGTGCCTTGCCTGCGGCACCTCTGCTTCGGGAAATGTGCGTCGGATGTTTTTCGATGGAACGAGGGGTTGTCTCTTCGGCGACATTGACGGAGGCAGGGGGAAGGCCATGGTACAATACCCCACATGACAGACCAGACTCAAATCACCCTCACCACTCCGGCAAGCGTGGATATGGCGCGCATTGTGGGACCCGCAGACGAGATACTCCATGTCGTGCAGGATGCGTTCCATGCCCGGATTACTGTGCGGGGAGACGTGATCTCCCTTGAGGGGGATCCCCTTGAGGTGCAGTCCTTGACGGCTCTGTTTTCCGATCTCATCGAGCTCGCTGACGGCGGGGAGGATCCCACCGTCGAGTATGTGCGCAGGGCTGTGGAACTTCTCCATACGGCTGAATTCTCGCCGCGGGCGCTGCGGGAGGACATCCTGCTCACCTACCGCGGACGGGCCATCAGGCCCAAGACGGCAGGACAGAAGCGTTATGTGGACGCCATTCGTTCCCACACCATCACATTTGGCATTGGGCCCGCCGGCACCGGAAAGACCTACCTGGCCATGGCTATGGCGGTGGCCGCCCTCAAACGCAAAGAAGTGGGACGCATCATCCTCACGCGCCCCATCGTGGAGGCGGGCGAAAGCCTGGGATTCCTGCCTGGAACCATCAATGAGAAGGTGGATCCGTACATCAGGCCGCTGTACGACGCGCTGTTCGACATGACCGACATGGAGCGGGCGCTGCAGCTCATCGAGGGAGGCATCATCGAGATCGCCCCCCTCGCCTTCATGAGGGGACGCACCTTGAATGACAGCTTCATCATTCTTGACGAAGCTCAAAACACAACGGCGGAACAGATGAAGATGTTCCTCACGCGCCTCGGCTTTGGCTCGAGGATGGTTGTCACGGGAGACGTGACTCAGCTCGACCTGCCTCACGGGGCGTCGGGACTCAAGGGCGTGCGGGAGATACTCGATGGCATCGACGACATCTCGTTCTGCGATTTTTCCGGAAAAGACGTGGTGCGGCATTCCTTGGTTGCCGCAATCGTCTCGGCCTACGACCGATCAACCAGAAAGGCCTGAGCAATGGATATCCAAATCAACTACGACTATCGTCAGGAGGACCTCGAGGGGCTTCCGCTGCAAGGACTCGCTCAGTTCGTGCTGTCGCATGAAGACAAGCCCTCCACGACGGAGGCTTCCGTGAGTTTCGTGACCGACGAGGCCATTGCCGATCTCAATGAGCGCTATCGTCACAAGGAAGGTTCCACCGACGTGCTGTCCTTCGAGTGCGACAACGTCTCCGACGAGTTCTCTTCCTCGGCATTTGCGGACGGGTCGGTTTACGAATTGGGCGACGTCGTCATCGCCCCCGATGTCGCCGCTCGTCAGACCCTCGAATTTGGCACGACGTTCGAGGAGGAGATCAGCCTCCTTCTCGTCCATGGCCTGCTGCACCTCTGCGGGTACGATCATATAGAGGACGATGAGGCCGAAGTCATGGAGCAGCAAGAGGCTGCCATACTTGCCGCATGGTCCCAGCGCACC
Source organism: Actinomycetes bacterium (assembly GCA_023429565.1). Taxonomy (GTDB): domain Bacteria; phylum Actinomycetota; class Coriobacteriia; order Coriobacteriales; family Eggerthellaceae; genus JAEWQO01. Next base: position 11,088 of record JAEZDJ010000060.1, read on the forward strand.
GCTTGACTCCCGGAAAAGCGCCGACCATGGAATCGCGAAAGACGCCGCGCGACGAGCCGGATGCCTGTCCGCCGTCCGGCTGTGCCGACAGCTCGTCCTTTGTTCGCAACGACATCGACAAGGCGCGGGGTTCCCGTTTTTCGCTTGCGTGCGCATTTGCCTGCGCTTGGCGTGGCCTGACCCATGCCGTTCGCACGCAACGCAACATGAAGATACACCTTGTCGCATCCGTCGCAGCCATCGTTCTCGGCCTTGCCCTTTCTCTTGATTCTGCAAGCTGGGCCGCGGTCATGCTGTGCATCGCCCTGGTATTCTCGATGGAATGCATGAACACGGCAGTCGAGTCGTTGGTCGATCTCGTTTCTCCCGACTATCATGAGCTTGCCCGCCGAGCAAAGGACTGTGCCGCCTCCGCGGTTCTCGTCGCGTCGCTGGCTGCCCTTGTGGTGGCCGGCATCGTGTTCCTTCCTCGTCTCATAGCGCTTATTGTTGGCTGATTGGAACAGACTAGATAAGAAAGGGCATGCCTCCATGTCAGAAAGCGTACTTCATTCCGGCTTCGTCACGCTTGTCGGCCGGCCGAATGCCGGCAAGTCAACTTTGATCAACAGCGTGATGGGGAAGAAGATAGCCATCACCTCGAACACGGTGCAAACGACACGGCATCGCTTTCGGGCCGTGTTGACCCGCGACGGGTTTCAGCTTGTCTTGGTTGACACCCCCGGGCTGCACAAGCCCCACGATGCCCTTGGCGAGGAGCTGAACATCTCCGCCCTCAAGGCGCTCGAAGACGTCGACGTCGCGGTCATGCTCGTCGATGCCTCAAAGCCGGTCGGAGCTGGCGACGAATGGGTGGCCTCCCAACTTGGGCGCAGCAGGGCGAAGAAGGTTCTTGTGCTGTCCAAGGCCGATCTGGTCGACGAAGCGCGCTTGGTCGCTCAGCAGAAAGCGTCAGAAGGACTCTGCGCGTGGGATGCCGTGATAGCCCTGTCTGCGCAGACCGGCAAAAACGTCGCTGAATTCGTCGACATCGTCTCGGCCATGTTGCCCGAAGGCCCAGCCTGGTTTCCAGCCGACATGGAGACCGACCAACCCCTTGAGGTCATCGTGTCCGAATTCGTCCGCGAGAAGATACTGCGCTCGTTTCATGATGAGGTGCCCCACGCCATCGGCGTTCGGGTGGACGAGATGAACTACGACAAGAAAAAAGACCTCCATCGGATTTTTGCCATCATCTATGTCGAGCGCGACAGTCAGAAGGGGATCATCATCGGAAAGGGAGGGAGCGCCATCCGGCAGATTGGCATCGAAGCACGTGCCGATCTCGAGCAGATGCTCGGCACCCGGGTCTTTCTCGACCTTTCGGTCAAGGTGAAGAAGAACTGGCGGAAGGATGCCAGCCAGATCCGCCGTTTCGGCTATGGCGAGGGAGCCTGAGCTTCATGCGCTCTGAACGAGAGCGGGGTTTCTGCAGGTATTGTCACGAAGCAGACGTTCGTCGTGATGCGGTCTCGATGTGCATGGTTTTCCGTTACAATGGGCGGTATCATCACATGGAGGAGACAAGAGCATGATTTGTCCGCACTGCCATTCCGAAAACAGAGACGGCGCCCGATTCTGCGATGCATGCGGAACGCCGCTCGATGAGGTTTCCGTTTCCGAAAGCCCTCTTCTCGGAGAGCCTCAGGAAGAAACATTTTCCCCAATCGTCGAGGATGACGATCGGGATTTCGCGTCTCTTTCCTCCGTCGGAGTCGAAGAAGACCTCGACGACGGGGAAGGGTTTGACTCCGAGGGTCCCGACGCGGAGAGGGGCGAAGGGGAGCCGGGCGGAGATCGCACTGCCGTCTTGCAAGCAATACCGTCTCCTGCGGCTCGCAGCGCATCTGCCTCCAAGAGGGTTTCCGACACGGCCGGCATCGACGAGATCCTCGTTGACGCCGGCTATGCTCCGCCAAGGGCGACTTGGCGTTCGGGCGACACCATGGAAATGCCTCGGATAGAAGGCGAACCCGCTCCCAAGCAAAAGGAGTTTCGGGCCCCCGACCCAAACGCCGATAAAGGCGGCAAGGGAAAGGTCGTGGCCATTGCGGTCGCCGTGGTGGTTCTCCTCTTGGCTGCAGCTGCAGCCATCACGTATCACATGGAGCTTTGGGGCGGAAAGACCCTGCCCGATGTGGTGGGATACACGCAATCCGATGCCCAGTATGTGCTTGAGGGAAAGGGCTTTTCCGTTCGTGCTCTCCAGTCGAAGTCCGATGAGACGGAGGGGGTCGTCCTCCTGACGGATCCAAGCGCAGGCGCCCGACAGGCGTCCGGCACAGAAATCGTCATTCACGTGTCGGTTTCCCGCGTGGTTCCCGACGTGACCGGAAAGCAGCGCGATGCCGCTGCGAGGATGTTCGACGACGAGGGTCTCGAAAACGTCACGGTCGTGGAGCAGAGAAGCGATGAGGCGGAAGGGGTTGTTCTTGCGGTTTCCCCTGCCGCCGGAACCAAGGCGAAGGCCGCCGCTCCCATCACCATCACCGTTGCCGTGCCCTACACCGTTCCCGACGTCTCTGGACAGACGTGGGACGAGGCGGCCGCTTCGCTTGAGGAGGGGGGCTATCTCTCCCTTGCAAGCTACGAGTACAACGAGAACGTCACTCCCGGCACAGTACTGAGAACAGAACCCGGATCAGGTGAAAAGCTAGTTTCGGGCTCCACGGTCACCGTGGTCGTCGCCCTGTCTCGCGCAGCTGAGCTGGAAGCGGCCGCACGGTCGTACCTTCAAGGTGCCGGAACCGTCAGCATCGGCGGCACCACCTACGAAATCGCCAGCGTCGATGCCGTGAAATACCTCGGGAGCGACCAGACGTCGTTCACCATCACGGGGTCCGCCGTGACGACGCTCGATGGGGAAACCGTCCGTGGCTCGGCGAAGCAGAAGAGCGCGACGATCACCTGGAACAGCGCCAATGAAATCGTGAGCATAGCGTAGGCGGCGAGAACCGTGGCTCAGGAGACCTACGCCGCGCGCGTCATCGTGTTGCGCAAGACGAAGCTCGGCGAAGCCGACCTCATCCTGACCATGCTTGCGGAAAACGGTTCCCAGATACGCGCCGTCGCAAAGGGGGCCCGCAAGCCCGCAGGTTCTTTTGCCGCGAGGCTCGAGCTCTATTCCGTCGTCGATGCGCTCCTTGCCCGGGGGAGGACGCTTGACATCGTCAAGGAGGCGCGCCTCGTCGAAAGCAACGAAGCGCTGCGCCGGGACATGGAACATGCTGCAGCGGCGGCTCCCATGGCGGAGCTTCTTGACCGAGAGACGCAGATGGGTCTCGAGAATCCACAGCTGTTCGCGCTCACCCGGGCAGCGTTTTCCTGCCTGGGCGGCGTTGGCGCCGACAAAGCGCCCCTCATTTGCGCAGCCCATCTTCTCAAGGCCCTTGCCTTCGCCGGCCTGCGTCCGAACCTTGGCACGTGCGTGACATGCGGAGCGTCCGTTTCCTTGGAGGGGCCTGAGGGACTTGTTCATGTCTCGTATCGCGAGGGGGGGACCATCTGCCGCACGTGCAGTGCCCATGTGGAAACGGTCATGGTTCCCGTCTCCACGATCAACGCCGTCAACGCGCTCATCTCATCGACGTTTTCCGAGCTGACGGTCTTGGACATGGACGTTTCGTCCTCGTTTGCGGTGCTGAGGTTCTGTCAACAATGGATACGCGAGCATGTGGGAGCAAACCTCAAATCGCTCAGCTTCCTGTTCACATGCGGCATGTTCTGAGAAGGCGTCGACCACCCGGCACGTCACCCGTCCGCCTGATTTCTCGAAAATGAGACTTTCACTGTGAGAAAATGAAGTCCTCAGACAGATGATAGGAGCACTGCATGTACACCTTCACTCCCCGGGGCGTCTGCCCACGGTCGATCGCTATTGAACTCGAGGGAGACACCGTCTCGCACGTCGATTTCGTGGGGGGATGCAACGGCAATCTCAAAGCCATATCGAAAGTGGTCGAGGGCATGTCGGTCGACGAGGTTGCCAGACTGTGGCAAGGAAACACGTGTGGAGCAAAGCAGACCTCATGCGTCGACCAGCTTGTTCGGGGTCTGCGCGAGGCTCAGCGGGCGAACGCCGAGCCCTCCGCCGCAAGGTAGCGATGCGCAACCGATGCCGCGAGCGCGAGAAAGGGCAAGAGGTGAGCTTGCGAAACTCGGTTCGCAGAGCAGCTTCAAAGCAAAGAGCCAGTTCGGAAGTTTAACGAAACGGGTCATCAGCGAGTCGTCTTGCCCTTTCTCGCGCTCGCGCCGTTTTAGCGGAGCCGATCGTCGAACCCAGGTAAAGCAGCGGGCAGACGCACGCTGTCGCCCTTGAGGGCAACCCCCCAGGGCGAATGCCCGACAGGCGCATCTCCGAGCGGCATGCGTCCACGATTTTCTTTTGTGGGTAACCTATGGGCGGACGCACCTGCACGGTTGCCGCCGCCCTGATCTTCGCATACAATAGATGGGCTGCAAAAATGCAGGCACTTCGTTCTTGGCTCGCATGCGCCACCGCTTGCCCGCCCAGAACGAAGCATGGAGCGTGCGCATCTGACGATGTCGCACAGAACAGCATCGCTCAAGAAGGCGATGCAAAGGAAAGGTGGAGGCGTCATGGCCAACAAAGATTCCATCAGCAAAGAGCGCACCCTTGAGCTCATCCAGGAATTCGGCAAAGGTGAAGGCGATTCCGGCAGCGCAGAGGTGCAGATCGCCATTCTTTCGGAGCGTATCAAGAACCTCACGGAGCACTTGAAGTCGCACAAGAAGGACAACCACACACGACGTGGGCTCATGATGCTCATCGGCAAACGACGCGGCCTTCTCAAGTACATCAAGGCTCGCGACATCGAAGAATACCGCGGGCTCATCAAGAAACTCGGAATCCGCGACAACATCTAGGACGCTTGCACGAAAGCCCGCTTAGGCGGGCTTTCGTGCAAGGAGGGCAAGGCCTTGCCCTCCCATCATGTTTTCGATGGGGCGCAAGGTGATCAAGGCACAGCCGGAAGCGAATGCTTCCTCTGTATAAGCGGTCGGGAACGCAAGGGCGAACTCGCTCGCGACGGTGTGAAACCTAACGTAGCTGCCGTCGAAGACGCTTGCGTGCAATAGGGCCCGCGAGACAAAGAGAAAGAGCAAGTATGGAAAAAATTGTCGAGTCTTTTGAGCTGTATGGCAAACGGTATCGCCTTGAAACGGGTGAACTTGCCAAACAGGCGACCGGTGCCGTGCTCGTTGCTCAAGGCGACACCAACGTGCTGGTCACTGCTGTCATCTCAAATCAAGAGAAGGACTACGACTTCTTCCCTCTGACGGTTGACTTCATTGAGAAGATGTACGCGGTCGGACGCATACCCGGCGGCTATCTCAAACGGGAAGCCCGCCCCTCGGAAAAAGGCACGCTGACTGCCCGCATGATAGACCGGCCCATCCGCCCGGGCTTCACTGCCGGCTTCAAGCGCGAGGTGCACGTGGTAGCCACGACTCTCGTGGTCGACAGCGTCAATCCTCCCGACGCCATCTGCGTGATGGGTGCCTCTGCAGCCCTCATGCTGGGGGCAGCCCCCTTCGACGGACCGGCGGCCTGTGTGCGCATCGCACGGAGCATCGAAACGGGCGAGTTCATCGTCAACCCCACATTCGAAGAGCAGGAAGCGTCCGATCTCGAGCTCACGATCGCCGGCACGGCTGACTACATCTCCATGGTTGAGGCGGGGGCGAACGAAGTCTCCGAAGAGGACATGCTCGCCGCCATGACGTTTGGGCAGGAGGCCATCGCCGCATTCTGCGAGGCGCAACAGCGCTTTCTCGACCGGGCCTCGATCGAGCCGCGCGAATGGCCCGTCCATGTTGCCGATCCCTCAATCGCAAGCCGCATCTCGCCCTTTGAGGCCGAGATGTCTGCCGCCCTCAAGGACGCGAACAAGCAGGCACGCATGGGCAAAGTCGAAGAGCTCAAGGAACGCGTGAAGGAGGAGTGCTTCTCGGAGGACGAGCGCGCTGCCTGGAAGGGCGACATAGCTGCTGAGCTCAAGTCTCTCGAGAAACATGCCATGCGCGCCATGGTCATCGAGACCGGCGAACGCGCCGACGGCCGTGTTGCGGAGGAAATCCGCCCCCTTCACATCGTGCCGGGCTATCTTCCTCGCGTTCACGGTTCTGGCCTGTTTCAGCGCGGTCAGACGCAGGTGCTTTCCGTGACCACGTTGGGCATGCTCAATGAGTGGCAGCGCCTTGACACCATCGATCCCGCCGAGGGAAAGCGCTACATGCATCAGTACAACTTCCCGCCGTATTGCACGGGCGAGACGGGTCGCATGGGCGCTCCCAAGCGCCGCGAAGTTGGACATGGTGCGCTCGCCGAGCGTGCGCTGATGCCAGTGCTGCCCAATGAGGACGAATTCCCCTATGCCATTCGCGTGGTGTCAGAGGTTCTTGAGTCGAATGGCTCTTCCTCAATGGCATCGACCTGCGGATCGACCCTGTCTCTCATGGATGCGGGCGTGCCCATCAAGGCGCCTGTCTCCGGCATCGCCATGGGCCTTATCAAAGAGGGCGACGATGTCGTCATCCTTTCTGACATCCAAGGGATCGAAGACTTTTTGGGCGATATGGACTTCAAGGTGTGCGGAACGGAAAAGGGCATCACAGCCCTGCAGATGGACAACAAGGCTCGCGGACTTTCCGTCGAGATTCTTGCCCGTGCGCTCAAGCAGGCACGGGAAGGCCGCTCCTTTATTCTTGACGCCATGCTCAAGACCATCGAGGAACCGCGTGAGCAGCTTTCTCAGTTTGCCCCCCGCATCGAGACCATCCATATTCCGGTCGATAAGATACGTGACGTCATCGGGAGTGGCGGCAAGGTCGTGCGCGGCATCCAGGAGGAGACCGGGGCATCCATCGACATCCAAGAGGATGGCACCATCCATATTGCTGCCATCGAGGGCCCAGCCGGCGATGCGGCAAAGGCCATGATCCTCGGCATCGTCAAAGTGCCAGAGGTGGGAGAGGTCTACGATGGCGAAGTCGTTGGCATCAAGGACTTCGGCGCATTCGTCAAGCTGACTCCTGGCAAAGATGGCCTCCTGCACATTTCACGCGTGGCGAACGGCCGCGTGGGAAAGGTGGAGGACGTTCTGAACTTGGGCGACATCATCAAGGTCGAAGTGCTTGAGGTTGATCCCAAAACGGGAAAGATATCTCTCGACCGGCTCGACAAGCCCGATGCTCCAGAGGGATCCGCATCAAGCCACGGCGCACATGAGGACCGGGGAGATCGCGACAACCGTCCCGGTCGAAGCAACCGCACTGGCAGCGGCGGCCGCACGCCGCGTCGCCGTCACGAAGACTGATCATCCGTTTGCTTGCAAAAGGGGCCGCATGAGCGGCCCCTTGCTCTCGGTTGTGGTAGCATCTTTGTGAGAGATGTCGAGAGAGGATGGTCAATGATAAGAGTGGCGGTTTCAGGATGTGCAGGTCGTATGGGCAAGGCTGTCGTGGACGCGGTGCGTCTTTCCGACGACATGGAACTCGCATGCGGCATCGATCCTCATGGCACCGAAGCTGATTTTCCCGTATGCACAACGGTGTCCGAAGCGCTTGCCTCTCAAGACTTTGGCGTACTCGTCGATTTCACCCAACCCAATGTGGTGGCCGACACCCTTCGCGCCGCCCTTCCTGCTGGCATTGACTGCGTGGTAGGGACGACGGGCCTTTCCCGCGAGACGCTTGAGGACCTGGCCTCTCTCGCCCCTGAGAGAACCTGTCTGTTCTACGCTCCCAATTTCACGACGGGAGCAGTGCTCATGATGGAATTCGCAAGGGCCGCGGCGCCATATTTTCCTGAAGCGGAAGTCATAGAGTTCCATCACTGCAATAAAAAAGACGCCCCTTCCGGCACGGCTGTTCGGACGGCTCAGATTGTCGCCGAGGCTCGCGGAGGGCGTCGGAGTGACGCTCCTGGAAGCGAAACCGAAATCGACGGCGCTGCAGGGGCCCGCGGCGCTCTCATAGACGGCGTGCCGGTCCACTCCGTACGTTCTATGGGGTATGTCGCCAGCCAGGAAGTCGTGTTTGGCTCGCTTGGACAAACCCTCTCCATTCGCCATGACTCATGGGATCGCGCGTCCTACATGCCAGGCGTGCTGCTGGGCATTCGCAGCGTGGGAACACGCAGTGGGCTCATTGTGGGTTTGGAGAACTTTATGGCTTAAAGGCCCGGTCCGTGGCATAATATTAAGTCGATTAGAACGCATGAGTACGGAGTTTCGGCGCGATACCGGCCGAAAGCTTCGAGCAGAGGTGAGGAGATTGTCCATGTCGCAAGGTGAACCCCGTTTCGGCCGAATGATTCCAGCGATGGTGACGCCGTTTGACGAAGAGCGCGAGCTTGACCTTGATCGCACTCAGGAGCTTGCGGCACGGCTTGTGGACGGCGGAAGCGATGCGCTCATCATCAACGGAACAACGGGGGAGAGCCCCACGGTGTTCTATCCCCAGAAGCTCGAACTCTTTCGTGCTGTCATAGACGCGGTCGGACAGCGTGTTCCCATCATCGCCAACGTCGGCGACAACTGCACCGCAGACACGGTCGATTTTGCGCGTGAGGTTGCCGGGTTGGGCGTCGATGGCCTCATGCTCGTCGTGCCATACTACAACAAGCCTCCCCAAGAGGGCATTTATCGCCATTTCAAGACCATTGCCGAGGCTGTTGAGCTTCCCGTCATCCTGTACAACATTCCCGGCCGCTGCGTGGTGAACATGACTGCCGAAACGACGCTGCGCCTGGCTCATGAGGTTGACAACATCGTGGCGGTCAAGGAAGCGTCCGGCGATCTCGAACAGGTGGAAGCTATCATCTCCGATGCGCCTGAAGGGTTCTCGGTGTATTCGGGCGACGACGCAGCCACCTACGACATAATGAAGCTGGGCGGAGCCGGAGTCATTTCGACCATTGGGAACGTGTCGCCTTTGCGGATGAAGGAGATCGTGAGCCTGTGCGCACAGGGCGATTTCGATGGGGCGGTAAAAGCGAACGAAGCTTTGCTTCCGCTGATGAAAGGGCTTTTCGAAACCTCTAATCCCATCTTGGTGAAGGAAGCTCTCAGGCTCATGGATTTCCCGGTCGGCGGAGTTCGTCTGCCGCTTGTGGACGCAACGCCCCAGCAGTCGGCACGGCTGGCTCAAATCATGCGCGATACCGGTGTCCTTGGGGCATAAGGACTGGAAAAGAAAGAAGGGAGGAGGCGGAAGGTCCGCCTCCTCCCTTGAAATAACCGCGACGAGCGGGAATAGACGATGTGAAGTCGGTGGCGCATGTGCGTCTCCGACAGGGATGAGCCAGTTCAGCTGGTTCATCCCTGTGCATGCTTCCGTTCGTCGCAACGACAACAGAAGGATAGATATGGAACAGAACAACTCACGTCAAGCGCGCGAGAAGAAGTCTCATGACGAACAGCGCACGCACGAGGATGGGAACGGGGACAAGAAGACTCGCTCCTACAAGCATGTGAAGATCGATCGGCAGCGTCCTCAGCTCAGCAGGGACGGAGCGGGCGACAAAGCCAACGGAGGAAACGCTGCGCAGAACCGGCGCCGCACTTCCGATTCTCCAAAAAAGGACCCCAATGCCGCACTCAAGATAATCCCTCTTGGCGGTTTGGATGCCATCGGAAAGAACATGACGGCCTTCATGTGCAAGGGCGACATGATCTTGGACGATGCCGGGCTCATGTTTCCGGATGACGACCATCCGGGCATCGACCTCATCCTTCCCGACTATACGTACGTGCTGGAGAACGCAGACAAGCTGCGCGGCATCATCATAACGCACGGGCACGAGGACCATACCGGCACGCTTCCGTACCTGATGAAAGACCTTGATCGCCAGGTCCCCATCTATGCGACCAAGCTCACCCTGGGCCTCATCGAGGGCAAATTTGCCGAGCACAAGATAAAGAACGCAAAGCTCGTCGAGATCAAGGCTGGCGACAAGGTAAAGCTCGGCTGCTTCACCGCCGAGTTCTTCGCCGTCAACCATTCGATTCCCGGCTCCGTCGGCGTCTTCTTCCAGAGCCCGGCAGGAAACGTGTTGCACACAGGGGACTTCAAGCTTGATCAGACCCCCATCGACGGCGTGCACACCGACTTTGGCGCGTTGGCAAAGTTCAGCGACATCGGGGTGGACCTGATGATGTCCGACTCGACGAATGCGATGAATCCCAACTTCACCCCTTCCGAGGCAGAGGTGGGCAAGGAGCTTTCGAAGATCATTTCCCAGGCCACCGGGCGCGTCATCATCGCGTCCTTCGCATCGCACATCCACCGTATGCAGCAGATATGCGATGCCGCAGTCGCCAACGGACGCAAGGTGGTCGTGACCGGACGATCCATGGTTCAGAACACCGACATAGCGCGGCGGTTGGGCTATCTCAACGTCAGCGACACGAACATCATCGACGCCTACGATCTCAAGAGCATACCGGCTGAACGCGTGGTCATCATGTGCACCGGTTCACAGGGCGAGCCGCTTTCCGCCCTTGCCCGAATTGCAAATGGCGATCACCGAACCATCACCATGGAAAAGGGCGACACGGTCATCATTTCGGCCACACCCGTTCCCGGCAATGAGAAAGCTGTGACGCGCGTCATCAATTCGCTCGCTAAAATCGGTGCAGACGTGTATGACAAGAAACGCGCCATGGTGCACGTGTCGGGCCATGCCGGAGCAGAAGAGCTGAAGCTGGTGCTGTCGATCGTGCAGCCCAAGGCTTTCATGCCCGTGCACGGCGAGGCGACGCACCTTCGCGCTCATGCAAAGCTCGCCGAAGCGACAGGCGTGCCTGCTAAAAATGTTTTCATCTGCGAAAACGGCGAGAGTCTCGAGCTTTCAAGCAAAGGTGTTCGTCGAGGCGAGACGGTGCAGAGCGGCATCGTCTTCGTCGATGGCCTGTCGGTGGGCGACACCTCTCAAGGAGTCCTCGACGAGAGGAGCGCCCTCGGATCCCAAGGATTCGCCTCAGTGGCAGCCGCCATATCCCCGAAGCAGAAGGATGTCGTCGGTGCAGTGCAGATAGAAATGCACGGCATCACGGGAGGCGACGATGACTATCTCGTCCGAGATGCCCAAGGCACCGTGAAGAATGCGCTCAAGAGAGCCGTCGGAAAGGGAGGGTCTCAGAAGGATTTGAAGAAGTCCTGTCGCGACGCGCTTCTGTCCCTGCTCTGGGAACGCACGAAAACGCGTCCGATGGTCGTGGTGAACTTATTGGAGGTTTAAGCTATAATACCTGCATATGCATGCTTGGGATTGCGGAACCGGCTTGTTTGAAACACATGTGTCGAGCCTGCTCATGTCAATCCCGAGCAGGCTCGACACGCTATATGAGATAAAACGCATCAGAAACGCAGCAAAAGGAGCGGGGTCGTGGCCCGACAGTCAGCATCCACAAAGGCGCCGAAGCGGAAGGCATCGCCCAAGCCGAAAGGCAGGGCGGCATCGCCAGCTGAAAAGGGCGCAAAGAAGAACGGCGCGCGCGCCACGCTTTCCGAAGAGCCCCGGATCATCGACGAGCGCGCTCGTCGTGACATCATAGGCGTCACGTTCGCCGTGCTTGCCGTGGCGCTTTTGGTGGCTGCCGTCATGCCGGCCAATGCTGTCGTCACCCTATTCGTTTCAACTTCGCTCCATCTGACGCTGGGGCTCGGTGCCTATCTTCTTCCCTTCCTCTTGCTTGCCATAGGCGTGAGTTTCCTGGTTCATTTTGACCGCGAGCGGGTTCCCGCTCGCGTTTCCCTCGGTTTGGCCATGGTGTTTGTCGCCGTCCTTGCGCTGCTGTCCCTCTCGACGCCGCTTTCCGTCAGTGCTTCAGGTGCCCCCGCTGCACTGTTCGATCCGGAACAGCTCGTGGCGCGTGGGGGATACGTTGGAGCTGGCATCGCATGGGTTGGGTTCACCCTTTTCGGGCAAGTCATCTCATGCATCATCATGGTCGGTGTCATAGTGGCCGGGTTTATGGTCATCGGCTTCTCGCTCTCCCGGCTCATCGAGCGTGTCCAGGATGCCCGCATCGCCCGTGCGGGGGAAGAGGGAGAGGCGGATGTGGCGGCTGCGCCGCCATTTGCCCGCATGAAAAGAGCCTCTGCTGGATTCGTCCCAAAAGTGCCCGTCATGGACGAGGCCGCCACAGTCGCTTTGCCGCGCGGCGACGAGGCAAAGCCCAAAAAGACAGGGAAGAGCCGCTCTCATCGCACCTCGCAGTCCCTTCCAACGCAGGCTCTCGAAACGAAAGGAGTCCAGCAGGCTCCCGCCTCGGGCGAAGCGCAGCCACTGACGCGAAAGCTCGGTCGCAAACACGCGGCGGAACCGAAAGCCGCCCGCGCCTCGTCCGCTGCAACGCCTCTTGCGGCGCCGCAGCCGCTTGATGGGTTTGCCTTGCCCCCGGCGAGCCTCCTTTCGACGTCGAAAGGAACGGGCAAAGGCCAGGCGCCTGACACCGAGCTGAGAGAGACCGGCGCCTGTCTGCAAGAGACCCTTGAGGACTTTAATATCATGGCCGAGGTGGTCGGCTGGGTCGCCGGTCCCACCGTCACGTTGTTCAAGGTCGACCTGCCTGCCGGAGTGCGGGTGAGCCGCATCACTGCTCTCGAGGCCGACATCGCGCTCGCGCTCGCGGCTCCGGGCGTTCGCATCTTCGCTCCCATTCCCGGCACGAACTATGTGGGCATCGAAGTTCCCAATCGCACGCGTCAAACCGTGCTGCTGGGCGATGTGCTCAAGCAAGCTTCGCCTGGCCCCTTGCAGATTGCGGTGGGAAAAGACGTTGAGGGTCGATGCATCGTTTCTGACCTGGCCAAGATGCCCCATCTGCTCATCGGCGGCACGACGGGGTCGGGCAAGTCGGTCTCCATCAATGCCATGATCATGTCGATACTCATGCGCGCCACGCCTTCGGAAGTGCGTTTCATCATGATCGACCCCAAACGTGTCGAGTTTACCCCCTACAACGGCATACCGCACCTCTATGTTCCCGTTGTCACCGAAGCTCGCGAGGCTGCCAGCGCACTGTCGTGGGGAGTGGCCGAGATGGAACGCCGTCTCAAGGTGTTCAGCAAGGTCGGCGCTCGCAACATCGGACAATACAATGCCAAAGTGCAGTCGGGCAAGCTCGAGGACGAAGGGGCTGCGGAGCTTCCCTATATCGTCATCATCATCGACGAACTTGCCGATCTCATGATGAATGTCGGCAAAGAGGTCGAGTTCTCCATCAGCCGCATCGCGCAGTTGGCCCGTGCTGCCGGCATCCACCTCATCGTGGCGACGCAACGGCCTTCCACCAATGTCGTGACGGGTCTCATCAAAGCCAATATCACGAATCGCATCGCCTTCAACGTGGCCTCCGGCATCGATTCGCGCGTCGTTCTTGACACTCCCGGTGCAGAACGCCTCATTGGCTTGGGAGACCTCCTGTTCAGCAAGCCGGAGTTCGCCAAGCCGCAACGCATCCAAGGATGCTATGTGTCCGAAGACGAGATCAACGACGTCGTCGAGATGCTCAAGTCCCAAGGAGAGCCGGAATACCATTCGGAGATATTGCAGACGAACCTCATCACGCTGGGCGCTTCGCAGCCTGACGGCAGCGGCGGTACCGCCTCTTCGGACGATCCTCTCATTTGGGAAGCGGCCGACATCGTCGTTTCAAGCGGACTCGGATCGACGTCCAACATCCAGCGGCGCCTCAAAGTGGGCTATTCACGAGCTGGGCGTATAATGGACATGCTTGAGGAAAAGGGTGTCGTGGGACCTCCGAACGGAAGCAAGCCCCGCGAGGTTCTTGTCGATACCATGGAACTGGAAACGTTGAAGGCATTCGAGGCTCAGGACGCCGCAGGCGGCATCTCGGGCACGGAGGAGTGACGACGTGGCACAGATGACATTCGGAACGGTGTTGCGGGAGGCTCGCGAACGCAAGGGCTATGACTTGCCGACGGCGGCACGCCGCCTGCGTATCAGGCCGGACATCCTGCGCGCGATCGAGGAAGACGATTTCTCGCGCATGCCGCCGCGCGGCTATACCCGCAATATGGTGAACGCCTACGCGCGCCTGTTGGGGCTCAATCCAACTGAAGTCACCCGCATGTATCTTGATGAGGCCTATGCTTATCAGGTCGGGCGAGCGCGCAATGAGACGGAACCCTCACAGTTCGACATGGGCGCTCCCTCGCGATCGAAACGTCAGCGAGAACGTCCGGCCACGCAAGCCGAACGCCCCCCGCGGCAAAATGCATTCGGACGCACGCTCTACGATGACCGCACGGAGTATGGCCGCGGGGGATCAGGGAGACGAGCGTCCGAGGAACGCACGCACCCCAGCCGCCACGCCGCGCTCCCAAACGCACAGTATACGAATTTTTATGCAGGTCCCAAAGCTCCAGGAGCAGTGAAGTCAAGGCTTCCTCTCGTCATCGCGGGAGCGGCGATCCTCATCCTGCTCATCATCATTTTGGTTTTGGCTTTTGGGAACAAAGGCTCATCGGCGGAAGAAAACGTTCCCTCCGTTCCCATCACCGGCCTCAACGACACCACGCAAGATCAGGGACAGGACAGCGGCGGAAACGAGAACGCGCAGCAGGACGCCACCGTCACCGAAGTCGCCCCGACGAAGGCCGTGCTTTCCTACAAGATCGCCGCAGGAGCGGCGCCATATATAGAGCTGTATGAAAACGGAGCGAGCGCGCCTTCAGTGGCGGAAACCATGGCTGGACCCGTGACCGAATCCGTCGACGTGACGGGAACGCTGAGGATCGACACGCCCCAACCCGACTCGATTGAGGTTCAGGTTGACGGACAGACGGTCGAGCTGGTCGATGACGACGGGGACAGCGTGTACAGCTACACGGTCGATTTTGCTGCTATTCTCAAACAATGGAATGACGCTCATCCGAGTGCCAGCACCTCAGGGACTTCAAACACGCAGACGACCGCTTAGGTTCTTGCACGTAGCTTACTCTCAGGAACGTCACCGACGGGGGAGGGCCTTTTCCTTTTGTGAAAAGCCCCTCCCTCTTGCTGTGTATCCCCCGTCAATGTTGCCTGTCTGCTGCGAAAATAAGGTATGCTGGACAGAAATGCTCTCCAAGGAAAGGATCGGCCGTGGCAAAGGAATCAAGCTTCGACGTGGTGTCGAGCGTTGACATGCAGGAAGTGGACAACGCCTACCAGCAGGCGAAGAAGGAACTTGCTCAGCGCTATGACCTGAAAGACTCCGGAGCGGAAGTTTCCCTCGACAAGGCGAACAAAAGCATCACGGTGTCGGCACCTGTCGATTTCGTGGCTCGTCAGGTGGTGGATGTCATCGGGTCAAAACTCATCAAGCGGGGCATAGACCTGTCAGCGGTGAAATGGGAGGATCCGCAGGCCGCCGCCGGCCAAAGCGTCCGTCAAACAGCCTCGGTCGTCGAGGGCATTGACAAAGAAACCGCCGGGAAGATAAACAAAGATCTCAGAGCGACCAAACTCAAGATAAAGGTCCAGATTGAAGGCGACAAACTGCGTGTGAGCTCGGCTTCTCGCGATGCCCTTCAGGAGGCCATCGCCTTTCTCAAAGAGAAGGATTACGGACAGCCCCTCCAGTACGTCAACTATCGTTGAGAAAAATGATGACGATGATTCAGAAGACTGACCGCTCCCAATCAGTCGCAGATGGACAGCCGGGCGTCGCGTTCGTGACGATGGGGTGCGCAAAGAACGAAGCCGACACCATGCATATGCGCGCCCGCCTTTCCGCGGCCGGCTTCGACCTTATCGATGATCCGGCTGAAGCCGATGCCGTCGTCGTGAACACCTGCTCATTCATCCGCGCCGCAACGGAGGAGAGCCTTGAGGCCATTTTCGATGCAGCGCAGCTGCCAAAGGTCGCATCCGGCGATGCGAAGCTCATCGTTGCCGGATGCATGCCTGCGCGATACGGCGAGGATCTTGCCCAAGAGCTCACGGAGGCGCGCGCATTCGTTCCCTGCTCACGTGAGGACGATATCGTTTCCGTGCTTTCCTCGGTTCTTGGAGTGGATGCCAGAGAAGCCAAGCCTGCAGCAGAAACGTCGCCGACTTCGGCTTACGTCAAGATTTCGGACGGTTGCGACCGTTTCTGCTCATTCTGCACGATCCCCCTCATCAGGGGTCGCTACCATAGCTTCTCCTTCGAGGACATCCGTTCAGAAATTGCGCCGCTTGTCACCGGCGGCACCCGGGAGATCGTGCTCATAGCCCAAGACACGGGAAGATGGGGCACCGACTTCGATGAGCCGTCAAGTCTTGCCGATCTCGTCGCCACGCTTGCGGCCGAGTTCAGGGACACGTGGTTCAGGATCATGTATCTGCAGCCCGAAGGAGTGACTGACGAGTATCTTTCCGTCGTTGCCGGCAACGAAAATGTATGCAGCTATTTCGACATACCGCTCCAACATGTCGACCCCGCCCTTTTACGGTCCATGAACCGCTCGGGCTCTGGGGAGTCCTTCGACACGCTCGTCCGGCGCATTCGCGCCGCTGTGCCGGATGCCACGCTGCGCACGACGCTGATTGCCGGTTATCCCGGTGAGACGGACAGCCAATTTGAAGATTTGTGCGCGTTCGTCGAGGATTCGGATTTCGACTATATAGGCGTGTTTGCCTATTCGCGAGAAGAGGGAACACGGGCGTTCGACTTTCCCGATCAGATAGACGAAGATGAAAAGGCTTATCGGGCGCAGCGCTTGCGCGACGTTGCTGACGCGGTTTGCATTCCCCGCATCGCGGCGCGTGTCGGACGCGAGATCGATGTGCTCGTGGAGGGCATGGAGGAGGATGGCCATCTGTTTGGACGTGCGATGTCTCAAGCGCCGGACGCCGATGGGGTCACCTATCTCGAATCGGGAAGCATTGGCCAAATCAGAAGAGTCACCATCGAGGACACGCTGCTGTATGAAATGGAAGGGGCCTGACGAGCGCATGGAGAACGAGTCCGCTCACGAGAAGCTGTGGACGCCAGCAAACATTGTGACGTTGCTTCGCATCTGCCTCATCCCGGTGTTTGTCTTGGCGATGATCAGCCCTTGGCCGGCATATTTCCCCGCATGGCACGATGCCGAGCTCTGGAAGCCTTGGGTAGCTGCAGGAATATTCATCTTGCTCGCCGCAACCGATGGGCTTGACGGCTATCTTGCGCGCAGTCGCGGAGAAGTGACGAATTTCGGAAAATTCATGGATCCTCTCGCTGACAAGATCCTGGTGGCAGCAGCTTTGCTTGCGCTCATAGAATTGGGTGTCCTGCCATCATGGGTTGCCCTCGTCATCCTGGCGCGCGAATTCATCGTCTCGGGCATTCGCATGGTGGCAGCAAGCCAAGGCGTCGTCATAGCCGCCAGCTGGTACGGCAAGGCAAAGACCGTATCCCAGATTGTCGCCATCGTGCTGTTCATCGTGAAAGACGGAATTGTCGCAGTTGACCCGACGGGGGCGCTTCACAATCCGTTTTACCTGATATCCTGGTTGGTCATGATCGTCGCCTTGGCTCTCACGATCATCTCCATGCTCGATTATTTTGCACAGGCACGTGAAATGCTCAACTTCGCCCCCTCGAAAAAGCATGTGCAAGGCCGCAAGGACCAAGGGTCTGGTTTCCCCCGGTCCACGGTCGGGGAGGATGCCGTCGACGGAGAAGGCGGAGACTCCCAAGACGATCCCGAGGCAGAACGCCTCATGGCTCTTGACGGGCTCGCAAAGTCCGTGCTGGATGCGGCGCGGCGGGAGGGCAAAACGATAGGAACGGCCGAAAGCCTGACGGGTGGGCTCATCGCCTCGACGCTCACGGACATCCCAGGCAGTTCCGACGTTGTCCGCGGCGGCGTGGTGAGCTACGTGAATGGAGTGAAAGAGGGGGTTTTGGGCGTCGAGAAGCTGGTGCTCTCACGCCATGGCGCGGTCAGCGAGGAGACGGCCCGCGCCATGGCCGAAGGGGCCCGGCGCGCTTTGCGTGCGGATGTCGCCGTGTCTGCGACGGGCATTGCAGGACCCGGTGGCGCGGAGCCGGGGAAACCGGTGGGAACGGTGTGGATCGGTCTCTCGGACGGAGTCACGACGCTTGCTCGCTGCCACCATTTCCACGGTGACCGTGCGCACGTTCGGCTTCAGACCGTTCAGGCAGCCCTCCTGTTCATCAAAGAAAATTTGGAGACGCGGCAACCCCTGCAAAAATAGCCGCCGTTCCATCGCGAAGCAAGGGAACGCACGACAGGCCTCTCTCCCGAACGTCGCTGTTTTCGAATATGCTTGATTGGCGTGTTGTCCCGGATGGAATAGCAGCGGGACGATGCGTGCGATGCGCTGGCCGGCTGCACTGTTTTTGATGGGTTCCCGGAGTATACTTTCCTCTATCGGTTTCGGCGAAATATCTTGACATCCAAACATTTGTACGCATAATGAGTATGGTCATGCCAGCCGCGCAGGGCAGGAAGAGAAGGACTATGAACGACGAGAAAACAAAAATGCTCAAACTGACGACCGATCAGATTGAGTCAAAGTTCGGTCAGGGATCCATCATGAAGCTCGGAGAGGACGGCAAGGACCTCAACCTTGGCGTCATTCCAACAGGCGCGCTGCCGTTGGACGCGGCACTTGGCATCGGCGGGGTGCCCCGCGGACGCATTGTCGAGGTCTATGGCCCTGAATCAAGCGGAAAGACGACGCTTGCCCTTCAGATCCTCGCCGAAGCCCAAGCGGCTGGAGGCATCGTCGCCTTCATTGACGCCGAGCACGCGCTCGACCCCGTCTATGCCGCCCGTCTCGGTGTCGACATCGACGAAGTGCTCATCTCCCAACCCGACACAGGCGAGCAGGGCCTTGAGATATGCGACATGCTCGTTCGTTCCGGCGCGATAGACTGCATCGTCATAGACTCGGTTGCCGCTCTTGTGCCCCGAGCCGAAATAGAAGGGGAGATCGGCGACACGACGGTCGGGCTGCAGGCGCGACTCATGTCTCAAGCGCTGAGAAAACTTGCAGGATCTCTTTCAAAATCAAACACAACGTGCATCTTCATCAACCAGCTGCGCGAGAAGATCGGCGTCATGTTCGGCAACCCCGAAACCACGACAGGAGGACGTGCTCTCAAGTTCTTCTCCAGCGTGCGCATCGACATTCGTCGCATAGACTCCATCAAGAAGGACGGGGAGATCATCGGCAACCGCGTACGTGCGAAGGTGGTCAAGAACAAGGTCGCCCCTCCTTTTCGCCAGGCAGAATTTGACCTGATGTACGGCGAAGGCATCTCGCGCGAAGGCTGCATCATCGACATGGCCGTCGAAGGGGGAGTCGCTCGCAAGAGCGGAGCATGGTACACGTACGGAGACGAGCGGCTCGGTCAGGGCAGGGAGGCTGCAAAGCAGACGCTCCGTGAGAATCCCGACCTTCGAGAGGAGCTCGAGGCGAAGGTGCGCGAAGCGTTCGACATCCCCCACGTCACGCGTTCGACCGAGGAGGCCGACGCCCTCACTCCCGTGGCAAAACCGACAAAAAGGAAGTGATTCAAAGTGGGCGTGGGTGCAGACGATACCGTGAGCCAGCTGAGGGCGCGCATAGCCTCAATGGAACGCGGGCATGCGCCACGCGAGTCTGCCGTCGGTGTCCCCTCTGAAAGGTTCCGAGGCAAGGAACTCGAATGCGGCACCGAGGACACCGTCAACCCCCGTGCGTCCTCGGTGGCTGGAACAAAAGGAGCCGAAAAAGCCTTCTGCAAGATCCGTCGCCTTTCGCTCATGAGGGAACAGGCGAGCGTGGCGTTACGCGACCGCCTTGCAAGGGAGGGCTTCTCCGAAGAGGATGCCGCAGAAGCAGTCGACCGAGCGCTTCGTTGCGGCCTGGTGGACGATCTGAGATTTGCCGAAGTGCTCATGAGAAGCCGCGCGGCAGCCGGACGGGGGAGGCAAGGGATAGAGGCAGAGCTGCGTCGTCTCAACATCGAGCCATCCGATGTGCCGGGATGGCCCGAAGAATTTGTCGGGGACGACGATAGCGAAGTGTCCCGTGCCATCGCCTTGCTCGACAAGAAGCCGCCGCAGGCGAAAAATCTGCGCGACGCTGCTTATCGTCGTCTCGTCCACAAGGGATTCTCTTCGGCCTGTTCCTCATCGGCCGCTCGCCTCTGGTCAGAAGGCCGCGCAAGCCGCTTGTAGAATCACCGTCCCCTCCGTTTTCCGCAGTTTTTCTGATAGGACTTCACCAAAGGGGCGATAAGCCCTATCATATGGTATAGCTTGAGTGATACGTGCCTGATAGTGGGTACTTTTTATAGACAATCCTATACGACTTCCCCGTATCGCGTGCGTTCGCTCATGTCCGGTGCAAGTCCGGCATCATCATGAACATACCATGCACCATTGAAACGCCTGTATTGGAGCAGAAAACGAAAGGGGGAGTGTATGCCCGAGTTCATCTGGTTGCTCATCGGAGCCGTCGTCGGCATTGCTGTCGGCTTCGTTGCCACGCGCTTCTTGATCAACGAGTCAACGAAACGCGCGGCGCAAGAGGCCGAAACCGTGATTGCCGACGCAAAGAGGCAGGCTGAGACCCTGCGGCGCGAGGCCGTCGTCGAAGCAAAGGACGAAGTGCTGAAACTCAAGCAGGATGCCCAAGCCGAGAACAAAGAACGCATGAGGGAGGTTCGCACCGCGGAAAGCCGCATATCCCAACGTGAGGAATCGCTTGACCGCCGCGTCGAATCGCTCGACTCGCGGGAACATCAGATATCATCCCTTCAAGGCCAGCTCGACCGCCGCGAACGCGATCTGGAGTCAACCGAAAAGGACATCGGATACCGGTTGGAGCGGGTTGCCGGCATGTCGTCCGAAGAAGCCAAGAAGGAATTGCTTGACACGTTGAAGGATGAAGTCGTGCATGAGTCTGCAGCCGTCATCCGAGACGCGGAAATGCGCACCAAGGCCGAGGCTGACAAGAAGTCGCGCGAGATACTCAGCCTTGCTATCCAGCGTGTTGCCGCCGATCACTCTGCCGAGAGCACCGTGTCTACCATTCACATCCCTTCCGACGACCTCAAGGGACGCATCATAGGTCGAGAAGGGCGCAACATACGCTCATTCGAGCAGCTCACTGGAACAAACCTCATAATCGACGACACGCCGGAGTGTGTGACCATCTCGTGTTTTGACCCCGTGCGGCGAGAAATCGGCCGTGTCACGATGGAGAACTTGATTGCCGATGGCCGCATCCATCCGGCACGCATTGAAGAGATGTTTGGAAAAGCGAAAGTCTATGTGAACCAGCGGGTGCAGGAGGCTGGTGACCAGGCGGCGTTCGACACCGGCATCCATGACCTCCATCCTGAGCTCGTCAAGACGCTTGGAAGGCTCCGCTACCGCACCTCATATGGTCAGAATGTGCTCAATCATTCGTTGGAAGTTGCCTATCTCTCTGGCGTGATGGCATCCGAACTGGGACTTGATCCCGTTCCGGCAAAGCGTGCCGGCCTTCTCCACGATCTCGGCAAAGCCGTCGATCACGAAATCGAAGGCAGCCACGCGGTGATCGGCGCAGATCTCGCCCGCCGTTTCGGAGAGCGTCCCGAAATCGTCCATGCCATAGAGGCCCACCACAATGACGTTGATCCAAACAGTGTGCTTGACGTGCTTATTCAGGCGGCAGATGCCGTGTCCGCCGCGCGTCCTGGCGCTCGCAAAGAGACGCTTGATGCCTATGTCAAGCGTCTTGAAAAACTTGAGGAGATTGCAAATTCCTACAAGGGCGTCGAGCGGACCTACGCCATACAGGCCGGCCGCGAAGTGCGGGTGATGGTTGAGCCTGAGGTGGTCGACGAAGCAGCCACCACGGTGCTTGCCCATGACATCGCGCACCGGATTGAAAGCGAGATGCAGTATCCGGGCCAAGTGAAGGTTGTGGTCATTCGCGAAAGCCGAGCTGTCGGCATTGCGAAATAACATGGCCGACGAATCGCTTTCAGCATTCGTCGAGTCAGTGTGCGGCGATAGCCATCTTCGAGTCGAAGACGATCTCGGAGGTGGCTTTGTCCGTCTAAAGACATCCGAAGCCGAGCGGCGCCAGGCGGCCCATGATATTCGTTCGACGGAAGATATCGTCATCGAGATGCTTCGCAATGCTCGGGACGCCCATGCGAGAAGCATCTTTCTTGCCGTTGGACGAGAGGGGAACGTTCGGCGACTCACGATCCTGGATGACGGCGACGGAGTACCTCCGTCCATGCATGAGCAGGTGTTCGAACCGCGCGTCACCTCCAAGCTTGACACTGCCCATATTGACAAATGGGGAGTGCACGGCCGTGGCATGGCCCTGTATTCCATTTCCGTGAACGCCTCCGAGGCTCGTATCGCCGCCTCGGATGTGGGAATGGGGAGCTCTTTCCTTGTCCAAACGGATTTGAGTTGTCTTGGGGAAAAAGCCGACCAATCCACCTTTCCCACGTTCGAACGCACCGAAACGGGAGCCATTGCGGTCAAGGGACCCCGCAACATCATTCGCACATCATGTGAGTTTGTCCTCGAGCATCGACGAGATTGTACCGTCTACCTCGGCTCGGCAACCGACATCGCTGCCACGCTTCGCGATTTCGGGAATGCAACCCTTTCAAGGACGGCCCGAACCTTCTGCGACAATCACCTGCTTCTTCCTGTATGCAAACGACTTTGCACCGCAGCCGATCCTGAACAGTTTGCCCAGATTGCCGCGAGTCTCGGTTTGGACATTTCCGAGCGGTCGGCACGTCGGATCATGGATGATGGCATTGCTCCCGTTCCGCCGCTTCTCGATCGTCTTCGAATAGGGGAGAAACCAGGCCATGGCCTCCAACGGCCTTCCCGAACAAGGGCAAAATCCGAAGATGCGCGGGGGCTCAAGGTAGATCCCGCCGATCTTGATTCGTTTGCTGACGGGATTGCCGACGTCTACCGCTCGCTGGCACGCGACTATTTCCTTGATCCAAGCGTAAAGCCCGACGTCAGTGTTGGCAAAAATCAAATCCATATCGTCATACCGGTTGAAAAGCTCAGGTAAGAGAAGGCGTACCCCTGTCTCCAACACCAATTCCCCAGCAGGAATGGCGTTGGGGAATTGGTGTTGTTTCAGGGGGAAGAATGCGCAGGTTGCGCACCATACCATTAATGGATAAAATGACAGATATCTCGTAAACTGCGCAAAGATTGCATATTGGCATATTGAACCGAACCGAACGCACGCTAGACGAACCAGAACGTAGAAGGATATGCATGTGTCTACCCTATCGGAACAGAAGCCTCACGTCGGCTGTCTGAAGGTTTCATCCAAGTCGTCTCCTGCCTCTGTCGCGGGAGCCATTGCCGGCATGGTCAAGGATGGCGTGGGCGTTGAGATGCAGGCTGTTGGAGCCGGAGCCGTCAATCAGGCGGTCAAGGCAATCGCCATATCACGCGGCTTTCTTTCTCCCATCGGAATCGAGATCGCCTGCGTTCCTTCTTTCACCGACATCGTCATTGACGGCGAATACCGCACCGCAATCCGCTTCACGGTGGAGTCTCGCTTCATCCATGGCACGGTTCAGGCCACACCAGAAGAAACACCAGCTACTGGCTCCATGCCAACCGACTGAGGAGCCACCCGCATATGCATACCGCTTTCATGAACTCAACGTTCTGCATCCGCACGTTTGGATGCCAGATGAACAAGCATGACTCAGAACGCATCTCCGGAATGCTTGAGGGCCTAGGATCTCTTCCTGTCGACACGATTGAGGCTGCTGATATCGTGGTCTTCATGACCTGCTGCGTCCGCGAGGCGGCTGACACGCGTCTGTACGGTCAGATAGCCTCTCTCAAAAATATTCCCACACGTGAGGACGCAGCGCTCGGCAAGCGTATCGTCGCCGTTGGCGGCTGCATAGGACAGAGAGACGGACAGAAGCTCATCGAGGACCTCCCGCATCTCGACGTGGTGTTTGGAACCCACAACCTCGGATCACTTCCACGGCTGATCAATGCAGCCATTGCGGAAGGAGATCATCGAGTCGAAGTCCTTGACGCTTCCTCATCGTTTCCCACCGATTTGCCGACCGCTCGCGAGCATGAGTGGGCGGCATGGTTGCCAATTACCATCGGATGCAATAATTTCTGCTCATTCTGCATCGTGCCCTACGTGAGAGGTCGCGAGAAGTCACGCGCTCTCGAAGACATCATTGCAGAGGCAGAGGCTTACGTGGCAGCAGGCGTGAAGGAAATCACCTTGCTCGGCCAAAACGTGAACTCATACGGGCGCGACCTCTACGGATCGCCTCGTTTTGCCGACGTTCTCTCCGCACTTGATGAGACGGGCATCGAGCGCTTGCGGTTCGCAACCAGTCATCCAAAAGATCTCACCGACGAAGTCATTGGAAAATTTGGCTCGTTGAGATCGCTCATGCCCTCATTGCATTTACCCGTTCAATCAGGATCCGATGCCATCTTGGCAGCCATGAACCGTCGGTACACGCGTGAACACTACATGAAACTGGTGAAAAAAGTTCGGGACGTTTGTCCTGACATTGCGCTTTCCACCGACATCATCGTCGGTTTTCCCGGAGAGGAGGCGAAGGACTTCGAAGACACCTATCGCCTTGTGGACGAGGTGGGCTACCATCAGGTTTTCACGTTCATCTACTCCAAACGGGAGGGAACTCCGGCAGCGGCACTGGAGAGCAACACCTCTCATGAGACGATTCAACAACGGTTCGATCGTCTGGTCGGCCTCGTTCAGGATCGGGCCTATCAAGTGAACCAGAAAGATCTTGGCAGCATCGTCGACGTCCTTGTCGAGGGTCCGTCAAAGCGCGATCCCCTGATACTCAGCGGCAAAAGCCCCAAAGGTCAGACCGTGCATGCTGCCGCACCCGCAGGCGTCGTTCCTCAAGATCTCGCCGGAACGATTCTTCCCGTGCATATCGACGAGGCGAAAACCTGGTACCTTTCGGGCTCGATGGTCGAGAATGACTCCTGCGCACGTGGATCAGGAGGGATTTCACCCCATGGATGCTGACGGGCATCCATGGGGTGCGTCAGACCACGATGACACGGCGCTCGCGCCGATCATTTGCGTTGTCGGGCCAACGGCGACGGGGAAAACCGAGCTTGCCCAAAAAATCGCGCAATCCGTCGATGGGGAAGTGGTAAGCGCGGATTCCATGCAAGTCTACCGGGGCATGGACATCGGCACGGGAAAGGTGACCCCCTCCGAGCGTCTGGTTCCCCATCATGGACTCGATCTCGTCGATCCAGGTGAGCCATTCTCTGCCGCTCTGTTTCAGACATATGCACGAGAGTGCTTTCGGGACATTTCGGCCCGGGCAAAGCGAACCGTCTTGGCGGGAGGCACGGGCTTCTACATACGCGCCGCCATCGACGGGTATACCTTTCCCCGGGGCTCGCAAACCGACAATCCCATCCGTGAACACTACAGCAGCCTTGCACAAGAGCAGGGAGCGGATGCCCTTTGGAAGCTCCTGCAATCCCGCGATGCCGCCAGTGCGGCCCTCCTGCCGCCTCGGGACGTCAAGCGCGTGGTGCGGGCATTCGAATTGCTGGAGAGCGGAACAACCTATGCGGAACAGAGGGCGAAGCTTGCGAGCATTCCTCAAGTCGTTCCAGCATGCCTCATCGGCCTTGAAGTCAATCCCGACATCCTCGCCGATCGCATTGACGCGCGCGTTGATGCGATGATCGAAGCCGGACTCGTGAATGAAGTTAAATATTTGTTGCAAGCGGGCTTCCGTCAAGGGATCACCGCTCCGCAAGCGATAGGATACAAAGAGATCGTTGCGGTACTTGACGATGGCGAACCCTTGGCGGAAGCCGTGGCGGACATAAAACAGGCAACGCGACGCTATGCGAAGCGACAGCGAACATGGTTTCGAAAAGACAAGCGCATCACATGGCTTTGCGCAGATTCGCAGGATATGGACAAGCTTACGGAACAGGCGCTTCGCGTCATTGCTACAATTGAGACCGAAAGACGATAGAAGAAAGTGCAGGGCAGTGCCATGAAACTGGATTTTGCCAAGCTGCAGGGCTGCGGAAACGATTTTGTCTTCGTCGATGATTTTTCTCGCGAACGCGAGCTGACTGCAGAACAGGTCACGTCATTATGCGATCGCCATTTTGGCATTGGCGCGGACGGCGTCATCCTCGTCCGGGCCTCGGATGATCCCAAATGTGCCGCCTACATGCACTACATCAATTCAGACGGCACGCTTTCGGAAATGTGCGGCAATGGCGTGAGATGCTTTGCCAAGTACCTCGTCGACAGAGGCTTTGTGCCTGCCTCCGACGGACATCTCACGGCGGACACCCTCGCGGGCCCCAAGCCCATCAGCTTCGACACGAACGCCGACGACAAGCTTACCTACGCAACGGTCGACATGGGCCAGCCAGTTCTTGACCCTGATGCAATTCCGGTCGCCTCCGCCGTGGATGCCACAAGCCCTCAGGGGATTCCGTTCGTGAAGGACCTGACCATCGCTTCTCCATGGGGGGATTTTTCCTTCACCTGCGTATCGATGGGCAATCCTCACGCAGTCTGCTTCGTCGATGATTGGGAAGACCTGCCTGACAACGCCTTCTGCAATGCATCCGACAAGAGCATGGGCACTTTTGACGTCGAGTCAGTCGGAGCATTCTTTGAATCCCATGAGGCCTTCCCCGCAAAGGCGAACATCGAATTTGCCGAGGTGGGTAATGACTCTATTTCCATGCGCGTGTTTGAGCGCGGCTGCGGAGAAACCCTTGCCTGCGGCACAGGAGCCTGCGCGACAAGCGTTGCGGCCTCCCTCACCGACCGGACCGGCCGTAAAAATGATGTTGAACTGCGGGGAGGAACCCTGCGCATCTCATGGGAAGACAATGGGCACGTCATGATGACCGGCCCCGCCGAGGAAAGCTTCCACGGCACTGTGGAAATCTAGAGAGAACCGAAAGGACATACCACGTGAAAACCGCTGAATGCCTCAACCATATGGCCCCTTACCTTTTTGCCCAGATCGATGCTAAGCGTGATGCGCTCAAGGCCCAGGGCATCGATGTCATTTCTTTAGGCATCGGCGATCCGGACATGCCGACCCCTGCACACATCGTCGACGCCATGGCGGAGGCAATACGCAAGCCCGAAAACCATCAGTATCCCGACTACGCGGGATCCTTGGCGTTTCGCGAGGCTGCGGCGCAGTGGATGGACACCCGCTTCGGCGTCAAGGTGAACCCCGAGCGCGAAGTGCTCGCTCTGATCGGCAGCAAAGAGGGCATCGCCCATCTGCATATGGCTTTCGTAAACCCTGGTGACTACGTGCTCGCGCCTTCCATCGGATATCCGGTGTATTCCGGTGGCGCCACGCTCATGAGCGCGAATACCTATTTCATGCCGATGGAAGAGAAGAACGGCTTCTTGGCTGATTTCGATCACATCCCCGAAGAAGTGCTCTCCAAGGCAAAAATCATGTTCCTTGGCTATCCCAACAATCCGACCGGCGCATGCGCGACAGAGGAATACTTCGATAAGGCCATCGCATTTTGTCGGGACCACGATATCCTCCTCGCTCACGACAATGCATACTGCGACATTTGCTTCGATGGGTACCGCGCGCCATCCATCCTGGAGCGGCCCCACGCCAAAGAATGCTGCATTGAGTTTTTCAGCCTGTCGAAGCTTTACAATATGACCGGCTGGCGTATCGCTTTTGCTGTCGGCAACGAGCAGGCCGTTCAAGCCCTTGGAACCGTTAAAAACAATCTCGATTCAGGACAGTTTACCGCCATACAGGAAGCCGCCATCACTGCCCTGACAGGATCTCAGCAATGCGTTGAGGACATGTGCGAGCTTTATCAGCAGCGACGTGACGTTGTTGTCAATGCCCTTCGCGGCATTGGGGTTGAATGCAATGCCCCCCTGGCTACCATCTACGTTTGGGCAAAGGTTCCCGAAGGGGAAACGTCCGAATCATTCGCGACAAAACTCCTGGAGCAGGCCCATGTTATCGTCACCCCTGGTTCAGGCTATGGACCTGATGGAGAAGGATTCATCCGCATTTCCCTCACAACTCCCGACGACAGGCTGCTGGAAGCTGTACGACGAATCAAGGAGACGATGTAAATTTCCAACGAGGGAATTGAAACGGAACGGTCAACGTGCCGAGCGCATTTTATCGTGGTGCTTTGCTATTCTCTCAGAAGGAACCGCACGCTGCGACGCATGCTCAGCCAAAACGGGGAAACCGACCTTCATGAAGGTCGGTTTCCCCTCTCCATGAACTGAAGGGACCCTATGTCCGATCTTTCTCAGTACGCTTCCGTCATTCAACGCGGTCCCGCTACACAGCCAGAGGAAAGGCGCGAACGTGCCGTTTTGGTTGGCGTCGATCGTCCCGGTCTCTCATGGCCGGTGATGGAATCCTTGGGCGAGCTGGAACGGCTCGCTGACACAGCAGGCGCGGACAAAGTTGCAGTCGCGACCCAGAAGCTCGAAGCACCTAATCCTCGGACGTTCGTGGGCACGGGGAAAGCGGAGGAGATTGCGGAGCTCGTACGTGCGCACGCGGCGGACCTTGTCATCTTCGATGATGAATTAACTCCCTCTCAACAGGCAAACCTTGAGAAAATTGTTGGAAAAAGCACCAAAGTCATCGATCGCACTGCACTTATTCTGGACATTTTTGCCCTTCATGCTACCAGCAAGGAGGGGCGTCTGCAGGTTCGGCTTGCTCAAAACGAGTATCTTTTGCCGCGGTTGCGGGGCATGTGGTCCCATTTGGCCTCAAACCGCATGGGCGGCGGTGTGGGATCACGCTTCGGGGAGGGCGAGAGCCAGCTTGAGGTAGACCGTCGCATGGTACGGAAGAGGATCACGTCCATCAAGCGCGAGTTGAAACACCTTGCTGAAGTGCGCGCAATTCAGCGCGAAAGCCGCTATGAAAGCGGCATGTTCAAGGTCGCTTTCGCAGGCTACACCAATGCTGGAAAGTCAAGTCTGCTCAATCGTCTGACAAAGGCAGATGTTCTGGCATACGACAAACTGTTTGCCACGCTTGATTCCACAACCCGCAAGTACGAGCTTCCCGAAGGACGCGAAATCACGCTCACCGATACCGTCGGGTTCATACAAAAGCTGCCGACGACGCTTATCGAGGCATTCAAGTCAACGCTTGATGAAATAACCGGAGCGGACCTCGTTCTTCATGTCGTGGACGCCTCGTCAGAAGATCCTGCGGCCCACATCTTGGCTGTCGAAGATGTTCTTGACCAGATCAAGGCACAGGGCATCAGACGTTTTCTCGTGTTCAACAAGTGCGATCTACTCAACAATGAAGAAAGTGCCGCACTCAGGTCGCGCTATGCCGATGCACAGTTCGTGTCGGCATCAACGGGGGAGGGAATAGCGGCTCTTGTCAGCCACATTGCTCACATCGCCTCCGCACACGACACGCACCTTGATGTCGTCATCCCATACAACAGGGGAGACTTGGTCTCCCTCGCTCACGAACGCTGCCATATCCTGTCAGAGGCTCACGAGGAGGCAGGAACCCACATCGTCATGCTTGCAGCGCCCTCATATGCCGGTCTTTTCAGACCCTATGACATTTCAAACAAGGCCTCACACTAACGAACGAATGCTTTGGGCTCTCGCAAACCCAATCGACTCATAGATCCCGATTACTTCCTGCGAGCCAACATCGCACGCCGACTCAGCAACCTTGTGAATGGAAATCACAGACGACGGAAAACTGCGACGACCTTTCCCGCAATCGAGCAATCGGTCGTTATGATAGGCTCCATGGATGAGTTCTCGGGCTGAAGGCGAATATGGTCCGTCTCTTTGTAAAAACGCTTGACCGTTGCACCGTCATCGATAAGGGCGACAACGATGTCACCGTTATTGGCCACGGGCTGCTCTTTCACAACGACGTAATCGCCATCGTTGATCCCTGCCTCTATCATCGACTCCCCACGCACGGAGAGCAAAAAAGAAGGGGAGTCGCCCACGATATCGGTAGGCAAGGACAAGGTGTCGGTGATGTTTTCCTCGGCGAGGATAGGCGAGCCTGCAGCGACATTGCCGACAAGCGGGACAGCGACAATCTTGCTGAAGCTTGGCAGGAAGGAGTTGGGAGCCTGTGCGAGCTCTTCGAGCGGATGAGTGAGTGCAATGGAGCGGGACTTGAGAGGGTCGCGCTTGATGAGTCCCTTTTGCTCGAGCGCCTTCAGGTGGACATGGACGGTGGAGGGAGACGAGAGCCCCAGGCTTTGGCACACTTCGCGCACGGTTGGGCCATACCCCTTCTCCCGGATGCAATCCTCGATGCAGTCAAGCACTGCCTGCTGACGCTTCGTCACTTTTCCGGCCATGATAGTCCTTTCATCGTATCGAACAAATGTTTTAAAATTTACTTGACGTGAACCTTTGTTCGGCTTATTATATACGCGAACAAAGGTTCTACGCAAGACCAGGAGGTCATAAAATGAAGAATTCCGAGGTGCGCTGCCCAATCAATGGATCGTCCGCTCTTCGACTTGACCTCCACGATACGCTTCCCGTCCGTGAAAAGATCATTGTTTTCCCAGGTGCAGAGCATCCGGATCGTGAAGTGGGATCTTTTATATCCCACGGCGTCATTCAGGATATGTCCAAAGTCCAAAATCTCTCAGCCTTGCGTGTCGGTAGGCTGAGAGACACCGAAATGGTGAAGAGTCTTCGGTACGGCAGCGCAAGGGGAGTGTCCTTCAATCGCATGACGCGTTGGCAGGCGGCTCTGGCGGGCGTTGTTTTCTGCACTATTGCCTTTGCTGCCCTCTTTTTCAGCATATAGGGCTACGCTCGCACTGCCGATCTTTCTCGCTTTTTCGACCCCTTAAGCAAGGGGTCGCTTCATCAGACGAAGCATAGCCATAGACGACGATGCTCGAGTCAGAAATACGGAACATTTACAATGCGACATTTATTTCCGTAGAATCCTCTTCGAAAATTGTACCCCTATATATTGTGTGGTACAGTGAGAGAAAGGTAAACAAAGGAGATATATGCGCTGTTCTTCCTGCGGCCACAATGAATCAAAAGTCGTCGATTCACGACCGTCTGAAGACGGTGCGACGATTCGGCGAAGACGGGAATGCCTCGAATGTGGGCATCGCTTTACTACGTATGAACGCCTTGGAGACAATCCTCTTATCGTCGTAAAAGCAGACGGCTCGTCAGAAGTTTACGATAGGCAGAAGTTTATGCGAGGTCTCCTCATCGCATGTGCAAAACGCCCTATCTCACCAGAACAGATCAGCGCCCTCGTCGATAGCATTGAGAACGAGCTTCGCGCCTCTTCGAAAAATGAAATCAAGGCAAAGAGTCTTGGAGAGATGGCTTTGGTGAGACTTGCGAAACTCGATGACGTGGCCTATGTGCGCTTTGCAAGCGTCTATAAGGATTTCCAAAACATCGAGGAATTTGCTGCAGCGCTTGAAGAAATGCGATGACGTCCATGACCCCTCTTTCCTTGCCTCTTCAAAAGATAGACCCCGGCCTTCCATCCCCCGCATATGCCTATGTGGGGGATGGGGGCGTCGATCTGCTTTCCGTCAGCCATTTTGAGCTGCCTCCATTCAAGCGGGCCCTTGTGCCCTGCGGCATTGCTTTAGCCATCCCTACGGGATATGCGGGACTCGTCATTCCTCGAAGTGGATTGGCAATCAAACATGGTGTCTCGTTAGTGAATTCGCCTGGTTTGATCGACAGCAACTATCGCGGAGAGATCAAGGCCGTTCTTGTGAATCTCGATCCGGAAGAAACGTTTTTCATCGAACGAGGCGACCGAATCGCCCAGCTGGTAATCATTCGCGTGCCTGAAGTCTCGTTCGAGATCTGCAATATCTTGCCTCAGACGGATAGAGGCATAGAAGGCTTTGGAAGCAGTGGTGTCTCGTCGCCTCTTTAGGACGCAGTTGCCGCAACGACAGATCGACGCTAGGGCACAAGGAGAACGGTGTCTGTCAGTTAGAGTAACTCTAACTGACAGACATGCTGCACTTTGATAGGCTTAGAGTTACTCTAAGCCTATCAAACACCCAAGTGATGTGACGCAAAGGACTGCTTATGGGCCACGCATCTTCTAAGGATTCGAGAAACTCCTTTCAATTCGAGACAAGCGGTTTGACGATTGAAGCCGGGTATGGCATTGGCAAAGTTTCAGAAATGACCAGCATATCGGCATTCACGATTCGCTATTACGACAAATGCGGCTTCCTCCCGAACCTCAAACGTGACCGCCGCGGAGTTCGCACATTCTCCCATGCTGATGTAAGGCAGCTCTATCTGGTTGAAGCCTTACGAAAGAGCGGCCTGTCGATTGAAGGCATACAGTACTTCGTACGTTTGCAAAAACGCGGAGCAGTAACCGAAGGCGAGCGACTTTCCATTCTTCGTTCTCGAAAAAACGCATTGGAATACCAACGCACCGAACTTGAAAGCAGTTTGGTGCACCTGAATGCAGCAGCTGTGGATTTGGAAGACTCGGAATCGTGATTCGCTTCTACATGCTATAGTTAACCCGTATTCAATCATAATGAGAGATTTCCATGAACAATGGATCAAGAGAGACAAAGATAGCCCCTTAGAACGGCTCTCATGGCCTTGTTTACAAAGTGCCTGTTCAGGAGCCTATTTTTTATAGAAACGGAGCATGAGATGGCTGATGATAGAAACGGACCTCCAAAATCACCGTTTTCGCCTGCTTTTGTCAAGAGCGGAGACACTCCACCTTCGGAACCTCCACATCGTTCTCCTGACCAACAAACTCCTCAGGGTCCCGAAGGCAACCCATCTCCTAATAGACAGGAAGTTCGGGATCTTCGAACTGCACAAAATCTTATCATGGTTGGAAGCGTAGCTGGCCCTGTGTCCTTGTTTTTCGGAGGCGTCCTGCTGAGCGGCGCAGGAGCGCTGTGCGCGTTTCTCGGTCTCCGCAAATTGAATGTTCTGTCCAAGCGCGGCACCGATGTAAGCATGTTTGCTTTGCGGATTAGAAGATCCGCATTTATTGCACTGGCAATCTGTGGAATCGCATTTATCCTCAACGCGATCTCATTTGCCATTATGTATCCCGTTGTTTTACAAGCACTTGAAACCGGCGACTACGGAAGCCTGATTCCAAACGCTGGCAATGCAGGGACAGGCTCTTCGGGTACAAATTCAACCTGGGGGTGACAAACTTCCACCATGGCACGAACGGATATCGAAGTGTAGTGGCGTAGAGTCACTCTCCCAGATTCCATCCTTCCTCTTTGTTTTATTGATAATATATCTTATGTAAAGTTAGATATATTTACATTCTGCTGGGTGCTTCTGCTCGGCGCTCTGTTGCAAAAGGAAGGACTCGCCGTCGCCATCCCGGCAAATCCTCAGCCTCTGTACCGCAAAGCCCTGAATGAGTTGAGGATGGCGATTATCGTAACGCCAACATCGGCGAACACCGCAGCCCACATCGTCGCGATTCCTAAAGCGGCAAGCATGAGAACGACGGCTTTGACACCAAGGGCAAATACGATGTTTTCACGAGCGATCGCAAGCGTCTTTTTCGATATCCGGATTGCAAGGGGAACCTTCGATGGCTCATCGTTCATGATGACGACATCGGCCGCCTCGATTGCCGCATCGGATCCTAATCCGCCCATTGCGATGCCGACATCGGCGCGTGCAAGCGCCGGCGCATCGTTTATGCCATCGCCAACGAACACGAGGCTTCTGTTGGATTGTATGTCTCCATGCATTTTCTCCACAAGCTCGAGTTTTTCAGCGGGAAGCAGTTCTGCATGCACTTCGTCAAGACCAAGGCTCTCGCCAACGTGCTTTCCAACGGATTCATTGTCGCCCGTGAGCATTACCGTTCGGTCAATCCCCGAAAGTTTGAGATCGCTTATCGCCTTTGCCGCATCTGGCTTTACTTCGTCTGCTATAAGCAGATACCCGCAATAATGCGCATCTGATGCGATATGTATCACCGTACCCGGTTCCTCGACCGTTAAGTGATCGATGGCATGAGATTCCATAAGCTTGTCGTTTCCGACGAGGGTCTCTCCCCCATCTATGAACGCCCTCATACCGTGTCCAGCAAGCTCTTCAACACCAGTGATTCTTGCGGTTTCAATCTGTCCACCATAAGCCCTAACGATTGACTGCGAGATAGGATGGTTTGAATTGAATTCCGCATGAGCTGCAAGATCCAAGAGTTTTTTCGGATCGATCCCACATGTCTCTATCCTTTGGACCGCAAAGATGCCTTTCGTCAGTGTCCCAGTCTTGTCGAATACGATGACCCCTGCTTTGGCGAGAGATTCGATGTAATTGCCACCCTTGATGAGGATTCCCGCCTTCGAAGCTCCGCCTATGCCCCCGAAAAAGCTCAATGGCACAGATATCACCAAGGCGCAAGGACACGAGACCACCAAAAATGCCAAGGCACGATAGACCCAATCGACAAAGATCGCGTCATGCATCACGAAAGGAGGGACCACGGCCAGCATGGCAGCCACTATGACGACAACTGGCGTGTAGTATCGTGCGAATTTGGTGATGAAGCTTTCGGTCTTGGCCTTGTTTGCAGTGGCTTCCTCGACAAGCTCAAGAATTTTATTGATGGTAGACTCTTCAAAGGGGCGGGTAACCTTCACCTCAAGAAGCCCCTTGAGATTGATGCATCCGCTCAATGCTTCGCTTTCAACCGTGATCATGCGTGGCAGGGACTCTCCCGTCAAGGCACTTGTGTCGAACAAGGACTCTCCCTTAACCACGATTCCATCAAGAGGTACGCGTTCGCCGGGACGCACGACGATGACATCTCCAACATGCACCTCATCAGGATCCACCTTTATGTCGGAGTCGCCCTCCTTAAGATTTGCATAGTCAGGCCTGATTTCCATGAGCGCGGTAATCGACCGCCGGGACTTCTGCACCGCATAGCTCTGAAACAGCTCGCCCACCTGATAAAACAGCATCACTGCAACCGCTTCAGGATACTCTCCGATGATGAACGCCCCGATAGTGGCAATGCTCATAAGAAAGTTCTCATTGAAGGCATTGCCACGGGCGATGGATTTCGCTGCTCGAATTACGACATCGTAGCCCACAACGAGGTAGCTAGCAAAATAAAAGCCTGCTTTGACAAAGAGCAGATCTCCTGGAATCAAAAGCGCCATCGTCAAAAGCATGGCAGCTACTATGATCCGTATAAGCCTTTTCCTCACCTGTCATCTCTTTATCAGCGTGGCATCGGGCTCTATCTTCTTGACAATTCTTGCCGCCTGCTCCTCGATGTGGGCAAGCTTTGATTCGTCAGCCTCTACGGTCATTTTTGCCGTCATGAAACTCACTTTTGCAGACGTGACCCCATCCAGTTTTTTGACCCGGTCCTCAATCTTATCTGCGCAGCTCGCACAGCATAGACCCTCCAGTTTGTAATTTGCCTTCATGACCTTCCTTCTTCCGCTTCCGATTCCGATACATGATCAAGGCCCTGTTCCAAGATGCTTCTAACGTGAGCATCGGCAAGTGAGTAGTAGACCACTTTGCCTTCGCGTCGAAACTTAACGAGGCCGTTCTCCCTCAGCGTCCGGAGCTGATGAGATACAGCTGATTTAGTAACATTCAATATGACTGCAAGGTCGCAGACGCACATCTCATGTTGGTCAAGCGAAAGTAGGATTTTCGTCCTGCTCGCATCTGCGAACACCTTGAAAAAATCAGCGAGGGCGTAGGTATCCTCATCAATGGGTATAGCCTTGCGGACTGCTGCAACAACATCGTCATGGATGATGCTGCAATCGCAAACATCGCCCCTCGTCGTCATAAATGCTCCTAACAGTTGAAGGAATATTCAACTGTTACTATAGTTGAATATTCCTTCAACTGTCAACGGTGAGCTCTGTGAATGGCGGTGCCCTTTTGAATTACCAGAAAACGGAAGGATGTGCTTTCGGCGTTCCCTTCTACCCTTTCAGGGCTATACTACGCGACAGAGTTGAAAGGTTGGCATTACGGATTCCAACGAGTAACACCGTTTCCGGCCTGCAAGATAATCCGAGGCGATAAGGCTGTGCATGAGCGAATGGTTTGAGAAATGGCAAGTCCCTCTCTACCTGGCTGGTCTTTCGGGAGGAGCGCTGCTTGGCTTTTTTCTTCCCGAGAAAGACAATTTCTTTGGCATGGCCATCAATCCGGCCTTGATACTTCTCCTTTATGCCACTTTTCTCGGGGTGCCTTTCGAACGCATACGCGAGTCCGTCAAAGACGTCCGGTTCCTGGCTGTCGTCTTGATTCTCAACTTTTTAGTGGTTCCCGCAGTCGTTTTTGTTCTGAGCCGTTTCATCCTGTTCGACCGCGCATTGCTCGTCGGCGTGCTGCTCGTGCTTCTGTGCCCCTGCGTCGATTACGTGATGGTGTTCACGCGTCTGGCACACGGAGCATGGGAGAAAATCCTCGCAATCTCCCCCCTTCTGATGCTTCTGCAGCTGGCGCTGCTTCCCCTCTATCTGTTGGCATTCGCCGGCAGGGATGTCGTGGAAAGCGTTCAAATTGAGCCATTCGCCCAGGCATTCCTCCTTCTGATCGTTTTTCCCCTCGCCTTGTCGGCGATGACCCAACGCTTTTCCCAAAAGTTCGCCTTGGCGAGGCACGTCATGAAGGCTATGGAAGCTGCCATGGTTCCGTTGATGGCGGTCACGCTGTTTGCCGTGGCTGCCTCACAGTTTTCTCGCATCGTTCCTCAGATGGGGCTTCTGCTCACCGTCGTACCGATCTATGTGGCATTCTTGGTGGTCATGCCCCTTCTTGGAACTATGGCTGGGAAGATTTCTCGCCAAGATGCACGGACCCGCCGTGCGCTGGCGTTTTCGTGCTCGACGCGCAATTCCCTGGTCGTGTTGCCTCTCGCCCTGGCGTTGCCGGATGCCCTTTCCTTTGCCGCGGCCGTCGTCGTCACCCAGACGATTGTCGAGCTCGTTGGCATGGTGTCGTTCGTCCGCCTTTTCCCCCGCTTGATACGAGACAGAGATGCCTCCGCGGAAGACTGATCTCATGCAAGTAAGCGATCCGGACTCCTCACTGTTCAATCCATTCAAAATAGGAGCTTTTTGACCTTGTTGTGAGACAATGAGCACCCGCGAGCCAAGGGATATCCACCTTCCTTCAGCTTGCTGTTATAGAATATGAGGCAGACTTCCCCCTGCGGAGAGTCGCGGAAAGAACCAGGCAGAAAGACAGGCATGTCATCTATGAACCCTGCACTTGAAGTAGAAAACCTTTCCTACCGTTACGCGAAAGCCCCCGTGTGGGAGCAGGTCTCATTCACGCTTGATCCCGGCACTGTAGCCTACCTCATCGGGCCAAACGGCAGCGGAAAATCCACGCTGCTGCGCTGCTTGGCTGGCTGGGCAAATCCTTCGTCAGGAACAATCAAGCTTCTTGGAAAGCCTTTTGACGGAAGAGATCGCAAGCAGCGTTCCGATCTAGCCTTTGTCCCGGACGTACCCGTTTTTTACGACGATCTGACCGCTGCGGAGCATGTGCAATTCGTTCTTGGAGCAGCGCGTCTCTCCTCTCTTTCAAAGCATGCCGACCGCCTTTTCGAGGCATTCGGCTTGGAAGCCTTTCGCGATCAGCTTCCCGCCACGTTCTCGCGGGGCATGAAGGAAAAACTTGGATTGCTCATAGCTCTTGCTCTTGAGCCTCGAGTCCTTCTGCTTGATGAACCGCATGGACCCCTTGACCAACAGGCAGCACACGCCCTCAGCAAGGAGATCATGGCCGCCGCTGATGAGGGAACAGCTGTCCTCATCAGCTGTCACCATAAAGTCCCACAGCTCAAACCCGACAAGGTACTGAGGTTTGCGGAGGGTGGATTCACGCAAACGCACGATGTTCCCGACGACATATTCCCATCAACATGCGAGGATGCGGTCTTCCTGTCGGAAATCGAGCGTTAGGAATGCCAAAGAGGAAGCTTTCTCCAATGCTGGAAGACGCCAAGCCGCTGATATGGCTCAAAGTTCGCCATATCCGCACGGCATTGGTTTGGTGGTGCTATCTTGCTGGCACTGACCCCATCAAGGACAAAGACCGTGAGGATCGCCTCTATCAACTCTATATCGCTCTCTTCTTTGCCATCAGCCTGTGTCTGAGCTGGACGGCCCTTCTCAACGGTTCAACGCAGGCCCTTTCCACCTTGAGCCCTGCATCGGCAGCGGCCATTGTCTTCATGCTTCCGTGGATGCCGTTGAGCTTTTTGCTTGCCTCTGCAGTCTGGTATACAGTGAAGTCTCCCGTCAAGTTGAAGCCGGCGGACATTTCCTTCGTCGTGTCAACTCCCTTGAACCTGACGTGGTTCGTGATGGTGGATGCCGCCTTTGCCGCGTGCATGCTTGGGGCGGCGGCGGCGTTGGTTTCGTTTGCGCTTTTGACGGGATTGAGCGGCACGCTGCAACTCCCCTTCCCTCTCGTCGGCATCATCTGCTTCATCAGCCTCGCTTCCGCAGCAGCACCGCTGATTGCCGCTGCTGGAACCTATCGACTCGAACGCACGTGGCTCAACCGTGCAGCCTTCGTTGAAAAACACGCGAAGAGAGCCGATTTCAACCACCTCGATCAGTTTGCGCGATTCAATCCCCTTCTCTATCGTGAAATGCGACAGCGGATGCGCGTGTCCCGACGCCAGCCCCGCTTCGCCCTTCGCGCCCATGAAGGCAACGCGATGGTGTTGGCGCGCTCAGGGCTGTCCCTCGTCCGTCAGCCGGAAGACCTCTATCGCATCTTCCTTTGGGGAATCGCCGAGGCATCGTATGTATGGATTTTGATGCATGCCACCAATCCCGGCTTTGCCGTCATGGGCCTGATTGGGCTGGTCATCCTCATGGACCAGGGCCGCGTTCTCACAAGGTTGTTTCATGACGACCTTCGTGTCAGGCATATCAGGGACAGACTGCCCCTTTCAACCCTCTCGCTCCTTGGGGTGGATTCTTTGCTGCCCTTCGCCCTGGCAACCGTCTCG
The DNA here is from genome assembly GCA_023429565.1 of Actinomycetes bacterium. Taxonomy (GTDB): domain Bacteria; phylum Actinomycetota; class Coriobacteriia; order Coriobacteriales; family Eggerthellaceae; genus JAEWQO01. The sequence continues at coordinate 50,210 of JAEZDJ010000060.1, forward strand.
GCAGGACTGCTGCTTGCGCTTTTGTTTCCTATTTCGATTGAGCTTGCACTGGCCGCCATCCTGGCCGCTCTCTTCAGTGCGGCAACCGTCCTCAGCGGAGGGCTTGATGCGTTTGATGGTTCTGGACGTTTTCAGCCCAGCTTTGAAGTTGGGGTCTTTGTCGTCGCCTTGGTTCTGGGAGGGGTGTCCCTGCTCCAATCAGCCACCCTGCTTGTCGTGTGCGCCGCATGTCTCGTTGCCTTGTATGCCCTCATGGTAAAGGCTGCACGCTGACCTCCCGCGGCTCAACAGCCGGCATCCTTTGGCCTGCCGCCAATCTCAGACGTTGCCGTTCCTCTACGGAAAAGGTCGATCACGTCCTGACGTGTATGCACATCAAGTTTGCGGTAGATGTTGCGCGTGTGCGTCTGAACGATGCGCTCTGAAATGAATAGGACTTCTCCAATCCTTTTTGCGCTATAGCCGAGCGAAAGATATACCAGTATATCGAGTTCGCGCTTCGTCAAGCCATGTCGACCGGCAAGCGTCAAGCCCAGCTGATGCCGCCAGTCTTCGCCCTCGTTTTCGTCCAGGGCAAGCGATGTTCCCCCACCCGACGAAAAGAGCATACGCAGCGTATCGGCACGGCAGAATTGGGCGAGAAATATTAAAAGCGCCAACAAAGAAACCGCATAGATCATGACGTTGATTAATTGGGAGACCTCAGCGCTCGGCATTCCTATCTTCATGATGATCGGCGGAAGGACGACATAGGAAAACAGCTTGTCGACCGAATAGGGAACAAAGAAAAACAAACCGAAGGACTGCAGCGGAGACAACCTGTTTTGATAGGCTGAAAACAGGGCAATCACGGCAAGCAGAATAGGAAAGCAGGGAGTTATCGACGTCAAGGCAGAAGATGATGCAAGCGAGGGGTCTGCAAGAACGTTGGCCAAGAAGAGACCCATGAACAGGCCTACGGAGATGCCCATCCCGACAACCCAAAACGTAGCCTTCTCCCGCTTGTCGTGTGTTCCTCCCCATGACTGGGCAGCAGCAAGCAGAATGATGGATGAAAATAGAAAGAACACGGCGTAGTTGGCAAACGAGGATGCCGCCGCCATGAGGCGACCATCTTCCACATACACCTCAGCCGTCGTGTGCCCAACGTATCCGATGGCGTGGGAAACGGCAAACAGGACATAGGCAACGAGCGGCGCAATCCATGTTTTTATGTAGGGGGCCTTGAACAAGGACTGAAAATGGGGTGATTCGGAATCCTCGACCATAAGCCTGCACTCAAACCAGGCGCACGCACTGGCAATGGCAATTCCAAACAGGGGCACAAAACCAGATGAAAAAGGCGACGAGCTAAAGGACGGGGACACGACAAGCCCGAGCATGCTCGAGGCCGTCAACGCGACCACCGCATGAGACAGTCCTCGCGCATAAACGATACGAACCAAAAGAACAGCCCAAAAGGCAGACAGGACAAGAAGCGATCCGGCATACCCAAGCGTCGCGAGCATACCCAGCACAAGGGGAAGAAACGCTTCCGCGGCAGGAGAAACCAGGCCAGACAGATACAGAGTCGACACGGAGGCCACAATGGCAGCCACCAAGACGAGCTTTCTATCATTGGCGCCATGCAATGCCTTACGCGACGGAAGAAATGCGAGAGCCATCGAACCGATCAAAAAGACGGCAAGAAATAACGAATAATTCAGTTCGGACACATCTCCGAGACCATGGAACAACGTCACCCTAAAAAATGCGCGCTGGTAATATGGCCAGAGAAACGTCAGACCAAGAAGCGCCAGCATATCAGGCGTACATGATCGTGCAAAACGCAGCACGCTACCCCCAACCCTCCATCATTCCGCCCCGATGTCCAGATGCACAAAAAGAAGGCCTGATAGCAGGCCTTCTTTCTTTCTAAAGAATCCCCGTGACCAAAGTTAGGCGACACTCATGCAGTTGCGCGCCGAAATGCGACCAAATGCAAGACATTCACCCAAGTTGCCGCCACCATTGTACATGTTTGACCATACCGAGCCAAACTCTCCCGCACTGTAAAGATGAGGAATGGGCTGTCCCTCCAAATCGATCACCTCGCCTTTCGCGCTACGACGAGGACCGCCATCCGTGTTCAGAATCGTCGGAGGACAGAACAGGGCGTAGTATGGAGCGCCGTCAACGGTCTTCAAGGTCTTGGGTGGACGATGAAAGTACACGTCCTCACCGTTTGCACAGCACTCGTTCCATTGCTCAACCGTGCGCGACAGCTCATCGGCAGGCACCCCTATGAGATCAGCCAGCTTTTCGATGGAGTCAGCCGTGTAGCCCCACCCGTTCATGGGATCAAAGTCGATGTTCATCATTTTGTTTGCCACTATGGACTGGTAGCCTATCGCGTCGGTGATGAGCCACGTCTTCGCCGGCATGGGAAGATGAGGCCACTCGCCGCCAAACTGCATGTGCCCATGACGAGATCCCACATGGGTCGACAGGTCGCCCTCAGTGAACGTATCCCAATCAAGCGCCACGTCGCTATCCCAATCCATAAAGAAGCGACGACCGTTGACGCCGACGGTGATTCCTTGGTCTTTCGGCGTCCGCATCAAGCAGGTGTCCCCCTCGAACTCGCTCATGGACGTCCAGAAGCCAGCGCAGCTGTTCATGTGCCACATGTCAGCCCCACAGCGGGCACACATGGTGATGCCGTCTCCCTCATTGCAGAGGCCGGCGATGCGGCGGGCAAACGGAGCGCTGAGGTAATCGGCCTTCATCTGTGAATTGTTTTCAAAGCCACCACAGCACATGATGACACCTTTGGCTGCCTTGGCATAGGTGCTTTTGCTGCCGTCGGTGTAGACGCATCCAAGGATTTCCTTCGTGTCGGGATCTTGAACCAAGGCGGTAGCAGGAGCATTCGTCTTATGCGTGATGGCATCGCTCAATGACTTAGCCACGTTGTTCATGAATAGCGTGACTTGGGTGTTGCCGTTTTGGCTGTCTTTCTTGAAGCTCACTTTTCCCAGAGAATAGGCATCGGGAAGCTCATTGTACTCCGGATAGCAGCTGGTGCCCGTTCCTGCCTCGAAGTGCTCAGTGACCGTGACGTCGTCCTCGCTGAAGCCTGGAAGAGAACGCAGCCAATCGAGGTTTTCCGAGATTCCCTCTGCAAAAGCGTCGAGAACGTCGTCGGGGGTGTTGTCCATCTCTCCGCGCAGGTTTTTGAGATAGCTTGCGAACTTCTCCTTCTCTTTAGTCCAGAGAACCATGCCAGCGGCAAAGGCGCTGTTTCCGTTGCCCGTCTCGAGGGGTCCCTTCTCGAGCAACAGGCATGTCGCTCCATTTCCCTCGGTTGCAACGGTAACCGCCGAAGCGAATCCCGCAAGACCGCCACCGACGACGATAACGTCCCATTCTTCGTCCCATTTGATGTCGGCAACCGAGACCGCCTTGTCATTTGAGGCAGTTGCAGCAGGGGCGCATCCCGCCGCGCCCGCTACCGCAAGGCCGCCAAGGGCAATTCCCGCAGCCTTGATGAATGTGCGACGAGACTGCATCAGATCATCCATGTCATTCCTCCTTTGTCGTTGACGACGGAAACCCAACCATCTTTGGGTCTCCTTCTTCAAGGCAACAGTCTCAAAGATGCCTTGCGACAAAACGAGCGCAATAACTACGTAGATGCCCCTTCAAATCAATCTACGTAGTTATTGCGTAGGCATGCTCGTCGAGGGATGCAGAGTGACGGCGCCACACCATCGCTCATTTCAATGCGAAGCCGTCGGGGGCGAATAGGGGCATCTTGCACCAAGGCACTCTGGATTGCCTTGCGAGAAGCCGCAGACCATTCTTGGCGGCAGATGCATGTGCACCTGAAGAAGTGCGGCGGTGTAGCCAACTGCAACCTCCAGGGAAACGAAAGAGGTTCGTTTGCAGCACCGCGGGCCTCCCAGTTCAGCAAGACGTGACAGGATGAGAGACGTGAGTCGCGTCGACTGCGCCCAAGGCTCGACCGTCATTGGGGTTGAACCCGTCACGATGCTCATATACATGCCAGAGCTGATGGCGGCACCGCAGCACCCCCAAAAACCACAGGTGCCTCCCGGCACCTCGAGACTTCTGACACGAAGCTCGTCCAAAGCTTTGGCGAGATCGAGGTCTCCGCCAGCGTTACGATACGCGGTCAGCAACGCTGCACCGACAAGCGTATGATGCTCGGGACCGTTTGGGTACACCGCACGATCATTCATCGCCGCCACGGCAATCGTGAAGGGGTCATCCGAGGATGAAGCTCGGCAAATGTCCATGATGCTGCTCACGCCTGCAGCCCGATGACAGGTATCGCAGACATAATGCCCTCGAATGCAGGCCGCATGCCCGCTTTCCATCTTATGGCACAGGACACATTCGACCTCATATGCTTCCTGGCTGTATGCCAATGACTCCCCGCATATCAAACACGAGGCATTTCCAACCGACATCGCCCTCTCCTTCCTGATATATTCGCCGCGCCGTGAGACAACGCTGGCACGAATGCCGTGACGTCTTTCAGCGCCATCTGACAGCATGCTTCTCGATCAAGGCGATCACTGCATTCAGCGCTGTCACCACCAAGCCCACCACGATAATTCCAGCCAAGACATTCGTATAGTTCGCAAAATTGGTGTAATTGATGATGTAATACCCCATTCCCGATTTGGCTCCAAGCATTTCAGCAAAGGTCAGCATCATGATTGACGATGTCAGTTGGACACGTAAGCCTGCGACCACGCCAGGAATCATGAAGGGAAGCAAAATGTTTCCCACCATAGAAAAACTGTTCAGTTCCAACATTCGTGCGGAGTCCAGGATATGTCGGTCAAGAGACGCAACCCTGATGACCGTGTTCAGGAACGTCGGCCAAAACAATCCCAGAAATATCACCATGGCCGAAGCTGATCTGAACGAAGGCATGACAGCCACTAAATAGGGGGCAAACACCACTGACGGAATAGGCGCAAGCACCTGGGCGAGGGGCGTGAAAATCTCACGCAAGCTTCTCACCCATCCAACAAGAAGCCCCAGCAGCACGCCCGCCGCCAAGGCCGTCACTGCCCCAAAAAGCAGCAATTCCATCGATGAGACGACATTCTGAAGCAGAACGGGCCACTGATTCGCAAACACTACAAACACCGCTTCAGGAGAGGGGAACAAAACGGGATGCAAGCGGTTGAATTTGGTGGTGAGCCCCTCCCAAAACAAAAAGACAACCCACAGCATGAGGACGATCCAAAAGGTCGACCAGGCAGTATCAGGCTTTCTCAAAGCTCGGGCCACCGCTGCGGCCTCCGTTAGGCAGAGGGCGACAACAAAAGGCAGCGGCGAAGGAACAGACTTCGATCCCGGCATGAAAATCAAGGCGACAAGCACAGCGAGCAGTACATGAGAGCAGATCAAAGGTATCAAAAGCATGCTAACGCCTTTTGATGGCCCAGTTTTAAGCTTTCTTCTACTCTGTCGATCATGCCGTTTTTCCGCCACTCCCGCAGCGCCGCCGCCAAGAACGCGTTCAACATCCATCCTGTTCGCCTCCCCCGCTTTCGTCGAGATAAAAAAGGGAGCGGATCGCTGACTCCAATGAAAGAAAAGCCGCGCACTTCTTGCCGCAGCACGCCTCGCGCGGTCGAGGCATGTCCACGGGGATGTCCCGCTCTATCCGGCCAGGACGCATGAACAAGATTCGATCAGCAAGGACCAACGCCTCGTCTATGTCGTGCGTCACGAACACAACCGTTCTGCGTCTCCCGTTCGCCCCCGCCTCCTGCCAGAGCCTGATCAGCAGATTTTGAAGTTCTCGGCGGCTCTTAGCGTCAAGGGCTCCAAAGGGTTCGTCAAGCAAAAGCACGTCGCTTTCCATTGCTAACGCCCGCGCTATGGCAACGCGTTGCTGCATGCCCCCAGACAGTTGGAAGGGATATCTGCCTGCTTCCTTCAGAATCCCTACCTGGTCCAAATAGGCAGAAGCGCGCTCAATCGCTTCTCGTTTCCGCAACCCCTTCTGGGCTTTTCGCATGCTGAACGAAACGTTTTTCAATGCTGTCATCCAAGGAAAAAGCGAGTAATGTTGAAAGACGACAGCCCGCGTCGTGCCGGGACCCTCGAGCGGAGAGCCGCCCATGGTCACCCTTCCGCTGTCAGGCGTGTTCAGCCCAGCGAGAACTGAAAGCAACGTTGATTTTCCACAACCGGAATGGCCGATCAGGCAAACGAATTCGCCTTCATCAACCCGCAGGGAAACCCGATCCAACGCACGTGATGTTCCTGCCTTGTCACGATAGGAATAGGTTACCTCATCCACTTCAAGGAAGGCCCTCGCGCACATCGAGCTCAAGCCTTGACGTTGTGGGTTTTGAATTCCTCGTCGATTCGGACATACCAATCGGGGTTCTCGCCACGGGCGATCATCTCATCGAGCGCTGCGCGGTAAATTCCCACTTCGACATGGTCTTCCATTTGATAGCTGCTCTCGGCGGGAATGGTGTTCGTCTGTTTCATCACCTCATAGAAATCGCACACCGCATCGGAGTAGGGATCCATCTCGACGACCATTGCCGCCTCATAGTCGTCCGTGCCATAGATGACCGCTTCGACATACGCCTCGTCCTGGCCCGAGTACTCCATGATCGCCTTGATGGCCTTGTCGCGATCGTTTTGCAAAACGTCGAACGCACGGAGATTGGCAATCTCAAATTTCACCAAGGCACTCGGCTTGTCCTCGATGCATTGGAAATTCGTGGTCTGCCGACAACAGGGAAAATCGGGGCTCAAATCTCCCACCCTCAGAGCAACCTCCACTCCTGCCTTTTGCGCAACATAGCCATACCCGCTGTTCACGAATCCGCAATCAAGCTCGCCTTTGCGAACCCCCTCCATGGTCGAAGCGCTTGAATCCTGAATGATCCACTCACATTCCGACTCATTGTCTATGCCTGCGTCGGCGATGAGTCCTTGCATGACAATATGACCCGTTTCCATGGGGTAATAACCGATGCGCTTGCCTTTGAAGTCTTCGGGCGTTTTGAAGGCATCTTTGTTTTCCGGCAAAGCCAAGACTTCCGACCCCTCAGCAATCGTGCCTCCGATGACAACGACGTTTTCCACCCCTTGCCCCACAAACGTGCAGGTGGGGATAACGCCAAAGGGAAGAATATCCAACCGGTTCTCGCTCACTGCCGTGATGCCGTCCGAAAGGTTGGCGATGGTCTCGAAGGATACATCGAGATTTTCCTCCTCATACAGGCCCAATTGGCTTGCAACAACAATGCAGGCAATCTTTATGTCTTTGCCCGGAGCGCCGACGGTGAGGCTTTCGAGCACGCCTGCGTTCACCGCATAGCCCTTCGTGCCGACACCTTCCGCCGTTTGAGCAGCGCCGTCGTTTGAAGCATTTGTCGCACAACCGGGCATCGCGCCAAGGCCTGCAAGAACTAGCGCTGCCGTCGTCCCCGTCACAAAGGTGCGGCGCGTAATAAACTCATCGTTCCCCATAGTTCAGCGTCCCTTCCCCTCCAGCTATATAATGATTTTATTGCATATGTCTTATAATGGACATATGCAATTAGTATAGCACGTTTGTTATAAACAGCAGAAATTGGGGTATTTTAAAATGGGATGAAACGCAGGCATCACGAAAGAACCACCCGGAAGAAAACGGTCAACCATTTGCCAACGAGGGAATGCATGCAGGAGGACAGAGCTGTCGTTGCGTGATAGAGTTGGCGCATAAGCCGTAATGGCAGTCATTCGATTGCGGGGAGGGTGAAAATGGGCTACTTGATTTCCGTGCTGTGTTTCATCGGCGCCACCCTTTGCATCTCGCAAATCAGGCGTCTCAGCTGAGATGGGGTGCACAACGTGGGCCGGTCATTTGATCGGCCCACGTTCGTTCAGCCTCAGAAACGGGTCTCTGGTTCAACAATCTCAAGATAACGGTCATAAAGCCAAGGGGTCGACTTCTTCATGTTGACTGGCTTGAACGTTTCAGCATCCACAAGGCAGTGGGTGCTTCGTCCGGTGCAACACGGTTGGTCGACGTCCATGTTTTGACCTTGCCTGAAAACCTCGTAGGCGTACACGGTCTTGACTGGGCGCACCTCGACCACCCTCGTCCGCACCACTGCCACATCGCCGTAACGCAAGGGGCTTCCATAGTTGCACTCAAAATGCACGACGGGCGATTGAAAGCCTGCCTGTTCGATCTTTTCGTAGGGACAGCCAACCTCCGCAAGAAACGCCGTCCTCGCATCTTCGAAGTAAAGGAGGTAGTTGGCATGGTAGACGATCCCCATCATATCCGTCTCGGCATACCGTATGGTAATTGGCGTGCAAACCCGCATGATTGACCTTTCGTCACTTTTCAATCGGTTACAATGAACCCATGGCCAATATCGTATCGTATATGGAGAACGATCAGAGAACTTTCTCGGAATCCCCGCTTAACCCCGTGGACAGCCTCGTCTTGTCCACGCTTGCCTATTTCAACTACGAGGCAACGGGATTGGTGGGCTCGCCGTCGTCGAATAGGGTGCTGCTTCACGACATAGTCGCTCTCTCGGACTGGAAAGTGCTGTGTTGCTCAAACTGGCTCGAAGACGCAAAGGAGGCCCCTCGATTTCTTCGCGCATTGATGGCCAGCAGGCGCTACCGTTCAACGCTGGTCGCATTTTACGTGAACGAGAGCTCGGATGCAGTGGAGAAGCAATTTTCCGCCGTGACGCTCTTTTTGCCAGACTCTGCAGGGGGTTCCGAAGAAACGGCCTATCTCGCGTTCCGAGGAACCGACGGAAGCTTTGCCGGCTGGAAAGAGGACTTCAACCTGTGCTTCAAAGACGTAATTCCCTCGCAGCAGGCCGCTGCAGCTTATGTGTCGGGAGTTGCTTCAGCCTGCACCTGCCCTCTCGTGCTTGGAGGCCATTCAAAGGGCGGGAACTTGGCAGAATACGCCGCCTCGGTCGTGGACGAGAGCATTTATTCACGCATTGCCGGGATATACAATCATGATGGTCCCTCATTTCTTGGTGATCCCTCTCCTCGCATGGGTCAACCCTGCTTCTCGCAGTTGTTGCACAAAACCGTTCCTGAGTCGTCGGCCTTCGGCATGATCTTGGAGCGCCGCGAGGATTATCGCGTGGTGCAGTCCACGGCGCTTTCCGTTTTTCAACACGAGCCCTTTTCTTGGAAGGTGGAAGGTCCCGATTTCCTCTATCAGGAATCGCTTAATCCATCGGCAGCGTTTTTTGACTCGGCGCTTGACACCTGGCTCAGAAGAAGAACGACGGCCGAACGCGAGCGATTCATCGATACGATATACGAGCTCTTCGTCTCCACTGAAGCAAACACCTGGGGAGAATTCCAGGAGAAGCTGTTCGCGAACATGCGCACCCTGCTCGGCACAGGCTCAAAGCTCGACCCGGAAACCAAACGGTTTGTTGGCCAGACGCTCGGTTCATTGGCTGGCGTGGTTCGAGATGAGACGGTACGACGGCTCAGGCCTTCTCCCCGTGCCTTCCTGGCTCGGCGGCGAAACGCCTATAAATCTTGCGAGCCCGACCAAAGCACGCCTCCAGGCGACACCATTCAAACAGCGATTGAAGACGACACGAGAAAGGAAGCATCGGATCATGGGCAATCGCGCAACTGATGCGCATACAGAGGAACCGGCGCTGAAAGACGATTCGCGCAATGCGCAGGGAGAGCGCCCCCACCATCGGCTGACTCCTCGCATGGCCATGCAGCTGGCAGCACCCCACACCTGGCCAGCAGCCATCCTCCCCGTACTCATCGCCCTTGCCGCAGCCGGGGTGACGACAGGCACCGTTTCGGCCGTCATGACCTGCGTGCTGCTTGCCATCTGCGTCCTCCTGCAGTCTGCCGCAAACACGTTCAACGACTATTACGATTACGTGAAGGGTGCCGACTCCGTCGACGACAACGTTGATCCCACCGATGCGGTGCTCGTGTACAATGATGCGAATCCCCGCTCGGCCTTGACATTGGCCATCGGCCTTGTGGTCGTCGCTTTCGCCTTCGGGGCTTTTGTGATTTACGTTGCCGGGTGGATACCCCTCGCAATCGGCATCGTGGGAGCCGCTTCCGTCATTCTGTATTCCGCCGGCAAAACCCCTATCTCCTACCTGCCCATAGGCGAGATGGTGAGCGGATTCATCATGGGCGGACTCATTCCCCTTGCATGCTATCAAGCGCTTTCTGGCAGCTTTGACATCCGCGCCCTGCTTTGGTCCGTGCCCACCATCCTGGGCGTGGGTCTCATCATGTTCACCAACAACACCTGTGATCGGGAAAAGGATCTCGACTCCAGAAGACGCACGCTGTCTGTGATTCTCGGACGCGCTCGGGCACGCTCGCTCTACCATGGCGCCGTCTATCTATGGGTGGCTGCCATAGTCGTGATCGTGGCCGTCTTCTTCACAAAGGGGCTCATCGTCATACCCTTCATGCTGCTTGCAGCCTATCCGCTCATCAAGGCGTTGCTGAAGAATCCCCTCACACCCCCGACGCGCATGGGGGCCATGGCCCAGATATGCGGCGTCAATGTAGCGCTCGGAGCCTTTTACGCTGCTGCCATCTTCGCAAGCGGCATTTCGATCATGGCCTGACCGATCATCGCCAAAGTATCTGCACAGGATCGGGGAACAGCGAAGACAGGTTGGAGGGATCGAATTCCCTCAGCAGCTTCTCCGGAGTTGTGGGATCATTCGTCGGCGCGAGGCCGGCCAAATTCGCAATATGACCGATGACCGCTTCAGGCGTGCCAAAGCGGGCAAGAAGGACATCAAGCGCTGCATCTCCGTCGCGCTTTGCCAAACGCCGGCCGTCGTCGACGACAAAGAGGGGAACGTGCGCATACACGGGATGAGGAAGGCTGAGCAGGGTTTGAAGATGGACCTGCTGTGGCGTCGAGCAAAGTAGGTCGACGCCACGGACGACTGAGTTCACGCCTTGCTCTGCATCATCCACGACCACGGCGAGCTGATACGCAAACGTGCCATCAGCCCTGCGAATCAAAAAATCACCGCATTCGCGCTGAAGGTTTTGCTTGAAAGGTCCCTGCACGAGGTCGTGGATGGCAATCGTCTGATCAGGCACCGTCAGACGCCGAGTCGGCGTCCTTCCCTGACCCAGCGTCTCACGCTCACTCTCCGTCAGCCGACGGCACGTACCAGGATAGACCACCTTTTGGCCGCGATGCGGAGCAGAAGCCGCATGCACGTCAGAACGCGTGCAAAAGCACGGATAGACGATTCCTCTTGCAGCGAGGCTTTGATACGCATCATGATATGCCTCTCGGCGATCATGCTGGAAATAGGGACCGTCATCCCAAACGAGTCCCAATCTTTCAAAATCCCGCTGAAGGGCGTCTGCGTATTCGGCCCGTGACCGCCCCGCATCCAAATCCTCAATTCTGAGGACGATGCGTCCCCCTTGTGATTTTGCCACAAGCCAGGCCATCAGCGACGCAAAGACATTTCCCGCATGCATGCGTCCCGTCGGCGATGGCGCAAGTCGGCCGACAATCACTTCCGCAGGTCCTTGACATGCTTCGCCTTGCCCATCGTGCGCTCGATTCCCCCCGGTTCGACCAGTTTCACCCTGACGCCCACCAACAGCGTCTTCTTAAGCCGTTCGGCGATCGATCGGGTGAAATCGCTCATCACTTCGAACGAGTCAGAAAATGCCTCGGGCTTCAATTCGACGTGAACGGTCAATCGATCAAGGCCATCGTCGCTGTCGACGACGATGAGATAGTGAGGGGTGACGCCCTCTATGCCCGCAAGCACATCTTCCACTTGGCTCGGAAAAACGTTCGTGCCCCGAATGATGAGCATGTCGTCCGAGCGGGCGCGGACCTTCTGCATGCGGGCGTGAGTGCGGCCGCATGCGCACTGATCGGTGACGACGCGGGTGAGATCGTGCGTGCGATAACGAAGCACGGGAATCCCCTGCTTGTCGAGGGGCGTCAGCACGAGCTCGCCCTCTTCGCCCTCCGCAACGGGTTCGCCCGTTTCGGGATCGACGACCTCCCAGAGAAAATGATCCTCCGCGATATGCTGCATCCCACGCTCGGCAAGGCACTCCCCCGACACGCCGGGCCCCATAACTTCGGTCAACCCATAATTGTCAGTGCAGACGATATGCATGCGTTTCTCGATTTCAGCCTTGAGGGCTGGAGGGCATGGCTCTCCGCCGAACAGTCCAACCCGCAAGGTTGACGTTGCCCAGTCAAATCCCATTCGCTCCCCCACCTCGCATATGTGAAGGGCGTAGGAGGGCGTGGCAATGAGCACGGTTGTCCCGTAATCCTTGATCATGTCTATATGGCGTTCCGTGTTTCCCGAACCGGCGGGAATCATCATGCACCCCAATTTGAGCATGCCGTAGTGCAGGCCAAACCCACCGGTGAACATGCCGTAACCGAAGGCCATTTGCACACGGTCACCAGGAACAACGCCCGCCATCTGAGCCAGACGCGCGATACAGTCGCTCCAGACCTGCATGTCATCCGAGCTATATCCCACCACGATCGGCTTTCCCGTGGTTCCCGAAGAGGCATGGAGCTCCACAATCTCTTCGAGGGGAAGCGCGAACAGGCCATAGGGATAGGTGTCCCGCAGTGCTGTCTTGTCCGTGAAAGGCAGCTTGCGGACATCCTCGAGCTGCCTTACGTCAGCAGGGCTGACGCCGCTGTCGTCCATGAGCTTGCGATACCAGGGCACCCGTTCGTAAGTCCAGGCAACTTGAGCCTTGAGCTTTTCCAGCTGAAGGTTGCGAATCTGCTCGCGAGAAGCGAACTCGACATCCCGATCATACACGGGCAACTGAGAAAACCGGCCCTCCGCAACAGCGGAAAGCATTGCACCCTTTTGAGTGATGTCGATCATCGGTTTTCCCCTCTGCCCGACAGGCCATCGCCATCGAGCACATCGGAAAGGTCGCTTTGCCCGATAAGCTCCACCGGCTCTTCGTTCAACAGGGCCTCCGCACGGGCAACATCCTTGACCGACAACGCGATATAGGTGGAAATGAGCGAATAGCTGTACGCGACGTTGATGTTGCATTGGGCCATGATTCCCATGACGCGGGCCAGCTCTCCGGGCTTGTCGACAAGGCGGACACACAGCACCGCCGTCTCCGTGGCAGCCGCTCCCTGCTCCTTCAGCACATCGAGAGCTTTATCCGGATCGTTCACGATAAAGCGCACGATGCCATAGTCTCCAGTGTCGGAAGCGCTATACCCCCTCACGCTCACTCCGGCAACCTCGAACGCATCAAGAACGCGATGAAGGTGTCCCGGCTGACTTTCCAAAAACACGCTGATCTGAGAAACGCTCATGTTCAGTTCACCTCATTTTCGCCCGAACGACTCGCTTCCTGTGCGAACTCCCGGCCTGCATGAAACGCAGCCAGGTTGGCCTCGACCGTCTTTGCTGGCACGCGGGAGGCGATTACCTTCTCCCAGGAATCCGCAGAAAACGGCAAACGCGTGGACAGCGCGCCCAGCAACACGACATTCACCGATTTGGAGCTCCCGGCATGAGTGGCAAGATCTCCTGCGGGGATGAACGTGGCGCCTGCGGCTTCCTGCAACGTGCCACGCGGATGCGCGGGCATGGAAGCCTTCCCCGTCAATACGGGAAGGGGCTTGATGGTCTCATCAGCCACAAGCAGGTATCCGCCCTCCTTCAAGAAAGACAGGTTGCGCAAAGCCTCCGTCGTCTCAAAGGCAATGACGGAGTCGGCACAGCCGGGATCGCACACCATAGAGCGAACTTCCTGTCCAAAACGCACGACGGTGGTAACCGCTCCGCCCCTTTGCGCCATGCCATGTATCTCCGACACCTTTGCCGACACGCCGGCATCCAGCGCCGCGTGCGCCAAGAGATCCGCCGCGAGAATGGTGCCCTGCCCCCCCACGCCGCACAGCAGCACCGTGGTCGCGTGTTCGCCGTTACTCATGCGATCCCCCTTCGGCCAATTCGATGGCATTGAAAGCGCAGTACTGGACGCATTGGCCACAGCCAACGCAAAGTCCCGGATCAATGTTGGCACGTCCCGTCTCGGGATCCTTCGCAATGGCAGGACAGCCAAGCGTCGGGCAGACGCCGCATGCAGCACAGGAATCGCTCACCCGCCACACCGGTTTGCGGGTGCGCTCCAGCAGCACGCAGGGACTCCGGAACACGATCACCGACAGGTCGTCGGAAGAGACTGCCGTCTTAAGGGAGCGGCGCACGGCTTTCGCGTCCTGAGGGTCGACGGTGGTCACATCGTCGACGCCGAGAGCCCGTATGACGCCTTCCATGTCGAGCTCACGCGACGGACGGTTCTGCAGCGTTTCGCCATTGAAGGGATTCCCCTGGCGGCCCGTCATGGCGGTCGTGCGGTTGTCCAAAATGCAGACTGTTCCCCCGCCTCTGTTGTACACGGTCGAGACGAGCGAAGAGAGCCCGGAATGGGCGAAGGTCGAGTCGCCGATGACGGCTACGACAGGACGATGGTCTGTACCGGAGAATGCCAGCTCGAATCCATGGGCCATGGACACCGAGGCTCCCATGTCGATGCAGGTGCTCATGGCCGAAAGCGGCGGCAAGGCACCGAGAGTGTAGCAGCCGATGTCCCCCGTGACAATGGCCTTCATGCGAGAGAGCTCCTTGAACACGAGACGGTGGGGGCAGCCGGGGCAAAGTGCGGGCGGACGTGCCGGCAAACCTGACAGAGGAGCCGCATGAGACGGTCCTTCGATGCCGAATGCCCTGCGCACAAGCCCTGGCGTGAGCTCGCCGTCGCGAGGCAGAGGAGCAGGTGGTTCCCCCACTGTCACGCCGAGCGCACGAATGCCGTCGGAAAGGTAGTCCGATGCCTCCTCGACAACGTAAAGGGCGTCCACCGAAGCAGCAAAGGCTTTCACCGTGTTTTCTGGAAGCGGCCAACTCACGCCAATCTTGAGCACCGATGCATCAGGAAGGGCCTCGATGACATGCTCGTAGACCGCGCCTGCACACACCACGCCGATGGCGGTTCCCCGTCGCACGACCTCGTTGAAGGGGCAATCGTCAACCCATTCCTTGAGGCGGTCGATGCGGTTGAGTTGCTCGATGCGTCGTGGTTTCGCAAAAGCGGGCATCATCACCCATTTTGCCGCGTCGTCCTCATAGGGCCTCAGCGCAACCTCTGTGCGTTTCCCTGGTTCGACCGGAGTCTTGGTATGGGACACACGCACCGTCGAGCGGATAAAGAAGGGCACGTCGAAACGTTCAGACAGCGCGAATGCCTCTCGCGTGTACTCCAACGCCTCAGCCGAATCGGCCGGATCAAGCATGGGGATATGGGCGGCACGGGCATAAAAGCGAGAATCCTGCTCGTTTTGCGACGAATACATTCCCGGATCGTCGGCCGCAAGGATGACCATGCCGCCGTTAACCCCCGCATAGGCCGCCGTGAACAGAGGATCTGCGGCGACATTCACGCCAACGTGTTTCATCGTTGCCAAAACGCGCGCCCCAGCAGCCGATGCACCCAAACCCACTTCGACTGCAACCTTTTCGTTCACGCACCATTCGGCATACACGTCCGATTTCTTGGCAAATGCCTCGAGCGTCTCGGTCGAGGGGGTTCCGGGATACGCCACGCCAACGCGTGCCCCAGCCTCCCATGCCCCTTGGGCGATGGCCTCATTGCCTGACATCAATTCCATAGGTGAGCCCTTCCGACAATTTTCCCTCGTGTGATTATAAGGCAAAACAGCCTGCCAGGCCTCGTCGTGCCGACACCTGGCAGGTCAAAGGGCTGGACAGGGGGCGAGCACGCACGGCCCTCGCCCCAGCTGATTGAAAACGAGGCGCCCTAGGCCTCTTGATAAAGGAGGCAGAATGCCCCTATTTGAATAACGTCGCCCGATTCCAGGTGGCGCGCGTCAATGCTGTCGTTGTTGACCCAAACACCGTTGAAGGAATCTGCGTCTCTGATGTCGTATCCGTCTTCGGAAGGAACGATAGACGCATGTTCTCGAGACACGGTCATGTCATTGAGAAAGACATCGCACTGCGGGCTTCGCCCGATGGAAAGCGCCGTTTTTCCCAGACGGAACGAAACGCCGGTCTGAGGACCCCGCACGACACGGAGGGTCGCCTCATGCGTTGGCTTGATCTCCTCAGGAAGGGACTCGTCAGAAAAAGTCACGGGGGCGAATTTCTGCGTCGAGCCAAGCAGCTTGAACCCACATTGCGGGCATGCGGCCTGACCCTCTTCGACAGGGTTGTTGCAAACGGGACAGATTTCGCTCATGCCATTCCTCTTTTCATCAGGGCCGCTGACTAGGCAGCGGCCGTCTTGTCGTTCACGAGGGGCGTTTCGTTGACCGTTATCGACTGCGCCATCTGCTGCTGTCCAGAAAGCCCACGGAAGAGGCGATCCCACCAGATGCCAATTCCCTCAAAAAAGCTGGGGGCTGAAACATCCTCGCAAGCCACCATGTCCAGCGTGGCTATGGTCGTGTTCCGTTGCTTGAAGGAGATCGTGCCCACCTTGTCGCCCGCCTTCACGTCTCCCTTCACCTCATCGAACTCGAGGGATTGGCTCACGTTGCCGTTGAGGTCAAATATGGTGGCAGCGGCATCAGGGTCCGAAACGGTTGCCTCCACCGTCTTGTCAATCCAGTCGGCATGGGCGACCTCTGCCACAACCGGGACTTCTGCGCCATCCATAATTGCCGTGCGCGAGCTGTTTGCCAACTGATACGATATGACATGCTGGTAAACCCAAGTGCAAAGCGCTTCCGCATCGGCGAAACGCTGAGACTCGGATGACGAATGCAGAACGATTGCATAAAGCTCTCGCTCGCCGTTGTTGGCGGCTCCCGCAAACGATTCGCCAGCAAGTTCTGTGAACCCGGTTTTCACGCCGATGGCATACTCGTAGATGTCAAGGAACTCGTCGGTTGACTCAAGGTCGATGGTCGCCTTGCTCCCATCGGCCCGATCCACCACGATTGCGGTGCTGCCGCCAGAAACGATCGAGCGAAACTCCTCGTTCGTCATGGCATGCTGCACGACTTTGGCAACATCCGCTGCCGTGCTGTGCAGGCTTCCCTCGTATTCATCGAAGTCCAATCCATGGGGATTCTCGTAAACCGTGTCGACGCATCCGAGGTCGGAAGCGGTGGCGTTCATCTTGTCCACGAAAGCCGCCTCAGCAGCGTCAGCGTCAGAGCTCCCTGACAAGGCAGCGCCGACTGTCTCCGCTATGGCGACCGCCGCATCGTTGCCCGAGGGAACAAGCAACGCCTTCAAGGCCGTCTCAAGGCTCATGACGTCACCGGCCTGCAAGCCGGCCGACGACTCTCCCACGGCAGCTGCAGCCGCAGACACCGTGACGCTCGTGTCGGATGACACCACGCCATCGCGCACGGCATCGAGGGCGACCACGGCGGTCATGACCTTCGTGATGGATGCGATCTGCGTGGAGCTTGTGGCGTTTCGCTCAAAATACACGGTGCCCTCAGAGTCCATGACGATGGCATATTCCGCATCGATGCTGGGGCACTGCGCAACGGAAAGACCCCGGGAGTCGACAGTCTGCCCGTAGATGACATCCGCTTTGCGAACGTCGGCGTAGGAAGAAACGGGCGCAAGGGCGACTCCGAACGAAAGTGCAGCAGCCAGCAGCCACGACACAAGCACCGTGCCCCGCCTCTGGCGTGCGCTTGCGAAGAGACTACGCATGATTGCGGTAGACTTCCTCGGCGCTGACTGGCTGGAAACCGGCCTCGACAAGCTTTTCTTCGATGAGTTCGTCGGCAGCTACCTTCAAGACATCGACCGCCGCATCGGCATCGAGCGAAAAGCAATACCCGTACTCAACGTTGACATCCTGAGCGTCGAGGAACTCAAGCAGGGAGGCAAGTCCGCCGGGACGGTTCGGAACGCGAACGGCCAGAACGGGAGTCACCGTGGCCCGATAGCCCTTTGCCTCAAGGGCCGACGCCGCAGCGTCAGGCGTGTCCACAAGCATGCGGGCAACGCCGAATTCCTCCGTGTCCGCCAGGAAGAGGGCATGCATGTTGATGCCCTCGTCTGAAACGACACGGCAGGCAGAGGCCAAACGGCCCCTTTCGTTCTCAA
Organism: Actinomycetes bacterium; assembly: GCA_023429565.1. Taxonomy (GTDB): domain Bacteria; phylum Actinomycetota; class Coriobacteriia; order Coriobacteriales; family Eggerthellaceae; genus JAEWQO01. The sequence continues at coordinate 68,380 of JAEZDJ010000060.1, forward strand.
GAAAGACAGTCAACTGTGAAATCATGCGTTCCTCTTCTCTCTCAAGTCAATGATGCGCTTGGCCTTTCCTTCGCTTCGCTCGATGGTCTTTGGCTCGACTATCTTGATATCGACGGCAATTTGCAGATTGCTTTTGAGCTCGGCAGCAAGGCGCCTCTTGAGATCCTCGAGCTTGCGGATCTCGTCGAAAGGGAAATCCGGAACGGTTTCCACGTCAAGCTCGACGCGATCAAGCGGGCCTTTGCTGGTCAAAATGATCTGATACTGCGCAGCAATCTCGGGAAAGCCCACGACAACATGTTCAATCTGAGAAGGAAAGACGTTGACGCCGCGAATGATGAGCATGTCGTCGGTGCGCCCAACGATGCGATCGATCTTGCGATGGGTGCGCCCACAGGCGCATTCTTCCGAAACGATGCGCGTCACGTCGCGCGTGCGATAGCGTACAAGGGGGCAGCACTCTCTCGTGAGCGTGGTGAACACGAGTTCCCCCCATTCCCCATCGGGCAGGGGCCGCAACGTCTCGGGATCAATGATCTCGGCATAGAATTGGTCTTCAGCCAGGTGCAGGCCGTTCGATGCCTCACATTCCATGGCAACGCCAGGACCCATGACCTCAGAAAGGCCATAGACGTCGCAATACTGAACGCCAAGCTTCTCCCGTATCTCCTGCCTCATGTTCTCCGATGCGGGCTCCGCCCCCAATATGGCCCCCGAAACCCTGAGATCCACTGCGGGATCATAGCCCATCTCGCGAGCGGTGTCTGCGATGAGCAGCGCATATGAAGGGGTACACGCCAAGATGTCGGTGCCGAGATCACACATCATCTGTATCTGACGCTTCGTGTTCCCTGAACTGGTCGGAATGACAGAGCATCCCACCGCCTCGCCACCGGCGTGGGCGCCAAGGCCGCCAGTGAACAAGCCGTATCCATAGGAGACCTGAAGGGTCGAGCTTTTGTCGCCACCCACCATGTAGATGCCGCGGGCGAAACAGTCTCCCCAGTTCTTGAGATCATTCGCAGTATGGCCGACAACCGTCGCCTGTCCCGTGGTGCCCGACGAGGCATGGACTCTCGCCACTTCGTTCTTTCCCACGGCAAACAGGCCAAACGGATAGGCGTCCCGCATGTCTTGCTTGACGACAAAAGGAAGGTTCGCCAGGTCATCGAGGCTCCGCAGGTCGTCGGGGGTAGCGCCGGCCCTGGCAAACGACGTGCGATAGAACTCAATGTTGTCGTAGGCATGTCGGACGCTTTTCCTCATGCGCTCAAGTTGCAGCTCACGCAGCTGTTCGCGCGGCATTGTCTCGATCTCTGGTTGGTAATACACCTTGAAGCCCCACCCTTTCCTGTCGGTATCCTTGCATTCGGCCCGCCCATGACGCCTCATGTTTCGTTGCTGCCCGATTCATCGGCCGCCGTGTCCCTTTCCGGCGATGCGTCCGGCCCGGTGACGACAATCTCTGTCACCGGATCGTATTCGGAAACAAAAAGATCTTCATGAAGGACCTCTCCCGCCTTGTTCCTCACGGTGCGCACGACCGAAATGGTGCTCCCATCGGTACCGCGCGTCTTGACGGAACGAGCGTCGGGCGCCAGCGAATTGTCGCGCTCCGTCTTGGTTCTGTGCTTCTCGCCCGCCTGCCAGGTCCCGACCTTGGTGCTCGTCTGGTAGCCAGGACTGGTGCCATACAGTGTAGCGGTTACCGACGAATCCGCACAAGTCACCCGCACCAAAACAGCGCTTTCGCTGTCGTTTTCCCACACAAGATCAAGATCGGGCCAGCTGACCGCCGCATCCCGTCCAGCTGGATAATTGGCAATATAGAGCGAGTGGTTATGGCGTGTGACCAAGGGAAAACCCGATTCATACACGGCATTGAACACCGTGGTCGCCACCTGGCAGATGCCGCCGCCAACGGCATCGTCATACACGCCATCGACGATGGCGCCCGCGCCCAGAAACCCGCGATCAGCATTGCACTCTCCCGCCGTTCCATTGAACGACCATCGCTCGCCTGGACCGACCGATGAGTCCGTCAGGAGCTGGGAGACCAGGGCGATGTTGTGATTGCGGTTCTCTGTCCCCTGCCCGGTGGTGAATTCCGTCGTGAAGGACGAGAGAGGCTCTATCACCCCCAACTCAAGGGCCTCATCGAACCCCAGGCGTTCCGGCAGGGGTCCCGTCGCCACGTCAACCTCGACGCCTCCGCTTTCGGGCATGGCACCGTCTTGGAGCCCCTTGCGGCTCGTTGCCACCCTGCCTTCGGGTCCAAACAGCGCGTCGTCGAGCGAGGCTATGGTGTCGGCCGCAAGGGGAATTTCAGCAGAGCCCTCGGCATGCACCACTATGCCGCTATCAGAGATGTCGTAGGACACACACAGAACACCGCCGTCGGCATGATCCTGGACAAAAGACACGACATCGGGCTTCGCCTTCGCCCCGTCGATGAAAGGCACCAACGCAAACGCATCTCCGCGTTCCTCGATGCGCGCATTCACCCATGATCCGATTTCAGCAGGACCAACGTCCCACGTCGCCTCGCCATGAACGAAACGAGCCCCCTCCCCAATGGCGGCGTTCACGTCGTCGCAGGCCGACTGCGCCTGTTCAGGGCCAATCCGCACCGGCGCATGCTCAACATGCGCCGTGAAGGATCGTTGTCCGTCAGAGCCCGAGAGGAATGCGCCGTCCAAGGAACGCGCGAGACCGGCCCGGTTCACCAGGTCACCGTCCTGACCTTCCGTCACCGTCGCCACGCCATCGGACACGGCGATGCCGTAGTCGACACGGGGCTCGCCAATGGAGGCGTCGATGGCGGAAGCGAGCGACTCAAGTTGATCTCCCCCGTAATCGACATACACGTCAACCGTTTTGCCTGAAACCAGGGCCGACAAGCGAGCCAGCAGGCCGCCTTCCCCACGACCGACCGACAGAGCGTGCTCGGCAAGCTTTGCAACAGGCATTTCAGCCGCAAGCGAGGAGGCATCGGTCGTCCATGACGTCGTCGCAGCCCGCTCCTCCTGCGCGGTCAGCTGCTCGGCAGGAGCGTCCCCTTCGCTTGCTCGATCCTTCTCCGACGCCGCCCCATCACTTGCATAGATCGTCACGGTCCCCTGGACAAGGCGGGGGTTATACGTCTGACGCAACGCCACGGCTATCTCATCTGCCGTCTTCCCCGAAGCATCAATATCCCCAACCCATATTCCAGGATATGCCCGACCGGCATTCGCGCCGGCATCCACAAGCGCAATGACAAGAAGTGCGGCGGAAACCAAAGCGATCACCCGAGCTGCTCGGTTCTTCCGAATGAGAGACAGGAAGGCAGCGCCAACCAAGGCAAGCGCCTTCCTGGCGGACGAGAGCAGGAAGACACAGGCTGCCACGACACGACGGGCTTGGCCCTTTGACAAAGCGGGCAACGAAGGGCTCTCTGGCCAAGGTTCAGAGACGCCATGACGCGTCGCTCCACTTCTTTGCCCAGAAACACCTCCGGACGAAAGGGAGGGTCGTCGTGATCCATTCCTTCGCGGCGAGGACACCGAGGAGCCGTTCTGCGTCCTGCGCCGTTGAGGCCTTGAAGAACTCGCCGGCCTTCGAGCAACAGGCTGTGGCGAGCGCGGCGATCGCCCGCTTCCGGAAGGATGCGCACGGCCGAACGAGGAAGCGCCCACAGGACCGGAGCCACTGACGCGAGGGTCCTTGCGAGCGTTCTCAGGCATCGGCTACCGCCGTTTTCCTTGCAAGGCACCAGAACTTGCCGCCTTGGCGGCGCGCACCTTTGTTATTGCGGATGCGAGATAATACACCGTCGTGAGCAAGGCGAGGGCCAAACCGAGGTAGACAAACCATATGCCCCAGGAACACGCCTGGTCATTGAATCCAGGGAGCCATGCAGCCTGGACCATGCCCAAACCCGGCAACAGAGGCCAGTTGAGCAGGAGTCCGGCAAAGCCGATGAACAGAAACGTCGTCGCAACCTTTCCGGGAAACACGACGGCCACACGAACCCGGTAGCGCTTGAGGAGAAAGGCGCCTCCCACCAACAAGCTCAGATCGCGGATGAACACGACGAGAATGATCCAGAGAGGAAGTCGCCCGACAATGAATAGGCCCGCAACGCCAGCAAGCATGAGAACGCGGTCGACGGCAGGATCGAGCAGCTGCCCGAGCCGCGTCACGGCATTCGTGCGGCGAGCTATCTGTCCATCGATCCAATCCGTTCCAGCAGCCAAGGCAAACAAAAAGGTTGCCATGATGTCGTATCCGTTGAGCAACAAAACGAAATAAACCGGAACGAGGCAAAGCCGGATGACCGATATGAGGTTCGGAACGGTGAAAATGCGATTGCTCACCTCTTGAGCGTCTTTTCTCCGGCCTTTCTTGCTGCTATATGCCATGCTCAGCTTCTTTCGACGTCGCCCACTGCACAAAGCCGGGTCCATTCTGGCAAGGACCCGGCTTTGTTTTCATGAGTTCCTATTTTAGCAGTTTTCCGTCGACGTCATGCCTCGCTCGAAGGCTTTGGCGCTTTCACCGGCTTAACCTGCTCGGGCACTTCGAACGAGTCGATGCTCTTCCTCGGCGCCGGAGGAATGTAGGCAGGCTCCATATAAAGACAACTTTTTGGGCATTCGCGAACGCAATTGCCACACTGCACGCACCTGAAGCGGTCGATTGCCCACACACGCCCCGGCTTGTCCACCGTGATTGCACCCGTAGGACATCGCTTCATGCAAATGCCGCAAAGAATGCAGTGGGCGACGTCATTGGCAACGTGACCCTTCAGGCCCACAGGGATCTCTTTGGTCACCATAGGGTACAAGATGGTCTCAGGCTTCTTGAACAGGGAGCCCAGGGTCATCTTCCCCAGCTTGAATCCGTCCATTCCGCCTACCTTTCCGTGCAGCTGATGCAGGGGTCGATGGTGAGCACGATCATATTGACGTCAGCCAGCTCGCAACCAGCGAGCGCCGTGGCCATGCCGGCAAGGTTCTGAGACGTGGGAGTGCGCATGCGCATGCGCTCCAGATATTTCGACCCGTTGCCGCGGGCGTAATAGTAGCACTCGCCACGTGGCTGCTCGACGACATTGGCAGCCTCGCTTCCCGCTCCTGGAGAACCCTTCACGTCGACGGAAATGTCTCCGGCAGGAATCTTCGCAATCATCTCTTCGATAATGCCGATGGATTGCAACACTTCAAGAGCACGCACTCTGACCCGGGCGTAGCAGTCGCCCTGCGCATCAAGAATGGGCTGGAAATCAGACAGCTTCCCATAGCCGCCGTTTCCGAGCATTCGAACATCGTAATTCACGTTGGAAGCGCGGGCAAAAGGCCCCACCATGCTCATGCTCACCGCATCTTCATGGCTGATGAAGCCGACATCGACGGTGCGGTTTTTCACCGAACGGTCCTTGAGAAACGCATCGCAGATCTGACGGTATTCATCTTTGATCCCCTCGAGCGTTCGCTTCATCTCGGCGAACATGGCGTCATCGATGTCGCGAATCACCCCGCCAACCTTGACGACCGAGAAAATCACGCGCCCGCCTGTCGTCTTCTCGAAGATGTCCAAAACCCGTTCGCGCAGTCGCCAGCAATGCATGAAAAGGCTCTCGAATCCAAAGGCGTCGGCGGCAAGGCCCATCCATAGGACATGCGAATGCACCCGGCTGAGCTCATGCCAGATCACACGCAAATATTCAGCGCGCGTGGGAATCTCGACGCCCATGAGCTTCTCGATGGTCTCCGCATATCCCATCGAATGGCCGAATGCGCAGATTCCGCAGATGCGCTCTGCCACGTAGATGAACTGGTTATAGTCCCTGGTCTCCACCAGCTTCTCGAGTCCGCGATGGATAAAGCCGATCTGGGGGATGGCCTCGATGACAGTCTCATCCTCCACCACCAGATCAAGGTGCAAGGGCTCGGGCAGCACCGGATGCTGAGGACCGAATGGGATGACAGTTGCTTTTCCCATGCTATTCGCCTTCCTTTTCGGCCGCGTCTCGCTTGTCTTTTTCCTTCTCGCGCGCAGCCTTTGCCTCGAGAGCCGCCTTGACCTTCGCAGCCTTTTCCGGATCGAGGTCCTTCATCTTTTCCGCGACTTCAGCCTGTTTTGACGCGGCTTCTTTCTTGGCCTTGGCCTCCATGGCGGCGCGCACCTTGGCTGCCTTTTCCGGATCCATCCCAGACAGCTTCGCTTCCATTGCTTCGGGATTCGATGCAGTGGCGGGCTTCTCTGAAGACGAGGCCTTTTCTTTTGCGGCTTTCGCTGCGGCGATCTTCGCAGCCTTTTCTCGTGCCGCCTTTTGCGCCGGAGAGATGATGGTCATAGGCTCTTTTTGAGACAGCGCATAGAAATTGCCGCCAAAGTCTATGGCAATGGACGAGATATCCACTCCAAACAGGTCATGAGCCTCATTCTCAAACACGAATGCCGCCAAGAACTGATCGGTCACGCTCGGCACGGTCGTGTTTTTGCTGACACCCTTGATCTCGTGGTTTTCGAGCAATCCGTCTTTCATGAACGAATATATCAGATCAATGCCATCTTCGGTGTTCACGGCAAGCATCTGCACGTAGCGCCACCCGTTCGCCTTCCGATCGGCGGCAAGCGCGGGCAGGTCTTCAACGGCAAGGGGAAGGAACACGCTCTCAAAACTCATATTATGCCCCCTTCTTCTGCGCCTGCAAGGCCTTCGACTTCTCTTCGAGAATGCCGAGCCCCTGCACGACGGCATCGATGATGGCTTCGGGGCGCACCGCACACCCCGGCGCGTAAACGTCAACAGGGATGGCCTGGTCAACACCGCCAATTACATTGTAGCAATCGTGAAAGATGCCAGCCGAACAGGCACAGATGCCGCAAGCGATAACCACTTTAGGCTCGACCATCTGGTTGTATATCTCCTGAACGACCTTTATGTTCTGTTCGTTGACCGATCCGGTCACCAAAAAGATGTCAGCATGCTTGGGGTTGCCCGTGTTTATGATGCCAAAACGCTCGACGTCATATCCGGGGCACAGCGCCGCCAATATCTCGATGTCACATCCGTTGCAGCTCGATCCATCGTAATGGATGACCCACGGGGATTTCGTAGCAAACGTCATGAATGCTCCTTTACAGATACGGCAGGTACGAGAGGACCGCGATATTCACGCCACCGGCGACGAGTGCAACGATCCATGCCGACTTGAGCAAAAGCTGCCACTTCACGCGTGCGAAATTATTGTCGATCCATATCTCGAGAAAGTACGTGAGCAGTACAACAATAATCGCAAGCACGAGGGAAAGCGGGTTGGCCCACACGAAGAACATGCCCACCCAGCCAAGAAACAGCACATTTTCACACCAGTGCATGATCTCGACCTTCGCAAGCGTCTTGCCGCTCATCTCGGTCGTTATGCCCTTGACGATCTCCTGATGTGCATGGTGGGAATAAGAGAGGTCAAAAGGCGACTTGCGAAGCTTTATGGTCAAGATGAACAGGAAGCCCAGGAACACAAGCCAGATAGTCGAGACAACCGGAGCGTCAAGCTCGAAAATCCCCGCGACGTCAAACGTGCCAGCGGCCATGTAGAAGGCAACCGCCATGAACAGGACCATGGGCTCATAAGCCATGACCTGCAACGTTTCACGATTTGCGCCAATCTCGGCATAAGGCGAGCGCGAGGAGTAGGCCGCGATGATGAAGAGCAGCCCCGACAAGGTGACGAGGAACACGCTCATAAGCAAGTTGCCACCCGAATAGAAGACGCCGCCGGCTATCATCGTGAACACGAGAGCACAGGTGACGTAAACGCCCTCCGTGGAGTTAACCGATACGTTGTCCTTTTCGATGAGCTTTCGCACGTCGTAATAGGGCTGAAGCAAAGGCGGACCCACGCGTCCCTGCATCCGGGCGGATATTTTGCGATCAAGACCGGCAATCAGACACCCAACTACGGGAGCAAGGATGACAAAGGCGAGGGTCCCTATGATGACAGGCAGATATGACATGGTATCTCCTCCCCTCCTAGAACAATCCCGGCACGGCCACAGCCGATGCCGCAAAGGCCACAATGATCACGACCGTGCACATGATGGTGCCGATGGGCGCGAGACGCTGCTCTCCGAAGACGTCCGTCAGATACCAGTTTCGAGCAGTCGCGTTGGTTTCGCCTGACATCGAGTTCCGGAACGTGCGGTCAGCGTTGTCTTGGCTCACGCCCGATAGGTAGACGTCAACCTTTTTCGCCTTGCTTCGACCGAGGCCAGCGAACAGGACGATGACCATGAACGCGGACGCGATGGAGGCGATCCACAGGTTGGCCGACGAGATATCCTGCCCAAACGAGCCATAGACGCCGAACACATAGGGCTCGACGATGACCCATGATATGACGGGCAGAAACACGCAGCACAGGACAACAAGTGCAGCCATGAGCAAGAGCGAGGCCCACTCGCTTCCATGCACCGTGCGCTCCTCATTGGCGGGCTGCCCGGCAATGCCCGAAAGCTTACCGAGCCATTTGGCCCAGAACATGAAGGTGGCTGCCGAGCCGAATGCCAAGATGATGATGAGGGCGACCTGGCCCGTCTCGACAAAGGAGACGAGCGTGGCCCATTTCGCGATGAGCATGCCAAAGGGGGCGATGAACATTCCCATGATGCCCAGCATCATGAGGCGCGCCAACCGCGGCATGCGCTCAAACAGAAGGTCCATATCCTCGATATCGCGACTTCCTATGTGATGCTCGGCTGTGCCGACGCAGAGGAACAGCAGCGATTTGGCCACCGCATGGAAGAGCACCAGGAAGGTGGCGGCCCAGACGGCCTCGGGCGTGCCCACCCCCGCGCAGGCGATGATCAGGCCCAAGTTAGCAATGGTCGAATAGGCCAGGACCCGCTTGGCATTGCTTTGTGAAATGGCCATGAACGAGCAGAGGAGAAAGGTCACCCCGCCGACGAGCACAACCATAAGGCTTGGGACGGCTGAAATGAACCCGCCTTGCAGGCTCGTTGTCCCTGCGTAAAACACCGGGGCAAGCTTCACCAGCAAGAAGACGCCGGCTTTGACCATCGTGGAGGAATGAAGGAGGGCCGACGTTGGCGTCGGGGCAACCATGGCCCCCAGCAACCAGGTATGGAAAGGCATCTGGGCCGCCTTCGTCAGTCCCGCGAAGGCGAGGGCCGTCACCGGAAGCACCACGAGAAGCGGATAGTGCGTGCCGATTTCCAAGAATTCCAAGAAGGACAGGGTGCCGAACTGCAGCACGATGAGCCACAGGGCGGCAAGAAAAGCGATGCCACCCAGCATGTTCATGATGATCTGGCGAAACGCATTCTTGATGGCCTCTTCGGTGCGCGTGTAGGCAATGAGGAGAAACGAGCATACGGTGGTGACTTCCCACCCCGTGAACATCCATACCATGTTATTCGAAAACACGATGACGAACATGGCCGAGAGGAACACGAACATGAGGGCAAAGAACGTCGGTCGACGATCCTTGGAACCCTCAGGTTCGTGTTCCTGGAAGTCTTTCATATAACCAAGGGCATACACGCAGATCCCAGAACCGACAACGCCGATGATGAACGCCATGAGGAGCGAAAGCGAATCGAGATACAAGGCGTCGGGCACGGCGATCCCGTGGGCAAAGCCAAATTCGAACACCAAGGACCCGACCGTCTGAATGACGGCAAGGACGCATGCCAACGTATTCTTGTAGCGAATGCCGTAGTACAGGATGGCAGCGGCAATCAGCACGCTCACCACGGTACATGCGTAGTCTGCAACCGGCGATTGGAGCTCGAACGAAACCCGAGGCGCTCCAATATAGGCGACAACCAGCCCTATCGATGCCAAACCGATAACGAGACCGGAAGCGATGACGATCACGTTTCGCGCCTGGTTGTTGCGCACGGCCAGCATCACACCGGCAACGACCAGTGGGAAAATGATCAAAAACCCGAGCATAGCCACGTAGCCTCCCCCTTTGCTCTTTCCGTTTTACTTGCACGTATGTTGACAGACGCGGGGAAACGACAAACCGTCGTCCAGTGAGCACTCTATCAAAGAAAAGAGCCAAGAACCTTTCAGTCGTCCGTATCGGGCGGGGTTTGCTCGGTAAAAGGGCTGGAAAAGCGTGCGAACCGTCGGAAACGGGAGGAAAAAGTCGGCGGGCGGAGACGTCTCGACCAAGGGAGGTGTGTGGCCCGCAACGTTTCCGCAGCCCCCATAAGCACGACGAAGCAAAGCCCCTAAAGGCATCCGCGATACTCCTAGGGGAGCGCCTTGCGATCGCAGTCCTCCAGCATGCGCAGCCTTCTCCTTTCAGCCATCAAGAACGAAACGACGAGAAAGGTTGACGTGATGTCGGAAAGAGACGGCGCAAAGAATATGCTCTGCAGAGGCGTCAAAGGAAGGATCAGGGGCAACAGATGCGGACTTGCCAGCAAAAGAGGGATGAAGAACAAGATTTGACGCGTCAACGTGAGCAGCGTCGCCTTGAGCGCCTGGCCTGTGGCATCGAAATAGTTTGCGCCAATGAGGGCAATGGGAAGAATGGGGATGAAGATGAGGTAGGCGACCAGGGCCCATGCCGTTGCTCCAAGATACGCTTCAGGAAGGCTGAACAGATGAGCATAGAGATCGGGGAAGAACAAAACCGTGAGCCAGAGGGGCGTCGTGATGGCGATGCCGAGAACCACCGCCTGACGAAGCGTGCGCTTCATGCGCCCGAACCTCCGCGCACCATAGTTGTAGCCGATGATGGGCTGGGCACCCATGGCAATGCCCATCGAGGGCATGATGGTAAACATGCCAACGGCCGACAAGACCCTCATGACAGCGAGCGCCCCCTCTGACCCCAGCGGATCAAAGGCACCGTAGCCCATGAGCAGATTGTTCATGATGGTGTTTGAGACGGCGAAGCCCATCTCCATGATCGAGGGGGCAACGCCGAGAGCGCAGATGCGAAGGGCAACCTTGGGCTTCAGCCCAAGCATGTCGCGCCGCAAAGGCATGGGAGAATCCCTCTTCAGGAAAAACTGCATGACGAATGCCGCCGACAGAGCCCAAGAGCAGACGGTTGCCAACCCCGCACCCGTCATGCCTCCTTCGAACACGATGATGAACAGGTATCCCAGCACCACGTTTGCCCCTGTGCCCACAAGCATCGAGCCGAGTGCCCGGTTGGGGTGGCCTGCCGTGCGGATGAAATTGTTCATGCCAAAGGCGATGAACTGAAGGGGACAGCCCGCCACGATGACGACCATGAACGCATGCGCATGCGGCAGCACGACTTCGTCAGCACCCGAAAGACGCAGAATGGGATCAAGCGCCACCAATCCGACGAGCCAAATGAGAACCCCCGCTCCCAACAGAAGCACAAAGCTGTTGCCCACCGCTCTTTGGGCAACGGGCTTCCTGCGCTCGCCCAGCTTGATGGCCGCGAGGGCGTTTCCGCCCACGCCAAGAAGCATGGCGATGGCAACCATGAACATCATGGCGGGGTTGGCCACCGTGGTGGCAGCAAGACCGACCTCCCCCACGGCCGCTCCGACATACACGGCGTCAATGACGTTGTAAAGCGTCTGCACCAGCACGCCGAAGACGGCGGGAATCGAAAACTCGAGCAACAGCCTCAGCGTGCTTTCGGTTCCCATGCGTTCCATCTTCGCGCTATCCCCACGATGCAGAGCCCCGCCCCCATCCCCGCGGTGCCGAGACGCCTCCCTTTGCTGTTCCATTGCCAATACTCCCTGAACACGCACGAACGGCGGCAGATCGAAGGATTTACCCCAAAAGCCAGCTGAGCCCATCGCCGTTTGAGAAATTCCCGGGTTGTCCCGGCAGACATGCCCAAGGAGGGCTCTCTCAGGAAAGCAAGCCGCCCCTTTGAGATTCGGGTCATCCCGAACGAAGCCAGTATACGAAAGCGCCGAGAAAGGGACAACCCTTCCCTCTCCGGAAAGCTCCCCGCAGCCGAAAAGGAAAGACCTGCACATGCTTTTTGCATAAATGACAGAGAAATTTTTCCTCATTGAAAAATATAGTGTCAGGAATGGCACCTCTGGTTCGTATTGTAGGAGAAGCAACGTTACCTGATATCCGAAATAGAATCGGGTTATCGAGAGGATGGAACAAGCGAATGGAAAACAGTCAAATCCGTGAAGCCAAAGCCGAAAGGGTGGTGAAAACGTACTCCAATCTCATACTGCGACTGAGCTATACCTATTTGAAGTCAACGCATGATGCCGAAGACATCTGCCAAATAGTTTTTCTTAAATTACTCAAACGGAATCATTCTTTCGAAAACCGGGACCATGAAAAGGCGTGGATTATTCGCACGACGGCCAATGCTTGCAAAGACACGTTGCGGAGCGGATTTCGTCGAACCTCAATCAATTTGAGCGCAGCAGAAAACGTCGTGGCGCCAGCACCCCCTGACGACGACGTGCTCAAGGGCGTGATGACCCTTCCGGACAAGTATCGCGAAGCTATCTACCTTCATTACTTCGAAGGATATTCGATTCGAGAGATCAGCAGCATGACCGGCCGAAGCATCGCCGCAATAAGCACACACCTCTGTCGAGCACGCAAGAAGCTGCAACTGACACTGAAAGGAATGGACCATGAATAACAGCTATAAGGAAGCAATGGGGCGCCTTCAGTTTTCAGAGGAGGAGAAAAAACGAATACTGCGCAACCTGACCCTGGCCCACGACGGGGAGCAAACCAAACCAGCGTCAAGCGTCCAGCCTTCCCCGCGTGCAACCCGTGGCGGGAAGTTCCCTTTGCGCTATGCCGCCGCATGCGCAGCAGCTCTTCTGTTGGTTGTCGGAATTGGCGGAGGTGCATATGCTTCAGGTACTCTTATTGGCGTCAAAACATTGATTGGCGATCTGTTCGGTGGTCCACCGGCACAAACCCAAGTCGTGGATAAAATAGGTCGACCGATCGGCGCAAGCGCGTCATCGAATGGTGTAACGATAACGGCAGATGCCATAGTTGGTGACAGAACAAATTATGCCATCGTCTTCACGATAGCAAAGGACGATGGGACGGCATTTGAGGGCATCGAAGCGCTAGAAAACGGTTTACTCCCACTGGGATTCAGCGACTCATCAGGTATTCTCGTCGACGGAATGAATTCAGCCAACGGCAGTTCCTTTTTCTATGATGCTGATCCAGCGGATAACGCCATCCAATACGTCGAGAAAATGTCAGTTTCCAGCGGCGGAGACAATATCATTGGAAGGACGGCGCACATTGAGCTCAAGGATTTGAACATGTTCACCGACAATGGCAGACATATCATCAGCGAAGGAACGTGGAGGATGAAATTCGAGATCGACTACGAAGACACATCTGTTGAGCTCGCTTCTGGACAGGAATTTGACCTGAATGGGATGAACGCGACAATTGATTCCGCCAGCATCTCGCCGATCGCCCTCACCCTCGAGTACACGGTGCTTGACACAATGTCATGGAATGATCAGGATTCCGGCAAATTGTCAAATAACAGCCAAAGTCAAATGGATCGTTTCCTCAGCTTTCCAATAGCGGTAAATATGAAAGACGGCACAACCATCGAGCTCAATTCATCGGATGGGGGTGGAAGCACGCAAACGAAGGGAGAATCGACCTCCTGTAATAAAAGCATCATGTTCGACACGTTTATGAATATAGATGCGATAGCTTCAGTCACCATCAATGGTACAACAATCTCCCTCCTTTCCTAATCCGTTCGGATGCCGTTTTGAGCCATAGCCCCTTAGTCAACATATAACCCAAGGGGCTATGGTGTCAGAAATCCGAAGAAGAGACACCAGAAACGCAAAACGTTACTGCCCTAGCCACTTTTTTCTAATACATGGCAGTATTTCGAGGACGCAACGTATCCTTTTGGCCCCAATTGCATCACCGTTGCTTTTCAGCACGTATGCCTCACAGCGGCTGCTTATAGTGTTTTAGCTGTTCAAATTCCTTGGTCAACGTGATTGCGTTTCCTCCGTTCTCATACGCCAACGCAATACGGTTCTGCTCGAAAAAGCTTTACAATGCGCTTTTCGCAGCAAGGTGCAGAAGCCGCCATTTGCGCGTTTTATTGTTTTCCGTTACCCTAAAAAGGTCAATCATCCCAAATTCTACCCATGGCGCCTTCGGCATGCCCTCGTCCTTTGTCATTTTGTGAGGAGAATCATGAGCACCATCGAAATAAAGAACGTCCATAAAATTTTTGGCCACAGAAAAAGCGAAGCGCTCGATCTGCTTCGTTCAGGTTGCGACCGAGAAAGCGTGCATAAACGAACGGGGGCAACCCCAGCCGTCATCGATGTTTCCCTGAACATCCGCTCAGGGGAGGTGTTTGTGATCATGGGCCTGTCGGGATCCGGCAAATCAACGTTGATCCGGTGCCTTAACCTGCTTCATGCGCCCACGACCGGCTCCATCAAAATCGATGGAACAGAGATAACGAGTATGAATCCCAAAGAGCTGAGGTCCTTGCGCGCAGAGCATGTCAGCATGGTTTTTCAAAACTTCGGGCTCTTTCCCCATCGCACCGTCTTGGAAAACGTCATGTGGGGAAACAGGATGCAGCACCTCTCTCGCGACGAGCGACGGTCCCATGCGATGGAATCGCTTGAGACCGTCGGGCTTTCGGGATGGGAAAACTCCTATCCCGACGAACTGTCAGGAGGCATGAAGCAGCGTGTCGGCTTGGCCCGAGCCCTTGCCGCCGACACTGACATCCTTCTCATGGACGAAGCATTCTCTGCGCTGGATCCCCTGATCCGCAGAGGGATGCAGGAACAGCTCATCTCCCTTCAGAAAGATCTTCAGAAGACGATCGTCTTCATCACTCACGATCTGAATGAAGCCATGTATCTGGGAGATCGCATAGCCATCATGCGCGGTGGGCGCATCGTGCAGGTGGGAACAGGAGAGGACATCCTTCAAAACCCCGTCGACGACTATGTGGCATCCTTCGTCGAGGCCGTCGACCGTTCGCGCGTGCTGACAGCCGGCAACATCATGGCCGATCCCATTGCGCGAATATCTTTGCGCGAAGGTCCGCGAGCGGCATTGCTCAGCATGCGCTCCAAGCAGACCGATTCGCTGTTTGTCGTCGACGAGAGGCGACGCTTCATGGGCGTTGTCTATGCCGAGTCGGTCGTCGATGCACAGACGCGGCATGAAAAGAGCCTCAGGTCGTGCCTTGTGCCCGAGGTGGCCTGCGTCACTCCCGACACTCCCCTTGCAGAATGCCTTAGCCCCTCGATAGAAAACAGATCTCCCATTCCCGTGTTGGACAAGGGGCTTCTCGTGGGAGCCATCCCCCGCATAGCGCTTCTCGCCGCTTTGGACAGCGCCGAACATCCAGCCGTCAATGCAACGGGAGAATTCGAACCCGTATCCGAGACAACCCAGGAGCTGGTATAGCCTATGTTTGACATCTCTCAATTCCGCCTTCCCGTCGGCACGGGAGCCACCGCAGCCGTTGCTTGGATGACCGACAATCTCAGTGGACTTTTCAGCGTAATATCGCGGTCCCTCTTTGCCTCGTTTCAGTTTTTGGAAGACCTTTTGCTCGGTCCGCCCGAAATCGTCATCGTCATTCTGTTCTGCGTCCTTGCCTGGGTTGTGGGAAATTGGAAGTTTTCCCTTTTCACTGCTTTGTCGTTCCTGCTTGTCATAGGAATGTCCCTCTGGAGCGAGACGATGTCTACGCTCTCCATGGTTCTCGTCTCAAGCATCATTGCCGCCGTAATGGGAATCCCCCTCGGCATCCTGTCGGCACGTTATCCTCGGTTTGACAGGATCATGCAGCCCATCCTCGACTTCATGCAGACGATGCCCGCTTTTGTCTACCTCATTCCCGCCATCATCTTTTTTGGCATAGGAATCGTGCCCGGCGTCGTGGCAACCATCATCTTCGCCATGCCGCCCGCAACTCGCATGACGAGGCTCGGCCTTTTGCAGGTTGATCCGGAAACCGTCGAAGCGGGAGAAGCGTTTGGCGCCAGCCCTCTTTCCATATTGGTACAGGTAAAAATCCCGCTCGCGCTTCCCAGCATCATGGCAGGAGTAAATCAGGTAATCATGCTTGCCCTGTCTATGGTGGTCACCGCTGGCATCGTTGGCGCCGGAGGCCTTGGTGCGGCGGTTTACCGAGGGGTCACCCGTCTCGATGTGGGACTCGGTTTCGAAGCCGGTCTCTCCGTCGTGGTACTGGCCGTGTTCCTCGATCGTGTGACCTCGTACCTGGGAAAGCGGTTCACCAAGAAAAGAGCGGCGGACAATCGCAGACGGGCACAGAAAACGGCAGGTAACGGCATCACCAGAACCCGATGAGGGTTCTGAGAAGCAAAGGCGACCCGAGAGGATTCCCGTCTCGGGCGCACCAGCCCACAAGGAGGTAAAAGCACATGATCAAGCAAGGGACAAACCCAATGAAGCGCAGACATGCACGAAAGACGTTGATGGTCGCCTTGGCAGCGGTCCTCGCACTCTCATTGAGCCTTTTGGCCACCGCATGCGCGAAAGACGAGGGAGCGTCTTCCGAAAAGACAATCACCATAGGATGGATTCCCTGGGACGAGGACGTCTCGGTCACGTACCTATGGAAAGGCATATTGGAGAACAAGGGATACAAGGTCAACCTTGTACAGGCTGATGCCGGGCCAGTCTTCGAAGGCCTCTCGAGCGGCGACATCGACCTCTTCTTGGATGCCTGGCTTCCCGTGACGCATTCCGATTATTGGGAACAATACGGCGATGGGTTAGAAAAAGCATCCTTATGGTACGACGAAGCGCAACTGACATGGGCCGTTCCCTCCTATGTCGATGTGGACAGCATCGAAGACCTGAAAGGCAAGGAAGACCTCTTCAACTCCAAGATCATCGGCATTGAACCAGGTGCCGGCCTAACGCGAATATCCTCGGAATCGGTCATACCGGGATACGGCCTTGAAAATTACTCGCTGGTCGAAGGATCAACCACCGCCATGCTTGCAGAGCTTGACCGATCCATCTCCCAAGAAGAACCCGTGCTGGTCACGCTTTGGAAGCCTCATTGGGCTTACAACAGCTACGACCTCAAGGATCTCGAGGACCCCCAAGGCCTTCTTGGCGGCGCGGAAAACATCTACGCAGTGGGACGCGGCGACTTTTCTGAAAGCTATCCCGAAGTAGCAGAATGGATGAGCCGATTCAAGCTAAGTGATGCTCAGCTTGCCGAGCTGGAAGACTTGGTTGTCAACAAGTACGGGACGGGAAGTGAGGCCCAGGCAATCAGCGAATGGCTCTCCAACTCGAAGAATCAAGCGCTCGTCAACGAATGGCTGGGAGAATAGCCCCCGGTTTCCCCCCGAATAAAACCTGCGTTCTCGGCGAACGGACACCTCGGCGCCAAGAACGCAGACCGCGTTCGTGCTTGCTTTATTTTGGCGAGCACGAACGCGGTCTCTTTTACCGAACCGCTTCAAATCCGCGATCAAGGTCCGCAATAATGTCATCGATGTGCTCAGTGCCGATTGACAGCCGGATGGTGTTAGGTTTAACGCCCTGATCGAGGAGTTCTTCGTCAGAGAGCTGCGAATGGGTCGTGGAAGCGGGATGTATGACAAGGGATTTCACATCCGCCACATTCGCAAGCAACGAGAACAGCTCCAAGTTGTCTATGAATCTCTGAGCTGTCTCGGCGTCCCCTTTGATCTCAAAGGTAAAGATCGAACCTCCTCCTCGAGGAAAATACCTGTCATAGAGCTCCTTGGACGAGCTGTCCGGCAAAGAGGGGTGGTTGACGTGTTCAACCTGGGGATGGGCGGACAGGTAGTCGACGACCTTGAGCGCGTTTTCCACATGGCGCTCAACCCGCAATGACAGCGTTTCGAGTCCCTGAAGGAAGATGAAGGCATGAACGGGCGCCAAGGTCGCTCCCGTGTCGCGCAAGAGAACGGCACGGATTCGGGTGACGAACGCCGCGGCGCCGACGTCTTTGACAAAGCTGATGCCATGATAGCTGGGATCAGGATTAACCAGCAGCGGGAACTTCCCCGATGCCGCCCAATCGAAGGTCCCTCCATCAACGATGACTCCTCCCACGGCGGTGCCGTGCCCTCCGATGAACTTGGTGGCGGAATGAACCACGACGTCCGCCCCGTATTCAAGGGGACGCACCAGATAGGGCGTGGCAAAGGTGCTGTCGACTATCAGGGGGATCCCGTGCGCGTGGGCTGTCTGGGCGACCGCCTCGATGTCGATGACGTTTGAGTTGGGATTGCCGAGCGTCTCGATGAAGATCGCCTTGGTGTTGTCCTTGATGGCCTCCTCAAAGGAGCCATCCACCTCAGGATCGACGAAGGTGGTCGAGATTCCATAGGTGGGAAGCGTGTGTTCCAGAAGATTGTAGGTGCCGCCGTAGATGGTCTTCGAGGCAACGATGTGATCTCCTGCTTGGGCCAAGTTCAGGAGAGAGTAGGTTATGGCTGCAGCGCCGGAAGCCGTCGCCAAAGCGGCGACTCCCCCTTCAAGGGCGGCAATGCGCTTCTCGAAAACGTCTTGGGTTGAGTTGGTCAGGCGTCCATAGATGTTTCCAGCGTCTCGCAACCCGAAACGGTCGGCCGCATGTTGCGAGTCGCGGAAGACGTACGAGGTCGTCTGATAGATGGGCACGGCCCGGGCGTCTGTCGCGGGGTCCGCCTCCTCCTGTCCAACATGGAGCTGAAGCGTTTCAAAATGATATCCCTGATTGATAAAGTCTGGCATGATCGTTCCTCTCGTGATTTGCTGTCAATGGCGTGTTGAACCCTGCTCCCTGCCGCAACAAAAAAAGGCAGGAAGTGTCTTCCTGCCCAAGCATGAAAAAGATAGGAGCGTGCCCTATGCCTGCTCGGCGGAAGACGGTGTTGGCATCCAACCTGCGAAGGACGCCTCTGAAGGCATACACATTCGGGCAAAGCCGCATTGCGCGCTCATGCGCAATTCCCGAACCGCCTGTGTCGCACGGTAATTCTCCATGGAGTCACCTCTCGCCTTGTCCTTGGGCAGAGGCTTTGCGTCCCTCTGCTTGACTGATGGTATGGTACCGAAGCCACCCAAGCGGCACAAGAGTTTCGCTTATACGGATTACCGTCGTATAGATATCGCTTAATCTTATAATCAAACTAAAGCTTTGATAGATAGCTGACACCGTGGTACTAGGAAACCCAGATGCCTCCTTTCACCCAGAGTCACCATGAGAATGAAACAGGCCGGATATGCCTCGAGGCATATCCGGCCTGTATGTTTTGTGGTCGGGTTGACAGGATTTGAACCTGCGACCCCTTGACCCCCAGTCAAGTGCGCTACCAAACTGCGCCACAACCCGTTAGGCCTGCTTGAATGTTCAAAGCTTCCCAAGCAGCGTTGATTATATTAACCGTAAGTCAGCGCGTTTGCAAGGTGTAATTTCGTCTTCGGCAAAGGATGGCCTCCTGATTTGAATTCAGTCTCGAACTTGAGCCGCATCTCTCTGGCTTTCCGAGGTCTTTGCGGCCAGAAGCTGCAGAGCGCGGTCCAAGATGACATCCGCCAGACGTTCCTTGGACATGGCGGGAAGCTCGTCCGCCCCTTCAGCCAAGACGAAGCATGCCTCGTTGTCGTCAGAGCCAAACGTGCGATCTTCGCCCACCTGATTGCCAACGATGAAGTCGGCGTGCTTCGACGTCAATTTCTTCTGCGCGTTCTCCACAACATCGTCCGTCTCGGCCGCAAAGCCAACCACAACCTGATCGAAACGCTTGCGTGCGCCGAGCGTGCTGAGTATGTCGGGGTTCTCGACAAGCTCTATCGAGTCAAGCGATGCGTCGTCGCAGCCCTTTTTCAGCTTGCGGCCCGCAGCCTGCTTGGGCCTCATGTCGGCCACCGCCGCAGCGAACAGGGAAATGTCAACGGCTGGAAAGACATCCTCGGCTGCCGCCATCATGTCAAGGGCGGTATTCACCGCAATCAGGCTGACGCCCTCCGGCACAGGCAAGGACACCGGCCCCGAGACGAGGGTCACCTCGGCGCCACGACGGGCCGCTGCACGTGCAAGCGCGTAGCCCATCTTGCCCGAGGAACGGTTCGAAAGATAACGCACCGGATCAATCGGTTCCACCGTGGGGCCGGCGGTGACCATGACGCGTCGGCCTGCAAGATCACGCTTCACGCCCAGTTCTTCAAGGGTTGCCGCCACGATGTCCTCGACGTCGGCAAGCCGTCCACGCCCAATGTCTCCGCAAGCCAAATAGCCATCTCCCGCATCGACGATGCGGGCTCCTCGAATATGCAATTTGCCAATGTTGTATCGCGTTGCGGCGTTCTCGTACATATTCACGTTCATGGCTGGCGCGATGACCAAGGGCGCCGTGGTTGCCAAAGCCGTGGTCGTCAAAAGATCGTCGGCGATTCCGTTCGCAATCTTAGCGATGACGTTTGCCGT
Source organism: Actinomycetes bacterium (assembly GCA_023429565.1). Classification (GTDB taxonomy): domain Bacteria; phylum Actinomycetota; class Coriobacteriia; order Coriobacteriales; family Eggerthellaceae; genus JAEWQO01. Next base: position 88,842 of record JAEZDJ010000060.1, read on the forward strand.
GCAAGGGGCTATGAGAAACGCATCCGCCTCCTGGGCGAGCGAAATGTGATGGATGGGGTCTGAAGGGCTGTCAAAGAGTCCCACGGCCACCGGTTCCCGCGTGAGGGCACGGAACGTCGTCGCCCCAACGAACTCGGTTGCATGCTCGGTCATGACGACCTTCACGCGAATGCCAGCCTTTTGAAGAGCCCGTACAATCTCGCATGATTTATAGGCCGCGATGCAACCGGTCACTCCCACGAGCACGCAGGGTTGGTCGGCAGTGGCTTGTTCAGGGACGGAATCACTCATTGCAATCCTCCTCGAGGTAGGGCCGAAGGACGTCGGACAATACCTTGACGTGAGCGCGGCTTCGATCAAGGCAGGGAACGTAGACGAAATTCTCCTCAATCGGCTCGCGACCACGATCACGTATTTCATTGAAGTAATACGGCTTGAGCTCATGCCCTATGTCATAGAGGGTTTCCAGGCAATCGACCGCAAATCCTGGGCAGATGAGGAACACGCGGCCCACGTCCGCTTCGGCCCATCGGGAAAGGACATCCTTCGTATAGGGGGAGAGCCAGTCCCGGGCCTTGTCGAACCGGCAGTGATAGCCGATTGTCCAGCGGCTGCGCTCAATCCCCAACTCCCCTGCCACCTGCAAGCTCGACGAACCGGCCTGCAGCTCATACGTGTCGCCCGCCTCTATGTCCTTGAGCGGGATCGAATGAAACGAAAACAGCACCTTGTCGGTAGAATCGACGTCGAATCCCGCATGGAGAAGAGAGGATGCGAGCGCCTTGACATAGGTCGGGTCACCGTGATAATTTTCCACGAAGTCACAGGGGACGTCCCAATGCGCCTTCTCCAATTCGCGGCCAACGCTGTCAGAAACCGACCCCGTGGTCGACAGTGCGCTTTGAGGGTACAGGGGCAGAACGATGAGCCGATCGCATCCCGCCTCTTTCAGCTCGCGCACAGCCTTTCGGATCGACGGCTCGCTATAGCTCATTCCACAGGCGACGACCACATTGCGCCCCTCTTGCTCGAATACCCCCGACAGGCCCGAGACAAGCTTCTCATGAGCAACCGCAAAGGGCGAGCCCTCTTCTGACCAGATGGCTTTGTATTTTTCTGCAGAGACTTTCCCGCGACGCGGGAGAATGCAGAGATGCAGGATGAGCCACCATCCCACGCGATTCATGGGCGCAATACGTCTGTCCATGAGAAATTTTGCGAGATACTTCCGCACTGCCTGCGGCCGAGGCGCAGCTGGCGTGCCCGTATTGACGAGCAGAATCCCGCAACGTTGTGCCGCTTGCACGCTGCGATCACCTTCCTAAAATGCCGTTTGACCATCCTTTGGGAGCACATGCCCTCAAAGGGATTGGCTTTAGTTTAGCCCATCGGCCCTTCGAAGACCGAGAGGATGAAAAAACAACCCGAAACGGGCGATGCCGGCGCATGCAAACCAACCATTCGCAATGTGCCCAGCGTCGATTCCGCAGAAATCGAACTACCTGATTCACTCTCGCAATCCAGGACGCACAGCCCCCTCCAAAAGAGAGAACACCTCCTCGCCGGCGGCTGTGCGGCCGGTGCTGCGCGAGGCGAGCCCGTCAAGCGCTCCTTGCAAGTCACGGGGAACGTTGTCGACGAAATGAAGACCCTCTCCCGTGGCGGGATGGGTGAACGATATCTGAAAGGAATGGAGGAATTGCCGCTGCAGCCCAAGGCTTGCGGTTGGGCTCTTTGGCGCACCCGAGGTATAGGTCGGGTCGCCCACGAGCGGGTGCTTTGCATATTCCATATGCACCCGTATCTGATGGGTCCTGCCGGTGAATAGCTTGCAGTCTATCAGCGTGAATCCTTCGTCCTGGGCACCAGCCTCAAACCGCTCAAGCACACGAAAGGTCGTGACGGCATCTCGCGCAGACGGGGTATCCCGTATCGCCATGCGCGTGCGGTCTTTTTCAGAACGCGCTATAGGCGCATCGACCATGCCGGTGTCGTGCACGATGGTTCCGTGGACCAAGGCCAGGTAGCGCCTATCAACCACGCGGGCCCGAATGGCCTCCATGAGGGCATGGCCGACCTCGTCGGTCTTTGCAGCCAGCATGAGGCCGCTTGTGTCACGGTCGAGACGGTGCACGATGCCCAGACGGTCACAGTCGCCTTGCACGTCGCACAGATTCGCCGCCCCGCAATGATAGATGAGTGCATTGACCAACGTGCCGTCGAAATGATCCACTGATGGATGGCAGACGAGGCCCACCTGCTTCGAAAGAACCAGCAGACTCTCGTCTTCAAAGCGCACATCCAAGTCGATAGGCTGTCCGATGAGAGCCGTGGGGACCGCTTCGTCCTGCACTTCATAGACGACGGTGTCTCCCGTGGTGACGGCATATTTCTTCGCAACCGTCCGGCCATTCACGAAGACGGCTCCATCCTCGATGGCATGCGCCGCAACGCTGCGGCTTGCATACAGACCCCGTTCCGCCATGAGCACATCAAGCCGGGAGCCTTCGTCGGACGGTCCGACGCCATACGAGAGAGACCTGCCCATCAGCTCTTCGACCCCTCTTCGCCCGACGGCTCCTCTCCAGGAGAAGTCTCACGGCCCTCATGCTTCCAGGCAATCATGAGGGAGAGGGCAAAAATAATGAATCCACAGGTGACCCCGATATCAGCCACGTTGAAAACAGGGAAGTCCATGAACGTGAGGTCGATGAAGTCGACGACGTAGCCCTGCATGAAGCGATCGAGGGCATTCCCAATTCCGCCGGCCACCACCAAGGAGAGCCCAATGGCTTGGCCGAGGTTTGCCTGCGGAGCGAAGGCAAACAGATACACGGCCAAGGCTATGCACACCGCCAAAGACAGGAAAGCAAGCACAGTGGTCGCGTCGCCGAACATTCCCCAGGCCGCCCCCGTGTTGTGAATCAGCCGCAAACGGAACAAGCCCAAAAAGGGTCCCGCAATACTGTCGCCAGGCGCATGGGGGCCGTCGAGGAGCCGCTTGGTCACGTAGTCCAAGACGACCCAGACCACCGTGACAACGGCAAACACAACTGCATTTCGCCCCCGATGGGACGAGGGACGGCACACGGACCCCTCATGATCTTCCACTTGCAAGGTTTCGCCCCTGCCAGATCTGTCTGCCATATGCCCTACTCGTCCACGAATCCTGCGGCGTCCAAAACATCGCCACAACGTTTGCACACCTGAGGATGGTTCGGGTTGCCGCCAAGCTCGCGGTAGTTCCAACACCGCGGGCATTTTTCTCCGTCTGCCACGGCAATCGAGACCTCCAGAGCATCGCCTTCCTCAAAGGTCACCGATGAGACGATGAACAGCTCCTCGTACACTTCATGACCATAGCGGGCTATCACGTCGAGGACATCGCGCGGAGCCTTCACCGACACGGCAGCCTCTTGGCTTTTGTTGACGACCTTCTCGCTGCGTGCGTTTTCGAGCGCCTTCGTCACAACCTCGCGAACGCTCAGAACGATGTTGAAATCGTCCGTTATCCGCAATCCCTCGGATACGGGAACCGCTGGCAAGAAATCGGACGCTTCGGGCCAGCCGGCAAGCTGCACGCTCGAAGGACGCCCAGCGCGGTCGCGAATGGCATGCGGATAATGCTCCCACACCTCATCGGTGGTAAACGAGAGAACTGGCGACAACACGCGCACGAGCACCTCGAGAACGTTCATGAGCACGGTCTGGACGGCGCGACGACGGGGAGAGTCCAACGCCTCAGAATACAGGCGGTCCTTCGTCGCATCCATGTACACGGCCGACAGGTCGTTGACGATGTAGTCATACACCGCCCGATAGACATAATGGAACCGATAGCCATCATAAGACGCGTTCACGTCGTCGAGAAGACGCTGGGTGCGGACAAGCGCCCATTGGTCCAGAGGCTCAAGGGAGTCCCAGTCGCTCACGAGATCGCGCTCGTCATCGAAATCGTCCAAGCTGCCCAGCAGAAAGCGGAACGTGTTGCGGATGCGGCGATAGGCCTCAGACATGCGCTGGAGTATCTCGTCGGATATGCTCACATCCTGGGAATAATCGACGCTGGCGACCCACAGACGCAGAACGTCAGCTCCGCTCTTCTTCATGACATCGGCAGGATCGACGCCGTTCCCAAGCGATTTCGACATTTTGCGGCCCTCGCCGTCGACCGTGAACCCGCAGTGCATGACCGACTTGTAAGGAGGGACGCCATAAGCTCCAATGCTCGTCAGCAAGGATGACTGGAACCAGCCACGATGCTGGTCAGATCCTTCCAGATACATGTCGGCAGGAAAGCGGAGGCCCTCATCGCCGCGATGTTTGAGGACGCTCGTGTGGGACACCCCGCTCTCCCACCATACATCGAGGATATCGGTTTCGGGAACGAGCTCCACGCTTCCGCACTTCTCGCATTTGACATCGCGGGGAAGGTATTCGGAAGGATTGCGCGTAAACCACGCGTCAGCCCCCTCGCGCTCAAAGAGGTCGATCACCGCGTCGAACGTCTCTTCGGTGGCGACGGTCGTTCCGCATTTTGCACACTTGAACACCGGGATGGGAACGCCCCACGAACGTTGGCGGGAGATGCACCAGTCGGGACGGTCGGCAACCATGGAACCGATGCGATTTTTCGCCCATGCCGGCACCCATGCAACCCCGCTGTCGATGGATTCGAGGGCCTTGTTCCGCAGACCGTTTTCCTCCATGCTCACAAACCACTGGTCCGTGGCGCGGAAGATGACGGGATTGTGGCAGCGCCAGCAATGCGGATAGCTGTGCGTGATCGTCTGTTCCGCCACCAGCATGTCGCGCTCGCGCAGCCATTCGATGATGAGAGGATTCGCCTCGTCTATGTCCATTCCGGCAAAGGGGCCGGCCTCGTCGGTGAACACGCCATTGTCGTCAACGGGCATGAGCAACGGTATATCGAACTCAAGTCCCACCAGATAGTCGTCCTGGCCATGGCCGGGAGCCGTGTGCACCGCTCCCGTTCCCGTGTCGAGCGTGACGTGATCGCCATAGATGACCGTTCCCTTGAGATCTTGACGTATGGGACAAGTGTAGGAAAGCCCGCACAGCTCCCTTCCCTTGAGAGACACGGGGCTGCCAGAAAAGTCCTCCACGAGGCCATAGTCTTCCCATTCGGCGATAGCCGCCACTTTTTCCACCAGGGCTTGGGCCATGATGAGGTTCGAGCCGGCGGCGCGCACCATGACATAGTCGGCGTCAGGAGCAAGGCTCACGGCCGTGTTCGCAGGCAGCGTCCAGGGCGTCGTCGTCCAGATGAGAAGATGGGCGTCGCCGGACGCTCCCGCAGCCTCAAACACTCCGGGCATGCGGTCCATCTTGAACTTCACGAAAATGGAGGGCGACTCTTCGTCGGAATATTCTATTTCCGCCTCGGCCAGAGCGGTGTGACAGTGCTTGCACCAATGGATCGGCTTGCGGCCTCGATAGATCGATCCGCTGAGGTACATGGCCTTGAACACCTCGACGTTGCCAGCCTCGTAATCGGGCGTGAACGTAAGATAGGGATGTTCCCAGTCGGCATTGACACCCAAGCGCTTGAAGCCTTCGCGCTGAATATTGACGTATTTCTCAGCCCACTCGCGGCATAGACGCCGAAGCGTCGGCTGGTCTATCTTCGCCATCTTCTCGGGACCAAGCGTCTTCTCGACCATGTGCTCGATCGGCTGTCCATGGCAGTCCCACCCCGGTATATAGGGAGTGAAGAAACCGCGCTGGGCGTGGCTCTTGATGACAAAGTCCTTGAGGATTTTGTTGAAGGCATGCCCTATATGGATAGGCCCGTTCGCGTACGGCGGACCGTCATGCAACACGAAGGGTTCGCCGTCCTTGTTCTTTTCGAGCACGCGCTCGTAGAGGTGCTCGTTCTCCCACTTCGCCAACCGCTTTGGTTCGTTCTCAGGCAGATTCGCCCGCATAGCGAAATCGGTGCGCGGCAGATTCATCGTCTCTTTGTAGGTGTTCGCCACGGATGCCGTACCTTTCCTTGCCGTTTCGTTCGTGTGGTGCCGTTCGCTTCAAACCTGTATAGTATAGGCGAACATACGCCGCATCTCGCTGGTCTGCCGTCACTTTTCAGAATTGCGACACAGGCACCCCCGAAAGAATGGGTATACTTCACGTAGTGACACAGCATGCGAGACAAAGAGAGAAGGACCACCCATGACCATGAGCTTCGAAATTGTTACTGATTCCAGCAGCAACCTCGTCGAGAGCATGATCGAGGAGTTCGGGCTTCACATCCTGCCCCTCACCTTCATGGTGGACGGCGACGACACCGTGTATCAAAGCTACCTCAAGGGCGCCCACACCGATCTCTCCCAATTCTATGCGATGATGCGCGATGGCAAGGTGTTCAAGACATCCCTGCCAAACCTTGCCGACACCGAGGCACTCATGCGTGGCTTGCTGGATGCCGGGCGCGACATTCTCTACATCGGCTTTTCAAGCGGGCTCTCGGGCACATACGAGGCAACCGAGCTCCTCGTCAAACAACTGGCTGTCGAATTCCCGCATCGCAAGATCTACGCCGTCGACACCCTGGCTGCATCCGGCGGCGAGGGACTGCTCGTCTGGCACGCCGTCCAACACGCCCGCAAGGGCATGCCTATCGCCGAGGTGCGAGATTGGATCGAGGACAACAAGCTGCATCTTGCCCATTGGTTCACCGTCGATGACCTCATGTTTCTGTTCCGAGGCGGCAGAGTGTCAAAGACGAGCGCCTGGGCAGGAACCATGCTCAACATCAAGCCGGTCATGCATGTCGACGACGAAGGCCACCTCGTCCCGCTGGAAAAGGTCCGCGGGCGCAAGAAATCCCTGAATGCACTCATCGACCACATGGACAAGTCGGCACGTCGTCCCGTTGAGGACCAGATGGTCTTCGTCACCCACGGAGATTGCATCGAGGAGGCAAAGTACGTTGCCGAACAGGTCAAGCAGCGCTTTGGGGTGAAAGAGGTCATCATCAACTATGTCGATCCCGTCATCGGAGCCCACTCAGGGCCCGGAACCATGGCGTTGTTCTTCCTCGCCGACCAACGATAGGCGATTCCCCCGCAGCAAGGCCGCGCGGCTCTATTTGTAGTCTTCGGGATTCTTGGAAGAGGATCCCGTTGTGTTGCCTTCGCCACGAAGCTCGCGGCCGAAACGGACAGCCGACTCGCCAAAGCGGTTCTTGACAAGATCCGTCGCCTCGATGAGACCCCGCCTCCTCGCTTCGTCTTCGAGCGCAGGTTTGCCCACCTCTTCCGATCCGCCCTCTTCGGGCAAGTCAAACAAACTTTGCTGCACGATGGCGTCGCCCTCGAACCCCGTCATGGCGACGCCGATGAGCCGAACCGGCGTCCCCGGGTGCCACAGCTCGTCCACCATGTGAAAAAGCAGCGGCGTGTAGGACAGCTCATCGTCGCTTGCGTGGTCGAGTCTGCGCTGGACAGACCGGGTGCTTCGATCGTCGAAGCGCACGCGCAGGCTGAGCGTCCGGCCATGCAACCCCTTCTTGCGCATGCGTCGCCCGACTTTGGCGGCCATGGTCGCAATGGCCGCTTCGACGTCTTCGCGTGTCGTGAGGTCGGCGGCAAACGTCGTCTCGTTCGAGATGGATTTCACGGCATCTCCCGACTCGACGGGAGCGTCATCGCCTCCATTCGCCCTCAAGTGCATGACCCGTCCGCTCTTTCCAAACAGTCGGAGCAGCATCCCCTCATCGGCATCGGCCAAATCGCCGAGCGTGCGGATGCCCTGAGCCTTCAGCTTTTTTTCAGCGGATTCTCCGACGCCGCTCATCGTGCGCACCGGCAAGGGAGCGAGAAAGGCACGCTCGCCTCCCGGATACACCGCCACGAGCCCCTGGGGCTTTTCCATGTCCGAAGCAATCTTGGCAATTGTCTTTGACGTGCCTAGCCCAATCGAACAGGTGACGCCGAGCCGCTCCACGCGGCGCTGCACGCGCTGGGCGACGCCCACGGGATGCTCGCGGTTGACGGCCGTGGGGCTGATGTCGCAAAATGCCTCGTCGATGCTCACCTGCTGGACATGAGGGGTCTCGTCCCAAAGAATCTCCATGACCGCGTTCGAGAGTTCCCGATACCGGTCGAACCTGCCCTGCGTCCAGACGGCGTCGGGACACAGCCGCCGCGCCACCGACGAGGGCATGGCACTGCGCACGCCATACCTGCGCGCTTCATACGATGCGGTGGAAACAACGCCGTGCTTGTCGGCATCCCCACCCACGATGACAGGCTTGCCGCGCCAAGCGGGATGATCGAGCTGCTCGACCGACGCGAAGAACGCATCGAGGTCCACGAGCATGATGGCCGGTCCTTCCCACAGCGCGCGGTCGGCGCCCCCCGGTGCCGCGCCATCCTTCGACACGCCGGAATCGTCGCCATCGCCACCATTGCCCGGGCGACGCTTGCTATCGTTCTGTTCGAAAAGCTTTTTCATGATGGCAATAAGTCTACCATGCACGACGCATGTCAGACCGAGTTGTGCTAGGATAGTCATTCCCCCGCAAGGAGACCGAGCTTCGGGAGCGACAGATGAAAAGCAGATCCGCACCGAACCGAGCCGCCCATCGCCCCACAAACCTCCCCTTCAGCGCTCGAACCACCCCATTGACAGGGATCGGTGACCTGTAAATTTTGCTGGAAAGGAGAGAAGATGGCGGTGCTTGATGAATGCGGGACGCTTTTGGGCGTTCGCGACTGCGTGACCGCCCTTCCCGAGCAGCTGCTCTCTCCCCCCTACGAACTTCGTACGGAAATGAATTGGATCGACTTCTCGGGCACGGCAAATCCGCTGGGAACTCCCCCCTCATTCATCCGGGCGATGGAAGCCGCCCTTGCAGCGGGCGAACAAAACTATCCGCCTGATCGCGAAGCCCATACGATGAGAAGCGTCTTGGCCCGACGCTACGGACTTCCTGTCGACTCGTTCCTCGTGGGAACAACCGTAGGCGACATGGTCAGGGCTGTCGCCCAAACCTACCAGCCCTGCACGGTTGGCGTGTCGGTTCCCGGCCCAGCCGAATACGCGCTTGCCGCGGGAAATGCAGGTCATCGCGTTGTCGAGATAGCGAGTCCGGCGGGATTCGTCGCACTCGACCCCGCAACGGCGGCGCGTCACGGCATCCGATTCGATGCCGCCATCCTGGCGAATCCCAGCTATCCGACAAGCCGGCTGTTTCCCCAACCGACACTCGAGGCATATCTCGAAACATGCACCTGGGTCGTCGTCGACGAGCGTTCCATCGAGCTGACGCTTGGAGGAGAGAGCGCAGTCCCGCTCACCACCGAACATCGAAACCTCGTGGTCATCCGATCGCTGTGCGAACCGTTTGCCATGCCCGGCATCCCCGTCAGCTATTGCATAGCCCATCCAGACACCATCGCGCAGATCTCGCGCTTCTACGACAGCTCAGGCGTTCCCATGTTCGCCGAGGTCATCGGCGAGCTTGCCCTGACGGAAAACGGCTATCTCGAAAGAACGCGCGAATTTCTGGACACAGAGATACCCTGGCTTCAATGCATGCTCAACCTCATTCCCGGCATCGACATCTTTCCGGCTGAGGCAAATTACGTCATGTGCTCATTCGATGTCGGCGAAGACATGAATCTCGGCGTCGACAACACGGACCAGCTGGCCAGCAGATTGCAGCTTGCCGGATTCCTCGTGCGAAAGCTCGAAGGCACGTTAGGCTTGGCGGATGACAAGTATTTCTGCGTTGCGGTTCGTACGCGCGAGGACAACGAAAAGCTCATCGCCGCCCTCCGCGACATCATCGGGGGATGATCATTTTCTCCGATTCATCTCATGAAGCAGCGACAGGCCTCGCAGCGTAAGCGTGTCGTCGGGCGTCGTCTCATGAGACAGCAAAGCCGCCAATTCAGATGCATTCGTTCCCGTGATGACGATGCGGGTCTCATGTCCGAGCTCATTCCATATCATGTCGATGATTCCATCGATGCGCGCGACTTCTCCCATGACGACACCGGCCTGCATCGCCTCGCGCGTGGTCTTGCCGATAATGGCAGGCGGTGCCTGGACTTCAATGACGGGAAGGCGGGCAGCGGCGGCGGCAAGAGAGCGGGCAGCCAACTGCAAGCCAGCTGCTATGACTCCCCCGGCAAACGCCCCCTCGCTGTCGACGACTTCAAAATTCGTCGTTGTGCCCAGATCCACGATGATGAGCGGATGCCCGTATGCCGCCTTTGCGGCCACAAGGTCCGCCACGCGATCCGGTCCCACCTCCGACGGATCCTTGTAGTTCATCTTTATGCCGGTTTTCAATCCTGGTCCCACGACCAGGGGGCGACGGCCGCACGCATAACGCAGCGCCGATGTCCAAGGCTCCACAAGACCGGGAACGACGCAGGCCAAAATGGCGTCCGAGGGACGGATGCCACCCTTTGCGGCCATGTCACGATCATCGCCAGAATCAGTCATGGAGAAAAATCCGGCAAGGGCGAGACGGGCCTCGTCGGCGGTCATGCCGTCAGATGTCGTGATCTCCCAGAGGGAGGTAAACACGCCATCATTGAACAGGCCGAACCTTGTCTTGGTATTGCCGACGTCAACCGTCAGCACACACCTCGCCTTCTGATGGACATCCCGAAGCTCCCCAGTCATCGAATCTCACCTTCCAACGAATTCACCCACACTATTGCATGATTGACGATGTTCCTCGCCGTCTGTGCCGATTATACTGTAACGGTTCATCCAGTAACCCGACTTCTCGCAACAAGGGGAAGCGGATATACGAAAAGGAGCATGCTATGAACTCTGTCAAGGGTCAGTTGACCCTCCGGGGCGTCCTCATCGGATGCGCCGGATGCGTCGTCATCACCGCCGCATCGGTGTACACAGCCCTCAAGATGGGAGCACTGCCCTGGCCCATCGTGTTTGCGGCAATCATCTCATTGTTCTTTCTGAAGGCGCTTGGACGGGGCCAAGCCAGCCTCAATGAAGTCAACGTCACCCATACGGTGATGTCGGCCGGAGCCATGGTGGGAGGCGGTCTGGCCTTCACCATTCCCGGCATCTGGATGCTCGGGTATGCAGGCGATTCCGGATGGATGGACATGGCCCTCGTCGCCCTTTCAGGCGTCTCTCTCGGACTCGTCAGCACCGCGCTCCTTCGACGGCATTTCATCGAGGAATCCGGGCTCGAGTATCCCATCGGCGAAGCCGCCGCACAAACGATCATCGCAGGCGACGCCGGTGGAAGAACGGGGTTGAAGCTGTTTGGGTCCATGGGCCTTGCCGGGCTGTACACCGCGCTGCGCGACTGGCTCGGTGTCATCCCAACGCTTCTTTTTGGCAACATGGGAATTCCGGGAGTGGCATTTGGCATCTACAATTCGCCCATGCTGCTGGCGGTCGGATTCCTTGTGGGAACCGGCGCGGTTGTCGTATGGTTCGCCGGTGCCGTTCTTGCGAACTTCGGATTGATCGCGGGAGCATCGTCTGTCGGCCTCTGGGACGTAGCCACTGGTCAGAGCATCGTCTCAAGCCTTGGCATGGGCCTCATGATGGGAGCAGGGGTGGGCGTCGTGTTCAAAGACGTCCTTCCGAAGGCCATCCATGCGCTTCGGAAGGCAAAAAACGCCGGCACGACGCTGGCGGGTGCCGGATCGAGGGACCGCAGTGGAGCCCCGAGCAACGGAATCCGGTTCGGCGGCATACGGCTCACCGCCGGCCTCGCCGCACTGGCGGTCGCGGCCACGGCGCTTGTCATCTGCTTCGCGCTCGGCCTCGGACCGCTTCCCGCCATCATCGTGGTCGCCCTCGCCTTTGTCGCAACGGCCATGAGTGCGCAGAGCGTCGGGCAGACCGGCATCGATCCGATGGAGATATTCGGCCTCATCGTGCTTCTGGCAGTAGCGGCCGCCTCCGACCTTCCCCATGTGCAGCTGTTCTTCGTGGCAGGCATCGTCGCCGTCGCCTGTGGGCTCGCCGGCGACGTGATGAACGACTTCCATGCCGGGCGGGTGTTGGGCACGAGCGCGAAAGCCCAGTGGCTCGGCCAGGCCATCGGCGCGGTGCTCGGAGCATTCGTCGCTGTGGCGGTCATGACCGTGCTCGTGTCGGCATACGGCCCCGAGGCGTTCGGACCCCAAGGAACGTTCGTTTCGGCACAGGCTTCCGTCGTGGCCACCATGGTGTCGGGCATCCCGTCACTTCCGGCATTTGGCATAGGCTTGGCAGGAGGCTTCATCCTCTATTTGGTGGGCTTTCCCTCCATGATGCTGGGACTTGGCGTCTACCTTCCCTTTTATCTGTCATTTTCAGCTTTTATCGGCGCCATGGCAAAGCTTGTCTATGATGGCGTCTGCAAGCATCGCCGTTCGGGGCTTGCGCCCGAGGAAGCCGCAACGAGGGAGAAGGCACAGGCCGAGACCGGACTGATCGTGTCAAGCGGTGTCTTGGGCGGAGAATCGGTCGTCGGCGTGCTGGTGGCATTGAGCGCCCTGTTCGCCGGCATGTAAATCAAGCGCGGGCTCTGCCTCGCATGCGTCAGAGCCCGCAACCTGCAAAACGATCAATTGAACTTGAATATCCTCTGAGCCATGCGATACCCGGTGATGCCAATGCGGCGGCCGAGCTGCGTGGGAAGGTTCGTCCCCATATTGAGGGCGCTGCGACGGATGCGACGATAGACATCGGGGTTGTTTTGCTTCAAATAGTCCCAAATGGCCTCACGCTTGTCTTCGGCCTCATCCGTGTCGATCATCCGTAGGAAAATGGAGCAGATGCACATCATCATGGAGAGATAGTTCTCCATATAGTGCTCGAGACGCTTCTCGGGCACCCCATCCGGCAGACGCACCGCATCGATCATGAGACGAGTCACTCGGAGCTGCTGGTCAATGCGGCCCATCATCACGCTCTCGTTGACGCTCTGGTCCTCGCGTCCGATGTAATAGCGATACATGTCCACATCGCGATAGTACAGGGTTTTGACATGGGGCAAGGGCACGTACACGAAGATGTTGTCAACGTAGAAGGTATGCTGCGGAAGCACCAGGCCGATATCGCGCAACAGCTGCGTGCGATAGATGACGGAATGCATCAAAAGGTACTGGCTCTGCAGGAAATGACCGACCTCGTTCCAACCGAACTCGTGGCCTTCCGGAAAAACGTTGCGATAATGCATGACCGTGCGTGAGTCCTCATGGACCTTCTCATACACGTAGTTCCCAATGACAAGATCGGTCTGGACCTCTCTCTCCCCCTGAAGCCGCAGGTAATCCATGATTTCTCGCATCGCGGGCGCATCGAGCCAGTCATCGGAATCGACCACTTTGAAATAGCGCCCCGTGGCATGGGAAAGGCCTGTGTTGACCGCCTGGCCATGGCCGCCGTTTTCCTGATGCACTGCGCAAATGATGCCGGGAACCCGCTCTTGCCACGCATCGGCCTTGGCAGCCGTGTCATCCTTGGTCGACCCATCGTCGACTATGATGATCTCGATGTCGTCGCCGCATTTGAGGATTGACTCTATGCAGACGTCCATATAGGCAGCCGAATTGTAGCAGGGCACCGCGAAGGTGATGGTCTTCATGAAAGGCTACCTCGCGAGTTCGTCGGCAAGGGCGAGAGCCCGCCCGATGATGACGTCCATATTGTAATAACGATACTCGGCCAACCTGCCAAGAGGGTGGAAATTGGGCAAGGTCGAGGTCAGCGTGCGATAGCGATTGTAGTGAGCCGTGTTTTCGTCCGAGAGTATGGCGTAGTACGGCGTCTGCGTCTTCGGATCGTCATAGGCGTGGCTGTACTCTTTCATCAAGGTGGTCTTGTCGGATTCCTGACCCGTCAGATACGTGAACTCGGTGACGCGCGTGTAATCCTCGGTCACCGTGAAGTTCACCGTGCCGCAAGGAAGCACATGCGGTGCAGCGTGCGTCTCGTACACGAAATCGAGGCTGCGGTAAGGCAGACGGCCAAACCGGGAAAGAAACAACTCGTCGAGAGGGCCGGTGTAGATGATGGGGCCGGAGAACGGCTGATCCTTGATGGATATGCCAGCAAGCGGAGCATCCTCGTCGCCGCTTTCGAATTCAAGGTCAAACACGCTTTCGGCCTCGGTGCTCAAGCACACGCAGATGTTCTCGTGGTCGAGCATGTGGTCAAACAACGGCGTGTAGCCGTTGAGGGGCATGCCCTGATAGGAGTCTTGGAAATAGCGGTTATCGCGTGAAACGAACACCGGAACACGTGCCGTGACGCTCGGATCAACCTCTTCAGGCGTGAGACCCCACTGCTTTTGCGTGTAGTAGAGAAAGACGTTTTTATAGATGAAATCGGCGATCTCCGTCAGTTCGGGGTCATCTTGGCTGCGGAGCTCGTTGATCGTCACCTTCCGCTCGTCGCCAAATGTCTCGATGAGCTTGTCGATGAGCTTCGCCGCCTTCTCCTTGCCGAAGACGATCTCCATGGAATTCTTGTTGAACGGCACCGGCATGTAGGTGCCGTACCAGTCAGCGAGCACCTCGTGCTGATAGTCGCGCCATTCGGTGAAACGCCGCACGTAGTCGAATGCGCGCTTGTCGTTGGTATGAAAGATATGGGGACCATAACGATGCACCAAGATGCCGGCTTCGTCCTCCTCGTCGTACATGTTTCCGCCGATATGCGAGCGGCGTTCGATGATGAGCACCCGCTTGCCCGACCGCTCGGCCAACTCCCGGGCAACAACACTCCCGGCAAACCCGCTCCCGACGACCACAGCGTCATATTCGGCGATGTCGACATCTCTGAACTCGCAGTACTGCACGCCCATGGGTACCTTCCTTGTCCTTTAAACAGCAAACCGGGCCTTCCCTGGCCCGAAATATGCGCATATTGCACCGGGAGTCATTTTACCGGGAAGCTCAAACGCTGGGTGAATTATCATACAAACCGAATAAGTTATGAAAGGATGGTGCAATGAGTTCTTTTCTTGATTCCATGCTGTCCCGAGCCAAAGCGGATCGGCAGACCATCGTCTTGCCCGAAGGCGACGATGAGCGCACGCTTGCAGCAGCCGAGCGCATACTCGCCAGAGGAGTCGCCAATCTGATCATTCTCGGCGACGCCGCTTCCATCGAGGCGAGCGCCTACGAGCTGTCAGGAGCAACCGTCATCGACCCGCGCACCTCCGATCTTCGCACAGAACTTGCGGCCACGCTTCTGGATCTCCGCCAACGCAAGGGAATGACCGCCGAAAAGGCGCTCGAGCTCATGGATGACGTCCTGTACTTCGGCGTCATGATGGTCAAGACGGGACGAGCGGACGGCATGGTGGCCGGCGCGCGCCATGCCACGGGAGACGTCTTGAGACCCTGCCTGCAAATACTCAAGACGGCACCGGGCGTGAGATTGGTCAGCTCCTTCTTCGTCATGGTGGTTCCCAACTGCGACAAGGGCCAGCAGGGAACGTTCATCTTCTCAGATTGCGGCCTGGAAGTTCAGCCCGACGCAGAGAAGTTGGCCCACATTGCGGTCAATTCCGCACGGTCATGGAAAGCCCTCATGGGCACCGAGCCAGCGGTCGCGCTGCTCTCCCACTCGACCTACGGCTCAGCCAAGAACGACGATGCATCCAAGGTGGTCGAGGCGACAGCCATCGCAAAGGAACTCGCTCCCGACCTTGCCCTTGATGGCGAGTTGCAGCTCGATGCGGCCATCGTCGAGTCCGTGGGGGCAAGCAAGGCTCCCGACTCCCCGGTTGCAGGGCGAGCCAATGTGCTGGTGTTTCCCGATCTCGATGCGGGAAACATCGGATACAAGCTGGTTCAGCGGCTGGCGGGCGCAGAGGCCTATGGACCGGTCACTCAGGGAATTTCCGCTCCGGTCAACGATCTGTCGCGAGGCTGCACCGCCGATGACATCGTGGGCGTGATCGCCATCACCTGCGTGCAGGCTCAAGCTCGCAAGAGCGAATAGCCGCAACAGAAAAAGCTCGGGACTTTCGTCCCGAGCTTTTTTAGAAATCTGCAGAAACGGGACCGACCAGCTACGCGATGGCAGGCTCTCCCTCAAGCACGCCGCCCACGACGCCCCGCTTCTCATGGACGATCTCGTACGTGTCACGGGCGATCATGTATTCCTCATTGGTAGGAATGATGATTATCTTCACCGAGGAGTCGTCGGCCGATATCTCGCGCTCAAACCCGCGATGCCGATTCTTCTCCTCGTCAAGGACGATGCCCAAGGGCTGCAAGCCGGCAAAGATCATGCGGCGCATCTTGGTGCAGTTCTCCCCCACCCCCGCCGTGAGGACGATGGCATCCACGCCACCCATGACAGCGATGTATTGGCCGATGTATTTCTTCACGGAATTCGAGTACATGTCGTAGGCCAGCATCGCGCGCTCGTTGCCTTCTTCGGATGCCTTCCGAACGCTGCGGAGGTCGTTGCTGACGCCCGAGATGCCGAGCAGTCCCGACTCTTTGTTCATCAGGTCGTTCACTTCAGACGAAGAAAGCCCCTCATGATCCATCAGGAAGGGGACGATCGCAGGATCGATGGCCCCGCAGCGCGTGCCCATCATAAGGCCGTCGAGGGGGGTGAGACCCATTGACGTGTCGACCGCCACGCCGTGATCGATGGCCGAAATCGAACACCCATTGCCCAAGTGACAGGTGATGAGCTTGAGGTCGTCAATCGGCTCGTCAAGCACAACGGCGGCACGCTCGGAAATGTAGCGATGGGATGTCCCATGGGCACCATATTTCCGAATGGCATACTTTTCATACAGCTCATAAGGCAGGGGATACATGTAAGCCTTGGGCGGGAGCGTTTGAAAGAACGAGGTGTCGAACACAGCGACCATCGGCACGTCGGGCATGTGGTTCATGCAGGCGCGAATGCCCATGAGGGCGGCCTTGTTGTGCAGAGGCGCGAGTTCAGCCAACTCGTCGATACGCTCGACGACCTCGTCGTCTATGACGACGGAGTGGGCGAAGTATTTGCCCCCCTGAACGATGCGGTGGCCAACGGCATCGATGCTGTCAAGCGATTCGATAGCCTTGGTCGGTCCCGTGGTGAGCGATTCGAGAACGAGGGCCATGGCGGCATTGTGGTCTGCCATCTGTGCATCGATGACGACCTCGTTCTCATCGAGCCCATGTTTGTGGAATGCCTCAGCCGACCCCACACGCTCGCAGATGCCCTTGGCAAGCAGCTCATGCCGCTCCACATTTACCAGTTGATACTTCAAAGACGACGAGCCCGCATTGATGACTAGTACGTTCAATGACCTGCCTCCTCCTTGGATCATTTCCTAAATTATCAATTTTAGGCAAGGAGTATGGTCGTTGAATGGTTGAGGCCCCTTGTTTCGGCAAACGGCGTGCCGTTTACCGAAAAGGAAAAGTCAGGCCGCCACGAAGGACGCCCTTTGCTCCTCCTTCGCGCCTCTAGTGCAACGAAGGGTTGCCGATATTCATCCGAGCGCCACCAAGCACATGCACATGCACATGATGGACCGACTGCTGCGCGTCGTCGTTTGTGTTCACAATGACACGATAGCCGCTCTCGGCAATACCTTTGATCTGGGCAACCTTCTTCACCGCGTTAAACAGATGGCCCATCTCGTCTTCGGGGATGTCATCCCCGATGTTGTCGTAATGATTCTTTGGCACGATGAGCGTATGCACCGGCATCTGAGGATTCACGTCCTCGAATGCGAGCACGCACTCGTCTTCATACACCTTCGTCGAGGGGATCTCGCCCGCCACGATTTTACAGAAAAGACAGTCTTCCTTGTGCATCGATATCTCTCCTCAAGCCTTGTAGGTTATGACAGCGTGGCGTCGCGGGTCGCGTCATCGACGTCAGAAGACAACTCGCCCATAAGGACATCGACCTTCTGCTGAGCCTCCGACAGACGCCCCTGGAGCGAGCCAAGCAAGGCGACGCCCCGCTCGTAGCTCCGAAGGCTCTCCTCAAGTTCGAGAGTGTTGCTTTCCAGTACCCCGACGATGCCATCAAGCTCCGCCATCGCTTCGCGAAACGTCAGCTCGTCGAGGGGTTTCAGTGATTCGGTCATGCTTCGTCCTTCCATGGTATCACGGCAGTATCCACCTGTTCGGCTCCCTCGACACGGCAAGAAAGGGAGCCGTCGGCAACGGAAATCGACAGGGCATCGCCAACGGCCACTTGGGCAACCCGCTTGACGACTGATCCCTGCTCTGTGCGGGCGATGGCATAGCCTCGCCCCAAGACGGCAAGCGGCGACAAGTCGTCCAGACGTGCGGCGCGAAGGGCGACCCCCTGTCCAAAGCGCGGCACGAGACCGCCTCCGACGACAAAAAGCCGACCACATGAGGCGTCAACGTGGGCAGACAGACGCTCGATCTTCCGGGAGGCTGAGGGAGCAAGCCGATCGGCCAGGGAGGCCACTCGTCCCCGATCACGCTCTATGTTGAGAGGAATGGCCCGCACGAGCCGATCGGCCGCGAGGTCAAGCATTTGCGACTCGGTTGCGAACAGCACATGGGCATCCCGAAACAAAGGGCGTTCCGCATAGCGGTTGAGCGAGGCCGCCTCGCGCTCGACGCGGCGAGACACGGAAGCCGCAAGCGCCCGAGCCCGTGACTCGAACGACCCAGCCAGCCCCTCTCGCGAGGGGCTGGCCGCCTCGGCGGCGGCTGTGGGGGTGGAGGCCCTCACGTCGGCGACCATGTCGGCGATGGAGGTGTCCGGCTCATGGCCTATGCCGGTCACCACGGGCACCGGACAGGCGGCGATGGCGCGCGCCAATCCCTCGTCATTGAAGGGCATCAAGTCCTCGAACGAGCCGCCCCCACGCACGACGAGCACCAGCTCGGCCCCTCCGCGCACGACGCAACGCATCCCTTCCACGATTCCGGCCGCAGCGTCCCGGCCCTCCACGGCAACACCCGCCACCAGAACGCGCGCGAGAGGAAACCGCCTGCGCAGGGTGCGCAGCACGTCATGGACGGCCGCTCCGCGAGGAGACGTGACCAAGCCGATGACGTCCGGCAACTCGGGAAGAGGCCGTTTGCGCGAAGGGCTCATGAGGCCCTCTGCCTCGATTTTCTTGGCAAGGTTCGCAACCTTGAGACGCAGATCCCCCTCACCTGCAAGCGTGAGCGAAAACGCATCGAAATTCATGCGGCCTTTCGGTGCATACAGGGTGAACCGCCCCGACAGCTCCACCAGCTGCCCAACGGAGAGCCGCACGCCAGACGCTTGATAGCGGTTGTTCCACATCATGCAGGGAAGGCTGGCACCCTTGTCCTTCACCGTGAAGTAGGCCGCCTTGTACCCCGGCTTGCACGACACCTCGGACACTTCGCCCACCAACCGCACCGTCACGCTCTCGAGCGCGCCCTTGGCCATGGCCATGGCGGCCGACACGGACAATACGTCAGCAGCCGAGCCCGAAGACGTCGCCGCGCGCGCCCGGCCAAGCGCCGCATTCATATCCGTTTGCTGTTCGTCTCCCTGTCCCGACACGGCACGAGCCTAATCCCTGTTTTGCCCCAGCAGCCAGAGCAGCTGGAGGATGGAGGTCAGCGCAGCCGCAACGTAGGTGAGGGCGCACGCACGCAACACGTTGAACGCGCCGGTCTGCTCGGACTGAGGGAGGGCAATGGTGTCCATGTAGGTCATCGCCCGACGGGAGGCATTGAACTCAACCGGAAGGGTGACCAGCTGGAATATGACCACGGCGGCATACATGATGATGGCGAGCGTGGTGAGCTGCGCGATATGGAGGAAGATACCCATCATGAGCAGGAATATCCAGGCGTTGGACGCCAAATTCACCGCTGGCACGATAGCTCCCCGTATCTTCATGGGCACGTAGTTTTCGGCATGCTGGCAGGCATGGCCCACCTCGTGGCAGGCAGTTGCCGTCGCCGTGATAGAACGGCCATCATAGGCATCAGGGGAAAGCGTCACGGAATTCGTCCGCGGATCAAAGAAGTCCTGCCCGGCGCCTCCCCGACGCACTTCGACGCCCGAAACGCCATAGTAGGAGAGCATGCGCCGTGCCGCTTCGGCTCCTGTATAGCCGTTCGATATGGGAACATGGGTGTATTTCTTCAGCTGCGAGTTGACGTACCACGTGGCAAATCCGCCAATGATAAGCGTCACGACGATGAGCAGCAAGTAGCTGTAATCGAACATGGTGGACATCACTCCTTCGTCCGACGCCACGCCTGCCGCCGGGCGGAGACAGGCGTGGCGTCGGGCTTTTTCGTTTTCAAACAGTATACTAGGACAGGGAAAATTCGCTAAAAACTACCAGCAAACACTGCGAAATCACCAAACGGCGTTACCGATCCGTGCAAACGCCGTCACCATCATGACATAACTCCTCCGCACGTCTCCGGACCGTCAGATCCGAGCCGTCAAGGGAGAGCAAGATTTTGCCGTCGAGAAGATCCACCAGCTCATCCCCCACTATCGAACGCCGCCATCCGCGCATCAGATCGACATCCTCCCGATACCCGCGGGCGACGCGGGCAAGGTCGTCGTGACTCGCCAGCGTGGGCAAGGCAACGTCGTTCTCCTTGGCGCGTAAGCGCACGAGCGCGGTCATGAGATCGATCTGCGCGTCGACGTTCGGCTCGGCACGCGTGCATCGGTCAAGCTCCGGCCACGTGTCGGACGGAGCATCAAGCGCCGAGGCAAGAAGCGACACCACCGCACGCGCGTCCTTGGTTGAGAGGCGGTCCGAAAGGCCGCGCACCATGAAGAGATCGTCGATGGTGCGCGCCTCTCGCTTGCACGCCTCGACGATCTGCTCGTCGGTGATAACCCACTTGCGGGGAACATCGCGACGCTGCGCCTCGATTTCTCGCCAAGCGGCCACCTCCCGTGCGGCCGAGAGCTGTCGGCGAGAAAGCTGGGAGACGCGTTTGAGCCGCCGATAGCGCTCCCGCGCGTTCACGACATAACGCGAGGGATCGGCCAGTTCCTCAAAATCGTGCTGAAGCCACACCAGCCGGCCCTTGGACTCCAGAGAAGTGCGCATGCGCTGATACAGCTGCGGGAGATAGATGACATCCTCCGCAGCATAGCGAAGCTGAGATCCCGAAAGGGGACGCCGGGACCAGTCCGTGAACGAATCGACCTTTTTCAGTGACACGCCGCACTCGGCATGCACGAGCGCCGCATACCCGATTTGCTGCGTATGGCCCAAAAGCGCTGCTGCCACCTGCGTGTCGAAGATCGACACCGGCAACACCCCCACCTCGCGGTAGAGTATCTCCAAATCCTGCCTGCCGGCATGAAACAGCTTGACGATTCGCCCATCGGTCAGAAGGGGGGCGAGGACGCTCAGGTCGTCAACTGCAAACGGGTCGACGATGGCCGTCTCCTCATCGGTGGCAAGCTGGATGAGGCAGAGCCTGGCATAGTAGGTCTTCTCTCGCAGAAACTCAGTATCGATGGCCAGCACGCTCGAAGTGGCGGAACGCTCGACGAACGCCACGAGATTTTCTTGATCTGCAATGTACACTGAATGTTCCTTATCTTGTGTTTCTCGCTCCATGTTGTACCATGCCATCATAGCAACAGAAAGGGATTCTGTGAAACTGCTCGTGATCAACAACCTCGCATCAGGTTTTGGCGAAGGCGCCGTGTACGATTTCATCCGGGCGTTCATCAAGGATGGCGATGAGGTCTGCATACGCTCGACCGACGGCACCACCGATCTTCGCACCTTTCTTGCCGATGCCGACCGCTTCGATGCGGTGGCAGCGGCCGGAGGAGACGGCACGGTCGCCACCGTAAGCTACATCCTGCACGATTCGGGCATTCCCATCCTCCCCTTCCCCGCAGGAACAGCGAACCTGCTCGCCCTGAACCTCGCTTCCCCGCTCGAACCGCACGCTCTGGCAAAGCTCGTGAGGGACGGCCGCACGCTTGACTTCGATCTTGGAGAGATAGAGGTCGGAGGTCAGTGGTTCGGGTTCGGGATCATGGCGGGGGCGGGATACGACGCGACCATCATGGCCGGCGCGAAATCCTCCAAGAAGCTGCTCGGTCCCATGGCGTACCTTTCTGCCGCCATCGCAAATCCACTTCCGCAAACCTCTCACTTCACACTCACCCTCGACGGCCAGCCCTTTGAAAGCGACGGTTTGGGAATCCTCCTCGCGAACTTCTCGAAAATTCAGTTCGACATTTCAGTGACTCACAGCAATGAGCCGCGAGATGGGGCGTTCGACGTCATCGTATTGAAAGCTCAGAACGCCTTCGAGCTCATTCCCGCCGTCATAGCGGGGTTGCTTGACCGCAGCGGAGACTTCCCCGATCGCACCGACTCTCTTGAGATACATCGCGCCCGTGAGGTCCATGTCGCCGCCGATCCACCGATGGAGGTGCAGTTCGACGGCGAAATCACGGGCCTCACCACGCCTTTCTCAGCACACATTCTCCGAAAGGCGACCCGATTCTATCTTTCCGAAGAAGGGTTTGACCTTTTCGCAGGCACTCACGGAGCGTAAGGCTTACTCCTTTTCGGGAACCTCGTAAACCGGCTCGTCCCCCTTGCCGGCATCTTCCACGCTCACATCGTCGGCATCGATCTCAAGGGGCTTGCCAAACGTCTCGTCGGCTTCGACGGACGCTCCCATGAGCTCCTTGAACGAAGTGGCATCCTCTCCGGCAACGGGCATCATGACATAGACGTTGTTCCCAATGATGACCGGCGTGATGCGCTCTTGGGCAGCCTGGCGGGCATCGGTCCCCGCCGTGGCACTTTTGCGCTCGCGGTCAATCTCTTCCATCATCTCAGCACGCACGGTCTCGACCTGCGCCTTGGTATCCTGCTTCCAACGATCCTTGCGCCAAGCGAGGAAATTCGCATTGTAGCGCATCTGGATAAGCTCAAGCACAAAGGCAAACACCATCGCAAAGTAGACCATCAGCTTTTCGGCATGCATATCAAGCACCTCGATGCCGGAATTTATGCCCGCAGAGTCAAGCACGAGCAGCACGCCGATGACCGTGATGAAGCACAGGGCGAGTATCTTCATCTCGGGATGGCTGTTGATGAAGTCGGATATGGGATCGATGAACACCATCATCAGGACAACCGCTATCATGACTGCCAAGATCATGATGATGAGACTGTCGGCCAAGCCGACGGCCGTGATGACCGAGTCAATGGAAAACACCAAATCCATGACCATGATGGTGCCCACCGCCTGGGGCAGATTGATCATATGCAGGGCCTTGTGCTCTTCAGAGCATTCGGCCTTGAGCTCGACAAGTCCCAACACATCCAGCAACTCGGCGATGCCCTTGTAGATGAGGTAGGCTCCACCGGCAAGCATGACGATGTCACGCACGGAGAAGCCGTGGGAAAACGCGCCGAGGTCAATCGTGAACAGGGGCGCCGTCAGATGGACGAGAAAGGATGCGAACGACAGGAAGATGATGCGCATGACAAGCGCACCGGCCAAACCAAGCTTGCGCCCGATATGCTGCTTCTCTTGCGGAAGGCGGTTCGTCGTGATGGAGATGAACACGAGGTTGTCAACTCCGAGCACGATCTCAAGAAAGATGAGGGTGACCAAGCTGATCCATGCCTGGGGAGTCGTGAAGATGGAAAGATCAATCAAGTGGTGCTCCTTTTCCCGATGCTCTCGTCTGCGCCCGCCAGCGATGCGTCACAAAAAAAGACTCATCGCGCAGCCGCACCTAAATGCAAACCGCGCCATGAGTCTCGTTATTTCAGACACACCAGACATTCAGCCGCCGAACGGCCAAACGCCAAGATGTTGACGTGCCGCATAGTCACCTATGCCAACTACTCCCCCACGGGCGGAAAGAATCCTACCACGAGCAGCGCCGAGCGGCAATGCTATAATGCCCGAAGTACACAAATCCCGCAGGAGTGGCCATGATGTTCAACGCACACGCAAAGGAATACGTCGACACGGACGGACCGGTCCGCCACCTGGATGGGAGCGGATTGAAACGACCAATCGACATGCCGAAGTCCGCGATGGTCGTCATGGGTGCATTCGTGGTCGTTGCCGCCATCATCGGGGGGACGGTTCTGTTCAATGTCCTCGATGACGTTCACAACTCCGCTGCGCGGACACAACTGACCGTGGAGGAGAACCTCTCGCGGCCCGTCACGCTCGACCTGCCACAGCTTTCTTCCCTCTTTTTGCTCGACAACGAGTCAATCAAGCAGACGTTTGCGAATGCCGGCTTTACCACCTACGAGCTCACGTCGACGGAAGACGAGGCAAAGGGAGGGTTCGATCTCTTCAAGCTCCCCTCGGACGTGAGCGTTGCCGATGCCGGCGTCATGTATCTCAGCGGCATCAACAGCCTTTCGGCCGCAGACGCCTCGCGTTTCCTCAACGGGTCATGGCGCATGACGGTCACCCGCAATGACGGCACCGACATGGGAGTCTGGTATGCGGACTTCGCGTCGGGCAGCGTCGATGCCGCCATTCAAAGCGCTCTAGCAGCCGAAGCCCTCGATACCTCGACCATGGGGGAATCAGGCACCGACGAGTCGGGAAACACGTTCCAGACCGGCACGGTCGACGTTGGCGGCACCATATGCTCGTGGCGCATTTCGGCCATTCTGCTTTCGTCATATTACGACATCGAAGGATTGCCCGACACCGCCGTCTACGTGGGCATACGGATGTCCTCTCTGTAGATTCATGACAAGCTGGGGATGACGCAGGACAGCCTGGACAAGCGTTGGCTTGCACGACACGCGCTGCACGAAAGAGACTTGGCAAAGAAATACCATGGAAGACGGCCACGGAAAACGAGACTGCATATCGGCCAACGAAATGGAGCGGACGACGGGATTCGAACCCGCGACCCCGACCTTGGCAAGGTCGTGCTCTACCAGCTGAGCCACGTCCGCATTGCGATATGCTGCATATCATTTCCTTCAAGAAGGAAAGATGGAGGCGACGCCCGGATTCGAACCGGGGATGAAGGCTTTGCAGGCCTCTGCCTTACCACTTGGCCACGTCGCCACAAAACACGAATCAGTCAAAAGAAAGACCGGCCAAAACAAACTTATGACCGGCCTCTTATCAACAGATGGAGCGGACGACGGGATTCGAACCCGCGACCCCGACCTTGGCAAGGTCGTGCTCTACCAGCTGAGCCACGTCCGCATCGCGAGGAACTATATTAATGGAACGCCCAAGCTCATGCAAGTATTATTTCATGAAATCTCAGAATAGGGCCATCGAGCCAAGAATACCCCGCTAAGCTTTAAACGCCAGACGGGACGAATCTCTCGTATCATTGCTGACTTCAGAATCCAAAAACTCTTTCGACTTTTGGGTCCTTCGCTGTTTCCGCCGGGCGACACGCCTCTGCGACATTCCAGCGACGATGTTTCGCGATGTCGGCCCTTGGCCGTCGTCCCCCTATCACCAGTAACGGCGGCCAGACGGTGGACGAAAACGGCACCGCCGCGTGTTCGGGCGCATCTCCGTGGCGATGCCGTTTTCGCATCACGTGCGACCGCGTGACAGCCGCCAGAGCAATCCACACGCCCGATACCCTTGCCGGTGCCGTTTTCTCACCAATTGTGACAGCTGGAAGCGCGATCGCGGCCGTCGAACGGTCGCGTCGGGCCGCGCCCCTTTCTCCTTCAGCGAATCGCCTGTTCAGAAGGTTCAAAAAAGAGACATAAAATCATGTCGAGAGGCAGAGGTCGCAAAGACGGGCCGAATTCTCGTCCCGATGTCACAATTGGCGTGTTTTGGGCGCATCGGCCCCCTTTTTCCGATCACCGTCGTGCCGCCTGAGCGCATTTTGTTCCGGCATTTCGCCCTGCCTGGCCTCACTTTGTCTCGTCAGAACCCGGCCCGGCAAGGCCCGATGGCTTCAAGCAAGCGCTCCACCGGCGACGCATCGGGAGCGTCGCCTTCCCATGGGGCGGCCTGCGGGGCTATGGGTAGAACCGGGGGCAAGATTGGCAGACGGCGGGAAGGCCGTGCCGAGGCGCTTTGCGTCTACCGGCAACCACCCGGCAAGGATAGTAAGTCGGCCGCAGATTGTGCTCGAGCTCGGTACATCCGGAGATATCGAGCAGGCCTTGCAAAGGGACATCACAGAGCGTTACGAGGTCTCGAGAGCGGCCGTCTCCAACGTCAAGCGCAACGTCGAGGAGAGCGGGCTCGACAGGTTGCTTTCCAGGAAGAAGCGCAAGACTCCACAGAAGGCAGGCGACGAGCTCGAGGCGCACCTCATAGCCTTGAGCTGCATGGAGCCTCCTCCGGGCTATGGCCGCTGGACGGCGAGGCTGCTCGCAGACAAATGCGTAGAGCTCGACCCCGTCTCGTACTTGATCGTCTCATTGGGTTAAAAACGAACTCATGCCATGCTCAAGCGACTGCTGGTGCATTTCCCATGCAAAATGCCACGCAAGATAGACCATGGACACATAAAGCAGGGAATCCGCTCAGTCTTCCCATTCCACTTATCACTTGCAAACGGGGACCATGATAGGAACGCCAAGCAAAAGGCATCGTTGTCAACTGACTGCCGAAGATGCACGAAGAAAGCTCCGTCGCCTCTATCCGGTTATTGAAGTCAAAGATGAAACAGACTGCAAGGTTTTCAACGGGAGTTTGTAATCTCTAGTGCAGGTTTTCAATGCAGGTTTGTTTTGCCTGACTAATTGCAGGTTTTCCTGCACTAGGGACAGCCTGAGGGGTGCTCCGTCCGGGAAATCTCTACGTTTTTCTGT